>CAWEHK010000036.1:0-126935 GCA_963808625.1 uncultured delta proteobacterium
GAGGACGGCGACGTGCAGAAGATTTCCGACATCGTCGGTCGTGGCCTCATCGAGAAAGACGGCCGCGACTGGGCACTCAAGACCAGGAACTGTCAGGCTGTGGATCTCCCTGCTTCTGGCCTCTAGCCGGCGCAGCTTCCACGCCTGCGTAACCTCCGCCGAATGTAAAACAAATGTAAAACAAAGGAGAAGGACATGAAGAGATGGACCGTGTTAGCCGTAGTGTTGTGTCTTTTGCTGACCGCTTACGCTTTTGCTCAGGAGGACATAACCAAGCAGAAGGCGTGTAAGTACTGTGGTATGGACCGAGAAAAATTTGCCCACAGCAGAATGCTCATTGAATATGAGGATGGAACAGCGGTCGGAACCTGCAGCATCCATTGTGCAGCCATAGATCTGGCCACCAATATCGATAAGACACCCAAAGTGATCTGGGTGGGAGATTACCAGACCAAGGAACTCATCGACGTCGAGAAGGCGGTTTGGGTGATCGGTGGAAACAAAATGGGGGTCATGACGAAGAACGCCAAATGGGCCTTCGGCAAGAGTGAGGAGGCTAAGGCATTCGTGGCGGCGAATGGCGGCAATATCGGCACCTTTGACCAGGCTATGAAGGCAGCCTACGAAGACATGTATACCGACACCAAAATGATCCGGGAGAAGAGAAAAGCCATGAAACAAGCGAGCATGGGGCAGAAAGAACATAAGCAATAATGACATGCATTATTTCGATTGCTTCATTCCGTGCAGCTCCACCATGCACCGGGAGGAATTATGAAGCGTAGAGTATTGGGTCTTTTGGTGGTCTTGTTTCTGGCAGCAGGGCTTGGCTGGGCCGCCGGAACAGGTCCTGTCAAGCCGAGGGAGAGGGACAAATGCCCGGTCTGTGGCATGTTTGTGGCCCCGTATCCGGATTTTGTGGCGGAGATTCTCTTCAAAGATGGCTCCATGTTGTCTTTGATGGGATGAAGGATATGATGAAATACTATTTGAACATGAAGAAATACGAAAAAGGCAGGGACCCGTCCGACATCGAAGCGATTCACGTAACCGATTACTATAGCTTGAGTTTTGTTGACGGACAGGCAGCCTTCTATGTTTTGGGAAGCGACGTCTATGGACCGATGGGCAAGGAGTTCATTCCTTTCGGTAAGGAAGCTGAAGCCCGGCAGTTCATGAACGACCATCAAGGGAAGGCCATCCTGAAGTTTATCGAAATCACAAGAGAAATGATCGAAAAGATGGACTGATTCCCATGAGAAGGTCCAATGCGTTTCTCTTATACCTTGCTTTGTGTGGGCTCATTCTTTGCGCTCTCTCTGGGCACGCCCTGTACCAGAAGAACGCCGATCTGAAGCTTCTCGAGGCAAAGAGCAGGCTCGTGAGGACGCTTGAGTTGACCGATCTGTGCCTCTTCACCGAGGCTAGCTACACCAGGCACTTATCTCAGGCCGACTTGCATACGCCATTCCAGGATTCCCCCATGCACTGGATCATTTTCCTTCGGGATGATCGTCCAGCCGCCGGCAAGCATCAGGAGGACCCATGGCAGGGTGGATTGAACGGCAAAAGAACATCCTGGATTTCACCCTGTCCTCTCTCTTCCGGAGGAAGGGGAAGAATGCAGCGCTGGCGCTTGTCTATATTCTCATCGTATTTCTGCTGGCTTCGGTAATGTTTTTCACACACGCCATCAAACAGGAGGCGGCCCTCATCATGGAGAACGCGCCCGAGATGGTGGTGCAGAGGTCGGTTGCCGGCAGGCATGATCCGATCCCGATAAGCTATATGGACAAGATCAAGGACATAACCGGTGTCAGTTCCGTCAAGAAGCGGCTCTGGGGCTACTATTTCGACTCGCCTTCAGGGGCCAATTATACCCTGATGGCCCCGGAGGATGTTCACCTCGAACCCGAAAGCATCATCATCGGGGAAGGAATCTCCAGAATCCGGCAGGTCTTCAAAGGCGGCACCATGAGATTCAAAACCTATGACGGGAAGCTGGTTGAATTTCGCGTAAAGACCATCATGCCCTCAGAATCCGGGCTGGTTTCTTCGGATCTCGTCCTGATCTCCGAAGATGGTTTTCGAAGGCTTTTTGGAGGCTCGGCTGATTACGCCACCGACTTGACGCTCCAGGTCAAAAATCCACGGGAACTGTCGGTTATCGCCACGAAAATCGTGGCAGCCTTTCCCGATACGCGACCGATTCTGCGTGATGAACTGCTGCGGACCTACGACTCTGTCTTCAACTGGCGCGGCGGGTTGATGATCTTCGTGCTTTCCGGGGCCCTGCTCGCCTTTCTCATCCTGGCCTGGGAAAAGGCTTCGGGGATGAGTTTCGAGGAACGCAAAGAGATCGGCATCCTGAAAGGGATCGGATGGGAGACTTCGGAAGTGGTGCTGATGAAGTTCTGGGAAGGCGTAGTCGTTTCCCTCTCGTCTTTCCTGGCCGGCATCATTCTGGCCTACCTTCATGTGTTCTTCACCTCGGCAGCCTTGTTCGAGCCCGTTCTCAAAGGCTGGGCGGTGTTGTATCCAAGATTTGCACTGACCCCCTTTATCGACGCTTCCCAGGTCGCCACGCTGCTCTTCCTGACAGTGGTGCCCTATACCCTGGCGACGATTATCCCTTCTTGGAGGGCGGCAACGGTCGACCCGGATTCCGTCATGAGGATGTAAATGATTCAATTGCTGCAGGTGAAAAAAGTCTATAATCAAGGGAAGCCCAACGAGTTTACCGCGATTGACAGCATCAGCCTTCAGCTTGAAGACCACGAAGTCACCGTTTTCAAGGGTCCGAGCGGTTCCGGAAAAACGACCCTGCTGAGCCTCCTGGGCTGCATGACCCGACCTACCTCCGGACGGATCCATCTCATGGGAAAGGAGATCACCAGCCTGCCGGAAAGATTTCTTACGGAGATTCGGCGAAAAACGTTTGGCTTTGTTTTCCAGCAATTTCACCTCGTGAAAGGGATCAGCGTCCTCGAAAATGTGATGCTCCCCGCCTACCCCTGTGGGGAGAAGTTGGCAGTACTGAAAGAGAGAGCCATGCAGTTGCTCGATCTCTTCAAGATCTCTCAAAAGGCCCATACCAGGGTCGAATGGCTCTCCGGCGGGGAAGCTCAGCGGGTGGCCATCGCGAGGGCCTTGATCAACGGTCCGTCCGTCATCATCGCCGACGAACCTACCGCTCACCTCGATTCGGCTCATTCTCTCGAGTTGGTGGAGATTCTGAGGGGGCTCAAGGATGACCGAAAGACCATCCTCATCGCCAGCCACGACCCGCTCGTCTATGAATCCGCGATCGTCGATCGGGTCGTGCAGGTGCGGGATGGCAAAGTAGCCGCAGCAGATGACGGGACGCAACCTCAGGAACCGTCTCTGCGCCTGGTTGCATTGCCCAGACTGCTGAAGGGGATGTGAGGAGAGATGACCGATGCCCTTCCATCCTTCCATCATCGCCCTCTGTATGGCATCCGCCCTCATTGGCCTCATGGTTTCCTATTCTGCCTGCTATGGCATCAAGATCTTGAGATGGTGGGATATAAAAAGCGGAAGTGAGCTGCAGCTGGTTCTTGAAAGAAAGACGTACCTCATATCCACTATCCTTACCTATGCCTTTGGCTTCTACCTTATCTCCCTCTTTCTCTATGTGGTTACCGTTGACCGCCTTCATGTCCTTTTCACTGGGGCCATGTGTGCCGCAGGTGTCCTGAAAGTCAATAGTTACGGGTATCCTACTCTTATCCTCAAGATCGCTATTTTCTTGTTTGCAGGTCTATGGCTCATCGTAAACTTTGCCGACAATCAGGCTTATGATTATCCGCTGATCAAGAAGAAGTATCTGCTATTGACTATTCTGACTCCTCTAATCATAATGGAGACAATCCTCCAAGCCGTTTATTTTTTTCAGTTGCGTCCCAATATTATCACTTCCTGCTGCGGGAGGCTTTTCAGTGCGGGCGGAAATAATCTGGCTTCGGAGATCGCCGCCCTGCCTGCTATTCCCATGCAGCTTGCGTTTTATTCGAGCATGATTCTGACAAGCTATCTGGGACTTGCCTTTTATCGGAGAGGAGAGAAGGGATACCTTTTCTCAACGATGATCGGCATCGCTTTTCTTGTGTCCCTGGCCTCTATCATTTCGTTCATATCAGTCTATTATTATGAGTTGCCGACCCATCACTGCCCGTTCTGCATCTTGCAAAAGGAATACGGGTATGCCGGCTATTTCTTGTACCTCTCTTTGCTGGGAGGAGCGATTGCGGGAATGGGGGTTGGGTTATTGATGCCCTTCAAAAGGATCGAAAGCCTCTTAGAAATCATCCCCTCTCTTCAAAAGAAGCTTGTGGTCGTTGCCATGGTCTTGTTCCTGATTTTCACGACCCTCGTAACCTACCGCATAATCATCTCAAACTTGAACCTTATCTTTTGACGATCCGACCGGCTAAAAGAGGGTTCTTCCCATGGAGGCTCGTGACAGCGAACTCAACTCGCTGTGCTGTTCCCGCACTCGCAGTACACAACTCAGTTGGTGCTCTCGCTGCGGCGCAATCGATTGGTTACGGCACCGAGAATTTCCAAACTCCCATGAATTGTCGAATATTCCGTGTTTTTGCCTTGACGTTAATTTCGATCGGTTTCGCCGGGATCAAGGGAGGCATAGAAGCACGGTGAAAATCTCGTCAAATTATACGGTTGAACCGCAGGAAACGGCGGTCGTGCAGCGGTTGGAAGGTTCATCACACTGCTGATGCCGGGTTGCATTTCAAAATTCCCTTTGGCATTGAAACGGTCCGGAAGGTGGTTAGGCCGGGTGCTTCAGCGGGAATATGGATATCGCGCGGTCAGCCGGGGTCGGCTCACGGTTTGTGGAAAAAGGTTATGAAGAGGAATCCATGATGTCAGCGGCGATCTGAATGTTGTGGATATTCAATGGACGGTTCAATCTCAAGGTGGGGGACCAGGTCTATGTCTGCGGTTCGGGAAGGAGCTGAAAAAGGTCGAATAGGGACCTGGGGATCGAAGCCTGCCCGTGGCGACCTCACCCGATTCGCAGGAATCGCCGAGATGTCTGCCGGTAGGCAGTGCCGTGGCGTTCTCCGCCCTGGAGCCTTCATCGCTAATCCTCCAGGAAACAGCCATACCTCGCGGGTGAGCGGAACCGTGTGTTCGGCGAGGGATACCAGTATCGATTCCTGTGCGTTGAGTTGAGGGAAAGCTCTGGCAAACTTGACCAGAGACGAAGCCAGGGGTGCGGAAGGTGTCTTGTTGAATTTGATCTGGACCGGAACAACCCTTCGGAAGGACCGTTCGACGAGGAGGTCCACTTCCAGCCCGGCAGCGGTGCGCAGATAGAAAAGCGGTGGCCGTTCTCCACGGTGGAGGTAGATTTTTAAGGTTTCCTGGATGCAGAAGTTTTCGAATAGAGGCCCGCCAGGGTCGCTTTTAGCAGCGTCTCCTGAGTGCGGATTCCGGTCAGGTGCGCGACCAGACCGATGTCGAGAAAATAGAGTTTGGGTGCCTTGACGATCCGCTTCCCAGGTTGGCGTAGTAGGGCGGAAGCAGATAGACGATGCGACTGGCTTCGAGGATCGACAGCCAGCTCTTGATGGTTGGCACCGAAACACCCAGATGCCTGGAATACTCGGAAAGATTCAGTTGCTGCGCGCAATGGGCGGCGAGGAGCTGAAGAAAACGCTGGAAGTCGCGCAGATTGCCGATGTTGTAGATGGTGCGGATATCCCGTTCGAGGTAGGTCTGCAGATAGGAGGCGCACCAGGCGTGAATGTCCGCCGTCGTATACAAAGCGGGCTCCGGATAAGATCCGGTGAGGGCCGCATGGGTAAAAGCCGAGAGGGTATCAGGAAGATCGAGGGCTCGCCGCTTTTCGGCAGACCGAAGGGAAGCAGCTCCAACAGGGCAATTCTTCCTGCCAGCGTTTCCCCGAGATTCCTGATCATGGCGAACTGCTGGGAACCGGTGAAGACGAATAGGCCACGCCGGTCACGGTTGCCGTCAACGATCATCTTGACGTACGAGAGCAGACTCGGTGCATACTGGATTTCATCGATGATCGCCCGCTCACCAGAGAATCGAGAAAGAAGCGGGGATCGCTCAAAGCCTGCTCGCGCAGGAGCGGGTCGTCGAGCGAGACGTAGCGGTAGTCCGGCAGGAGGTGTTTGAGAAGCGTAGATTTCCCGTCCGGCGCGGCCACTCAGCACAAGGCAGGGGAACGTCTCCAGCAAAACGCTTCCTCCATGGAGTGCACCACCTTGAAACTGCCGCCGCTCTGGTGGGCTTTAGCCGTCGGCGGAGGGAAGGCTCACTCACGGGAGAAGGTTGTCGCATGAAAGCAACTTGTTATTACATCCAATGCTGGCAAAGGTCAATGCAGATTTAAAGTGACACATTAAATATTCATATACAGAGTAGATGGTTGGGGGGCATGGTCGGGTGTGTCTTTCTGAAAAGGGTGCGTGACGGAAAATCGGACGGGCGAAGAACGAGAGAATCAATAGGGGAAATGAAATCTTGGCCCGTTTTGAACTCCGTGCAGCAAGCGGGCATTGAGGGAACAGCTCCCTAGACCCCGAAACGTGGGACGGCGGAAGCTTCAGCGCTTCCAGCGGTTTCACGGGACCCTCGAAGGCGGTAGCAGCGCAGGCAATGATCGGCTTATTTCCTTGCCATCCAGAGATAGCAGGCCAGGGCGGCAAAGATGACGTCCCCGATCCATACTCCCAGGAAGGGCGGAAGGATGCCGGCCGTGGCCAGGGCCGATCCGAGATGAAGCGCCGTAAAATACAGAGAAGCCACCACCAGAGCAACGCCAACTCCCAAGGCAATGCCGCCGTGCAGCCCCTGGCTCAGCGCGATGGTCACGCCCAGCAGGGCCAGAATAAAGGTGGTCAAGGGCAGGGCGAGGCGCATCTGCAGTTCCACCTCGTACGGTTTGGCGTTGTATCCCTCTGTTCGGATCTTGCTCGTATAGTGGTAGAGGGCAAGCCAACCCAATTCTTCGGGAATGGTTTCAAGGCGCGAAAAGTCTCCGGGGGTCTCGGCGAGGTTGAGCTCCCTCTCGGAGAACCGCTCCTCTTCAATCTCCGACCCGCCAAACTTCAGGCTCAGGCCCTCTTCAGCGATCCAGCGATTGTCCTTCCAGCGAATACGCTTCGCGTCCAGGCGCTCGGACAGTTTAAACTGCGGGTCCAGGTAGAAGAGCGATGCCCTTTCCAGAGTTTCTTCACCTTTGTTGTAGAGACGGATCTGATAGATCACATCCTGTCCGCGGTACCAGAAATCTTCATGGCTTAACGACAGGGAAGCGGTTTGGTTGAGGACCTGCCGTTGCCAGATCTGTTCCGCTTTCTGGTTCATGGCGCGCGCCAGGTTCTCATCGATAAGGAAATGAACGAAAGAGAGCGCCAGGGCCGTGAAAAGAATCGGTCTGACATAGGAAAGGGGTTTGATCCCGGCGGTTTCAAGGGCAATCAATTCCCGATTGCGCTTGAGAATCCCCAGAGCAAGCAGGGACCCGAGAAGCGAAGCCATCGGAATTCCCTGAGTCAGGATGTAAGGCATTTTCAGGATGAAATAGAAGAACATATCTTGCGCCGGAACATGCTTTTCCAGCAGATTGTCCACTTTTTCAAAAAAATCGATGATCAGGTATAGCCCGACAATGGCGAAAAGCGCTAACCCGAAAACCGGGAAAAAATGACGCAGGACATAGCGGGGGATGATCTTCATGTCAGGATTTACCCCGTCCATGTGAGAGGGTAGCGCCAGCCGAATGCTGCCGGATGTGCCGCCGGCTGCGCCAGATTGCCCCGACTCCCGTGGGGATCTCCCGTTGTATCTTAAGCCAAAGGTAGCCGGCTACCATCGCCGTCAACAGGTTGGGGAGCCAAACCGCAAGAAAAGGTGAAATGAGCCCGTTCTCGCCCAGTCCTTTCCCGGCGGAGAGCGCGACATAGTAGGCGAGGAAAACCCCGAGTCCGACACTGATACCAGCCATTCTCCCACTCTGGCGAAACAGGGCCCCCAGCGGTGCACCCACCAGGCCGAGCAGCAGGCAGCTCAAAGGCAGGGCCAGGCGGCGATGCAGCTCAAGCGAAAAACTTAGATCGTAGTTTGGCCCTCCCTCTCGGATTAGCGTCACCAGTTCACGGAGACTCATTTCCTTCCTTCCCTTCCGAAACTCCGACGATTCCCCGAAAAGTTCATCCATGGAAAGGGCCAGGTCGTAGTTCTTGAAGGCTATGGCCTGGGCACTCTTAAGGTCGTCCGCAACCCGTGTGATCATGCCGTTGAAGATTTTGAAGATAAGTTGGCTGCCGTCGCTGGGAAAGGCAATTTGGGCATGATCCGCAACGATGACCGCGCGGAGGTCAGGCTGCCGGTTGTCCTGCACAAAGACCCCCTCGATCTTGAGATTCGCCGGGTCCACCGACCCGAAAAAGAAGACTACCTTTGGGATGTTGTCAATAAAGGAGCCCTCTTTCAGGAGCACGGGGAGGATGCTGCGCCCGAGAGATTTGAGCTTCATCTCGAAGGCCCGATTGGCTGACGGCATCAGGTACAGGGCATTGAAATAAGAAAACAGGGTGGTGAGGACAAGCAAGGAAAGAATCGCCGGAAGAAACTGGTGAAAGCCGACACCGGCGGCACGCAGAGCAACCAGTTCATTGTCGCTGTTAAGCCGCACGAAAGCCAGCAGGACACCTACCAGCGTCGCCATGGGGAGGGCATAGAGAACCAGATTGGGCATGGCAAAAGCCATGATTTCCAGGAGGTCGCCGGCGGTGACCGAAGAGGTAAAAAGGTAGCGGGTAAGCTGCAACAGCCGTCCCGTGATAAGGACCAGGCTCAGCCCGAAGAAGCACACACTCAACGGGACAACTTGCTCTGCGATCAGGTACTTGTAAAGGGTCTTTTTCATCGGTCACAATCTATCGGAAAGAAACGGCCGAGGTCAACGTGAAAAGGGGTGTAGTCAGAAGTGGGAGTTCGCCGTTGCCTCATGTGACCATTACCTGATTGCGAATGAGCCTGCATGGTTTCGGTGGGCGCAAAAAGACGCGCCCACCCTACGCCACGGCCCAATTGTAGGGTGGGCACAGCTTTACCGTGCCCACCAGGACAGAAGACCCTGCCTTTCAGTAATTTCCAGCTCCCACTTCTGTTCACACCCCGTGAAAAGGGCGGCAAGGACAGCTCGGTGCTCAGACTCGCCCTCCCCACCGGAAATATGCGGAAATATGTACCTTGACAGAAGATTTTTGCGCGTGGTATCGGGAGCGCTGCTGAAATAGTGGCCAGTGGTCAGTGATGAGTGATGAGTAATGAGTGATGAGCGACCGGTGATTAGTTCTCTGAGATCCCGCTGGAAGCTCGGCCATGGGGGGTTAGATAAAACGGAGTTTACCTTTCGCCTGGAGAGGGTAGAATCGAAAACACCACGGTGGTGGAATAGCGACGTGCTGATATAGGTGAGATATGATGGGAAAGTCAAAGCGGTTCGTTGACTGGGAGGGGACTTCGGCTGGTCCGTCTGAAGAACGTGAGGCCGGGGAGAACGACCTCGACGAGGAAATCATCGATCTTGAGGAGGTTATCGAACCTCACGGGGGTAGCCCTGACCAGGATGACGAACTGGTCTTCGACGTGGAAATCCTGGATGAAGGAACAGGTCTCGGCTTTGAAGACCTCGCCGGCAAAATTGAGTCCGAAGAGGACTTCCTCCTTGAAGGTGACCTCCTGAAGGATTTACCCTTTTTTGAAAACCGCGAGAGCGCACCCGAACCCCCTCAAGCCCGCGAGGTCGCATTCGAATCCCCTCCAGCACCCGAGGTCGCGCGAGAAGGGATCGAAAAGCCTGCTCTAGGGCTTTTGTTGGAAAGGCTCGAAGCCCCCCCCGAGCAGGTCGAGGACGGAGGGGAGGCAGATGAGTCTGAGAGGATCGTGCCTGATCTGTTGGTTTTGCCTATTGTGCCTGAGGCGCCGGTGATGCCATCCGCGCCCGAGGTATCGGTTTTGCCGGTCGCACCACCCGCCGAAGCAAGCGTTTCCCTGGATGAATTCGTTGCTCAGATTGAGAGCCGGTTAGTTGAAACCATTCGGGAAATGGTTGCAGCCAGGTTGCCCGAGATTGTGCGTACGGTATTAAAAGAAGAGATTGAACGACTGAAAGACGGCCACGAACCGGAAGCGTAGTTGACCATTTGGAATGGACCACGGGGAGCACTTCCATGAGTGAAGGCAATTTGCCCAAAGCATATGCATTTCATGAAGTAGAACCGCACTGGTACGCCTACTGGGAGCAAGGGGGATTTTTCCACGCGGGAATCGATGGGACAAAGCCACCCTACAGCATTGTCATCCCGCCCCCCAACGTGACCGGGCAGTTGCACATGGGGCATGCTCTGAACAACACCCTGCAGGATATTCTTTGCCGCTACAAGCGCTTGACGGGATTTGAGGTGCTCTGGGTACCCGGCACCGATCACGCCGGAATTGCAACCCAGAATGTGGTGGAACGGCACCTCGCAACGGAACGCCTTACCCGCCATCAGTTGGGGCGCGAGGCTTTCCTTGAGAGCGTCTGGCAATGGAAGGGAAAGTACGGGGGCATTATCATCAATCAGTTGAAACGCCTCGGGGCTTCCTGCGATTGGGAACGGGAACGCTTTACCATGGATGAGGGCCTGTCGCGAGCGGTCCGGCAGGTTTTTGTCAGCCTCTATGAGGACGGCCTCATCTACCGTGGCAAGCGGATGATCAACTGGTGTCCGCGCTGCATGACGGCATTGGCCAATATCGAAGTCGAGGGCGAGGAGCGCGACGGGCATCTCTATCATGTGCGCTACCCTCTGGTTGGCGGCAAGGGGGCGTTGGTGGTCGCCACCACACGCCCGGAAACCATGCTCGGTGATACCGCCGTGGCCGTCCACCCGAAGGACCCGCGGTATAAGTCCGCCATCGGTCAACAGGTGGTCCTGCCGCTGGTGGAAAGACGCCTCCCGGTGATTGCCGACACCTATGTCGACCGGGAGTTCGGGACGGGGGCCCTCAAAATCACGCCGGCACATGATTTCAATGACTTCGAGGTGGCCCGGAAGCACCATCTCGAGCTGGTACAGGTGATTGACGAAGACGGCACCATGAGTGCCGACGCCGGACCATACGCCGGGATGGACCGGTACGCGTGCCGCAAGCGAATCGTAAAAGACCTGGAGAAGGGCGGGTTCCTGCTCAGAATCGAGCCTTACAAACATCGCATCGGCCACTGTTATCGCTGCCAGAGCGTGGTGGAACCCATGCTCTCCCTGCAATGGTTTGTGGCGACCGCGCCCCTGGCCGAGAAGTCGATGGCTGCCGTGCGTGAAGGCAAGACCCAAATCATCCCGGCCAAATGGGAAAAAGACTACTTCAATTGGATGGAAAATCTGGAGGATTGGTGCATCAGCAGGCAGATCTGGTGGGGGCACCGAATTCCTGCCTGGTACTGCCGGGAGTGCGGGGAAGTGATCGTGTCGTTGGATGAACCCACAAGATGCCCGAGCTGCAAAAAGGGTGGATTGGAACAGGACCCCGATGTCCTCGACACCTGGTTCAGCTCAGCGCTGTGGCCGTTCTCGACGATGGGATGGCCCACGGAAACCCGGGAGCTGAAGACCTTCTATCCGACGTCGGTGTTGGTGACGGCCTTCGATATCCTCTTTTTCTGGGTGGCGCGCATGATGATGATGGGCCTCCATGTTATGAGCGAGGTGCCGTTCCGCGAGGTCTACGTTCATGCTCTGGTGCGGGACACGCAGGGCCAGAAAATGAGCAAGTCCAAAGGCAATGTGATCGACCCCCTGATCATGATGGATGAATATGGTACCGATGCGCTGCGCTTCACGCTCACCGCTCTGGCCGTGCAGGGGAGGGACGTCAAACTCTCCGAGGAACGCATCGAAGGCTACAAGCATTTTGTCAACAAGATTTGGAATGCTTCCCGACTGGTCTTGATGAACCTCGATGGCTTGAGGGACCTGCCGGAGCTCCCTGCGAACCCCCAGAAACTCATGCACCGATGGATTCTGAGCAGGCTTCAGCGGGTCACCAATGAGGCCCGGGAGGCAATCGAGGGTTATCATTTCAACCATTACGCCCATGTGCTGTACCAGTTCGTATGGCATGAGTACTGTGACTGGTACCTGGAGATGATCAAGCCCGATTTCTACGGCCAGGATGCGACCACCAAAATTACCGCCCAAACGATCGCGACCAGAGTGCTCGAGGCGATCCTGATTCTTCTTCATCCCGTTATGCCGTTTGTGACGGAGGAGATCCGGCAAAAGCTGCCCTCCGCCGAGGGCAGCATCATGCGGGCGTCCTTCCCGGTCTGTGATGAACAACGGGTCGATGCGGAAGCGGAAGAACAGATGGCGCTCATCATGGAAGTCGTAAATGGGATCAGAAACATTCGCGGGGAAATGAATGTACCACCGGCAACCCGGGTGGAGGTCATCTGCCTGGTGGAGGGTGCTGCCGAAAAGTGGCTGTTGCAGGAGCATGCCGGCACGATCAGCGATCTCAGCCGCCTGGCCGATCTGCGCATTGCCTCAGCGGGCGAGCTCGATAAACCGAGGATTGCCGCCAGTGCGGTAATGCATAATGTCGAGGTTTTTGTGTTGCTCGAGGATGTGTTGGATTTTGACAGCGAGTCCAGGCGTCTTGAAAAAGAGCTCGCAAAAATGGAGAAAGAGTTCGGTTTCACTCAGAAGAAGCTGTCGAATGAGGATTTCCTGAAGAAGGCCCCTGCCGACGTCATCGAAGGTGAGCGCGAGAAGGGGAGGCGGTTGGGAGAAAAGCTCGAAAAGCTCCGGCATCAGTATGAGAAGATTAAAATCCTGGGAAAGAGTGCCACGGTGAGGAAATAGCCATGGACCGAACGGACTTTTTGCTCTGGCTGGCTATCCAGGAAGACCTGGGCCATGGTGATGTGACCACCGAAGCGGTCGTCGACAGGGGGCTGGTGGGACGGGCTTTCGTCTTCGGACGGGAGGCGTTCGTGCTCTCGGGATCAAAACCGTTCCGTAAGGTCTTCAACCTGGTCGATCCCGGCGTTGCGATCACGAGCCTGTTCGAAGATGGGGAAAGAATCGAGGCCAATGCTCATGCCTTCAGGCTTGAAGGCCGCCTTCAGTCGCTCCTGACCGGTGAGCGCACCGCGCTTAATTTACTTCAGCGCCTCTCCGGCATCGCCACCATGGCGCGGCAGATGGCGGACGCCATCGCGGGCACCTCATGCCGACTCCTGGACACGCGCAAGACCACGCCGCTCTGGCGGGCCCTCGAGAAAGAGGCGGTGCGCCATGGGGGTGGGGCTAATCATCGCTTCGGCCTGTATGACGGAGTGCTCATCAAAGACAATCACATCGCTGCCGTCGGGGGGGTCCGCGAGGCGGTTGAGCGAGCCCGGCAGAGGGCCCCGCACGGCCTGAAGGTCGAGGTGGAAGTCGAGACGCTGCAAGACCTCGAGGCGGCCATCGAGGCCGGCGCCGACGTGGTTCTTCTGGACAACTTCTCAGCGCAGGACCTGCAAACAGCCGTTGCGCTGACTGCCGGCCGTTGCCTGCTCGAAGCCTCCGGAGGCGTTACCCTGGACCGCGTCCGGGCCATTTCCGAGACCGGCGTGGATTTCGTGAGCTGTGGCGCCCTCACCCACTCGGCAAGGGCGATTGATATCAGTATGGAATTTCTCCCCGAGTGAGCGTCACCGCTGCCTAATCAACCCGTTTGAACGTTACTTCCTGCTGCGGCAAGGGGATTTCCAGTTTCCCCTCGCGAGCAGCCTGCTGCATGCTCCGAATGATTTCGTCTCGAACCAGCCCCCGGTCGCGAGGATCTTTAATCCAGACCAGCATCTCCACCTCGATCGCCCAATCGCCAAAAGCGCGAAACCGCACCCGCGGTTCGGGGTCTCGAAGAATATGAGGGTTGTCCCTCACCGAATCGAGGAGGACCCTCTCAACCTCGGACAAATCGCTGCTGTAGGCTACCCCCAGACGGCACCGGACCCGATACTGGGGGAGAAAACCGGACTCGTTGTTGATCTTCGCAGTAGCCATCAGGGAATTGGGAATGGATACGAAAACATCGTCACGGGTCCGAATGCGGGTGCTCCGAATGCCGATGCTTACCACCTCCCCGCGTTCTCCGGTGTTGAGGACAACGTAGTCGCCAATGTGGTAAGGACGGTCCAGAAAGATGGCAATCCCGCCGAAGAAGTCGGAAAGGACATCCCTTGCGGCGAGCGCGGTGATAGCGGTCACCAGGCCTGCCGAAGCCAGCAGCGGACTGAGATCGATGGACCAGATCTGGAGCAGAAAAAAGCCCCCTCCGATGATGAGCATTACGGTGATCAGGTTGTTGAGCAGGGCCAGGCTGTGGACGACGTTGGGTTCTTCCATGTGATGACCGGACATGCGCACAAAATACGAGCGGGAGATAGCGACCAGAAACCAGGTCCAGGCAATTACCGGCAGTGATTGGAGAAGCGCCAGCAATTCATCCCACCAGAAATGGGATTTCCATCCTGCCAGTTCAATGGCGTCGTCGGCAAAAATGGCCATCACGGTCAACATCAGCGGCAACAGGACGCGCTGAAACGCTAAAGACTCTGCGACAGCGGGAGGGACGCAGACGGCGCGTCTACTCATTCTGGTCAAAACCTGATGAATTACATAGCCCAGAGCAGCTCCAAAAAGCAGAATGAGCACTCCATGGGCCATGGGGTTTAGGATAAACCATTCTGACAGCATCTTTTTCCTCACAGGAAGAGAACAGCAGCTTCAGGCTCCCCAACGTTTCTTGATTATGATAAACGACAGGATTCTGCAAGGTCCGAATTTTATGAGGATTAAGAAGTTGTCCAAAAAGAGGGCGCCTTGTTTGATCACCAAGGGCACGAAGGAGAGGTGTGGGTTGAGCGCACAGGGTATTGGGGGCCCCGGGCGGAGCGGCAGGACCGGCGCCGCGAGGTCGTCGGAGAGTATTTCGAGGCTGAAGGTTAACCGCTCTACGATGAGGCGATTGGTTGCCGCCCTTTTGCTTCTGGCGTTGATGGCCGGTAGTGCCGGTGCTGAGGAATGGGCTTTTGCGGTGATCGGGGACAATCGTTCGGCCTTCGCTTCCTACCGGAATGTGCTGAATGAAATCCGAACGCAGACGGCCAGCCCTGGAAAGGCTTTCCCTTTTCCAGCCCTGGTGGTGGCATGCGGGGACCTGGACCCTGTTGAAACGAATTACACGATCTTCAAAGAAGTCTTCCGAGACAGAATGCCGTCCTATTTCCCGGTAAGGGGCAATCACGACAGTCCGGCTGATGTGCGGTTCGTCATCCGGGAAGTCCTGATCCCTTATGGCAAGGGCATTACCCGGCTAGACGATGCAAGTATCAACTATTTCGCGGATTGGAAGAACACGCGGCTGATTGTCCTGGATCAGTATTCCCCTTTTGGTAGATCGTTCGAGAGCACCTTGGTTTTGGCCTGGCTTGAAAGTGTGCTGAAAGCGCCCGACCACATTCGCCATATTTTTGTGGCCTTTCATGATCCCTACCTGGCTGAGCATCCTGAAAATGATCCGTTCTGGAGCTTACTCGTTAAGGAAAAGAGGGTGAGAGCCGTCTTTGCAGCGCACACCCACACGTACCAAAAGCGAAGGTTTCCGGATGCGGTAACCGGCATCTATTATGTGAACGCGGGGAATGCCGGACAGAGCACCCACAGTGACAACCAACAGACCATCGTCGAAATCCTGATAAGCGGCGAGCAAGTGACCTTCAGGGTGATTCAAGCCCGGGAAGGCTCAACCAAGTTCAGCATACGGGAAGAATGGAAGATCAAGGGGCAGGATGGTGACCGCTCGCAAAACGAGCTGCAATCTCCTCCAGTTTCTGTGAAAGCCGGTGGATATTTTGCCGGGCATTACGCTGTTCATTGACGAATTCACGGCCTTCCCGCCCGAGCTTTCGTCGCGCCTCGGGGCTTTTCAACAGAGCACTGATCGCTTCCGCCATGGCCTCCCCGTCATCCCGCGAGACAAGGGTGCCGGTTTGACCTGTGACCACGACCTGGGCAACCCCTGGAGAGTCCAGGGCCACTACCGGCAACTCACAAGCCTGGGCTTCGAGGTAAACCATGCCGAGAGATTCCCCAATTCCGGGGAAGGCGAAAAGGTCCGCTGCTGAATAGAATTGAGCCATCTCCTGGCGTGCGACCCTGCCGGTGAAGACAACCCGCCCGGGCAAGAGCTCTTCCGCCAGGGCCTCGAGATGCATCCCCATGGGGCCATCTCCGACTACCAGGAGGATGAATTCGTGGTGGTTGGCCCTGAGCAGGGCAAGAGCCTTGAACAGGTAAACCAGGCTTTCGCATTTCACTCCCGGTCGGAATCGTGCGGCAGTCATGATGACGGGTGCGCCAGCGGCGATCCCGTAGTGCCTGCGGACGGTCTCGCCCGCTGCTTCGTCACGCTGGAAATCCTCAGGAACGATGCCCGAAGGCAGATAGGTAATCCGTTCCGGACGGAGGAGCCGTCGCAAGCCATCGAGGTCATTAAGGTTATTGGTGAAGACGTGGGTTGCACTCGTGAGTGCCAGGCGGTTCAGATAGAAGCCGACGCGCGTTGTGGACGTTTTGCGGCGCCTGGTGCTGTACATGGGCTGAAAAATGACATAGGGGATGTTCTGCAAGCTGCTGATCAGCGGACCCAAAACGTCGGGTGACTTGTAGTAGCTGTGATAGGTAAGCCAGAGATCGGGTTTGAATTCCCGGGTTTCCCTGTAAGCCTCGATCAAAGTTTTGTACAATTGCCCGAAACCAACCCTCATTTGATTTCCAAAACCAGCGGGTTCGAAATGGGACAATCTCCCGGCACTCATGCCCCATAACGTTTAGAGCATGATGCAAATCACGGGCAATAGTGAGGTCCCCGGACGGGTGCTCATGGGAAAGCGGTTTGTTCGGACAGTAGAAAGCGATCTTCAAGTTAAGGCCACGAAATCGGCACTAAGTTTTCTTCATCCAATACGTCACACGAAGAACACGAAGCACAGACGACTACAGGATTCCGACAATCGTCATATCTGTTTTAGCCTTCTTGCAAAAGGAGGTTTTCTCGTGCCTCTCGTCCGCGGTGAAAGAAGACAAACTTCCATATGCTCAAAATCCTCGCAGAGCGTCTTTGAATAGCCAATGGAGCCGCTTCACACAGTTGCGGTTGTCAAAGTCCTGTTCGACTTTGGCCCTGGCCTGCACGACGTGGCCCGCATAACGTTCCGGATGCAGCAGGATATCCCTGATCGCCCCTGCCATTCCCTTGGGATCATCGGGTTGAACCAGGACTCCCGTGGCGCCGTCTTCAACCAGCTCGGGAAGGGCCGATACCCTTGTCGCCACCACCGGGACGCCCGTAGCCATGGCTTCGATGAGGACATTGGGGATGCCGTCACGGTCGCCGTTGGACGCCACCTTCGAGGCCAGGGCGAAACAGTGGGCCCGGCGATAGTAGTTGATGACTTCATGGTGGGGAAGCGTCCCAAGGAAATTCACCCGGTGCTCGAGGTCAAGATCGCGCACCATTCCGGCGACCTGTGGCTGCATTTCCCCACTCCCAACGTGGTTGAACCGAAAGTCAACACCGGCCCGATCCAGTAGCTTCAGGGATTGCAATAGCGTATCATAACCCTTCTTGGGGACAAGACGGCCAATGGAAAGGACCTGATAGGGCGGCCCCGGCGTGCGGGCGGGATCGAAGGTGAAGAAGCTCAGGTCGATGCCGTGATAAATGACATGGAGAGGGGTGTCGCACGCGGCGGATTTTGCCAGGTCCCGGAGATAGTGCGCATTATAACCGGTGCAGGTGACCACAAAGCGGGCCTTCCTGATCTTTCGAACCAGTTGTTCGGGTTCTGAGATATAGACGTCTTTCGCGTGGGCCGTGAAACTGAACGGCAGGCCGGTCAGCTCCGAGGCGAAGAGCGCAACCGAGGTCGGTGTATGACAAAAATGGGCGTGTAAGTGGGTCACCGCGCTGTGCATGAGGCAGGTAGCGGCAAGGTGACCCGCCTGGAGAAAGTGCCGCAGGGTTGCAAGCTTCTTGCGCTCCCAGGCGCGCTGCACGGCCCCTGCCAGGCATCGCTTATAGTGCGGCCCGAGAAGCTTCCCGAGCGCTCGGTTGCTCTTCACAAGCGTTTGCCAGTGGGGCAGCACATACTCGGGGAGGTAGGTAGCAGGCGCCCTGATTTGCCTCACGTGTTCGTGGGAGAAAATTTCTCGCGGTTGTCTCAGGGAATAGATTTCAATCGGGATGCCAAGGGATTCGAGGAGCAGGATCTCGGTGCTGATGAAACTCTCGGAGATGCGGGGATAGCCCTTGAGGATCATCCCCAGTCGGTGGTTCCCGCCGGTCACCTCGGAGTCCCTCTCATGTGCTGCTGAATACGCTTGCGCATGAACTCGAGGGCGGTAAAAGGAAAAGAGGTCATTTTCTGGCCGGTAGGACGAGCCATTTTGCAGGAGATTCAGAACGCGGGCGCGCAGGGTCTCCGGTGTTAGCTCCGAGGGCCGAAGGTAATCGCAAAAGCCTTGCGAACACAGCACCTGAGCGCGGATCAACTGTTCTTCCCGGGGTACGGTCCTTGGCACAATCAAGGAGGGTTTCTTTTGGCTGGCAATTTCACAAAGCGTGTTGTAGCCACCCATACTTACCACCACCTGGGCGGCGCCGATCAGAGCTTCCATATAGCGGTGGAATTTAAGCGTAATAAAGCCGAGCGACTCGGATTCCTTGATCACATCCTGGCAGCAATCGGATGGCATGAAAGGACCGGTTACCACGGCGACGCGGACACCCTCCGGGGTGCCCCCCGCGCCTGCGGTCGAATGCCGAAAGGAATAAATTTACCATGGGGTGGCCGTCGCCGCCTCCGCCCGTGGTGACGAGGATGAGTTTCTCGTCGTCTTTTATCCCCAGATCTCTGCGCGCTGCGGCGACGTCCTCGGGAGAGGGGACCTTTCTCGGGATATAGCCCGTGAAATGCATCTTGGACGCGATATGGGGAGGAATTTCATATTCCTTAATGGGGTCATAGAAGTTGCGGCAGCCATAGACCCAGATCTCGTCGTACAATTCGTCCATGGCATCGTAGATGCCTTTTCCGCGCCAGTCTTCGATGGTCGAAGCGGCCCCGTCCATAATGTCACGGAGGCCGAGGATCGAAGTGCACGCGACACATTCGCTTTTCAGCCAATGCAGCGTATCAACGAACTCTCGTCGGAGCCCGAGAGGCGCCTTATCCACAATAAAGAAGTCGGGCTGAAAGGCCATGGCTGTCGCCAGAATGATTTTTTTCCTGATCTCCAGGACTTCGGTGGCATCGAGCTTCATGGAAAGAGGAAGATACTGTTCATTGGTAACTTTGATCATCCCGGGGATGCGCACAAAATCGATTCTCATGGGGCTCTTGAAGCGCCCCGCAAGGAGCGAGCCGGTGATGATGAGAATATTGGCGGGGCTCTTTCTGAGGCTCAAAGCCATGGCCAGGCACCGCCGAATGTGCCCCAGACCATAGGTGTCGTGGGAATACATTAAGATTTTATATGGGGCCAAAACACTCACATCCGCTTCTTTCGGATCATAACCAACCTGGATTTATAGTCCGTCGTCCGTTTGGCCCAGATCGACCGAGCTTACCACTTCAAATAATCAGTTGTTCATAATAGAATCAATGCTGAAGCAAGGCAACAAAGAATTCCTCAAAACCACGACCGTTATGGAGGGTTTACATGGATCATCACGTTATTCAAACGGACCGCGCTCCCGCTGCCATTGGGCCTTATTCCCAGGCAATCAGAGTGGACACCTGGCTCTTCGTGAGCGGGCAAATCGGCTTTCTGCCTGCAACCGGCCAACTGGCGGGGGATAACCTGGTCGATCAGGCCGCGCAGGCGCTTCAGAATATGCGCGAAATCCTGGAGGCGGCTGAATTCGGCCTCAACGATGTGGTCTCGGTGGATGTCTTCCTGGTCGATATCGCTCAGTTTGGCTCCTTTAACAGCATCTACGAGAACTTCTTCGCCGCCCACAAACCCGCTCGCGCCGTCGTGGAAGTGAAAGGTTTGCCGCGGGGAGCGCTGGTGGAAATTAAATGCATCGCCTGCAAGAATGACTGAAGCAGCATTTGGCTCTTAGCTCTTAGTACTACAACGAGGTTTCCACAGGGGGCCTCAATTTGTGGGGCAGGCTTTCCAGCCTGCCTTTTGGCCAGATCGGCATGGCAGGCTGGAAAGCCTGCCCCACACGGTTTGGACCTTCATCAAAGTACCGTTGTAGTATTAGCTCTTGGCTGTTGGCTCTTGGCTGTTAGCTGTTAGCTCTTAGCTCCTGGCTTTTAGTACCGCACAGCAGAATATAGTGTCCATCACCTACGCGGTGGCCCCATGGACTACCGGGGCGTGTACTTTTAGTACCGCACAGCAGAATATAGTGTCCATCACCCCCGGTCGTCATTCCCGCATGCTTTTAGCGGGAATCCAGAGAATTTGCCCACCCTGGATTCCCGCCAGAAACACGCGGGAATGACGTCTCGAAGTCTGACACTTATTTATGCGGAGGTGTACTTAGGTCTTAGCTCTTGGCGGTTGGTGTTTGGCGTTTGGGATAGCCGTCACGAGCTCGTGTCCATCCTGAAACCCCTTGCTCGAATTTGACGAATGTAGGGCGGACTTCATGCCCGCCCGAAATTGGCAATGATTTCGGCGCATTTCGGGAGGGGATAAACCCCTCCCCTACGCTTTCTGATGGATGACGGAGCTTCTAAATCCGGAATCCGCAATCCCACATCCGCAATCCGAAATCCGACATCCGAAATCCGACATCCGAAATCATTTGTTCTTGATCCAACTGGAGCCATTTGTTACTTTTGCACTCGTCCTGTCATGAGGTCGTTTTCTGACATCAATAGTCCCAGCGTAACAGATTCGTGAAGATGTTTTGTCGAGACATGGATTGGCGTGGTGTCGAACAGTCAGAAAGGAGAGGTCAATGGTGAAGAAGGCTTTGTGGCTCGTGTTGTTGGTGGGTGCGTTACTGTTGGTCGGGAACGTTGCTTCCAGTATCGCGGAGGAAAAAGTCATCATTAATGGCATCGATGCGAATTTTCCTCCTTTTGCCTTTGTCGATAAAACCGGAAAGCCGGACGGTTTCGATGTCGCCGTGGTTGACTGGATTGCCAAGGACAAGGGGTTCAAGGTTGAGCATCAGCCGATGGATTGGGATGGCATCATTCCCAGCCTCAATGCCAAAAAGATCGACATGATCGCCTCCGGCATGAGCATCAGCGACGCCCGCAAGGAACAGGTCAATTTTTCCGATTCCTTATTGGAAGATCGTCCAGGTGCTGGTGGCAAAAGCCGAGCCCGCCGTGACTCCGGAAGCGGCCATGAAGGATGGCAACAAAATCGGGGTGCAGCGGGGGACTACGGAAGCCAAATGGATTGAAGAGAACCTGATCAAGAAGCAGGGCAAGAAATTTGAGCTGGTCTACTATGATTCGGCGCCCCTTGCGGTTGAAGACGTGGTGAACGGCCGCATCGTGGCAGCCGCCATGGATGATGCTCCGGCCAAGGATGCCGTCAACAAGAAGAAAGCCGTGAAGATCATCGGCGGATTCGGCATGCCGGATGAGACGTTCGGTTACGCGTTCCGCAAAGAGGATACCGAGCTCCTCAACAACTTCAATGAAGGCCTGAAGAAGATCATGGCGTCTCCCGCGTGGGAGGAATTGAAGAAGAAATATGAATGTAGATAGCCGGCAATTCTGGTTTCGTTCATGCGCTGACTCGGGCCTGGAAGGCATCGCGGAGAATGGTCCTGTGCCTTCCAGTTTCTTTCTTTGTGAGCCGACTGGCTGCTTGAATGCACGTTAGTGCAACTAGCATCTGGAAGTGATGCCAGAAGGTCTGACCGCCGTCATCAATGCCTTCCCCTATATGCTGGGAGGCTCCTGGTAACGATCATGGTCGTGCTCGGGGCGATGGGCCTCGGCCTCGTCCTGGGGGTGCCTCTGGCGGTTGGCCAGGTCTACGGCAACCCCATCTTCCGGCGCTTGATCGGGATCTATGTGTGGTTCTTTCGGGGCGTTCCCCTTCTGGTGCTGCTGTTCCTTTTCTATTTCGGCCTGTTCTCACATGCTGGACATCAATCTTTCTGCCTTTGCTGCGGCCGTGATCGTCCTGGGGCTCATCAGCGCCGCCTACCAGTCCCAGATCTTTCGGGGGGCGATCCTTTCCCTGCCGGAAGGGCAGTTGAGGCGGCCAGAGCGCTCGGCATGAGTGACGCGAACGCGATCTTTTTATTATCCTGCCGCAAGCGTTGCGCCTTTCCATCCCAGGCTGGTCCAACGAGTATTCCATCATCTTGAAGGATTCGGCCGTGACCTATGCCCTCGGCGTGGCGGAAGTCATGGCTCGAACGCATTTCGTGGCGTCGCGAACCTATCAGCATCTGCCGCTTTACATACGGCAGGGCTGATCTACTTGGTCCTGACCTACCTGGGCACCAGGCCCTGCGTGTGCTGGAGGAGAAGGTGAGAATCCCGGGTACCTCACCATTAAGGTCATGACAAGAAGAAACCAGTCACCAGAACCCATATTGAGAATTGAAAACATCAGAAGAGATTCGGGCCAAGAGAAGTCGTCAAAGGGGTTTCGCTGTCCATAACAAGGGGGAGATCAAGGTCCTGATCGGCCCTTCGGGGGCGGGAAAGAGCACCCTGCTGCAGTGCATCAATTTCCTGGTTACCCTGAGGAGGGCGGGATCTGGCTGGAAGGCGGAAGGAAATCCACCATCGCAAAGAAAGAGCTCTACGAGTACCGCCAGCAGGTGGGGATGATCTTTCAGGACTTCAATCTCTTCGATCACCTGACGGCTCTGGAGAATATCACCATCGCCCTGGTGCGGGTCAAAGGGATGAGCAAGAAGGAGGCCCGGGAGAGGGCCGTGGCGGAACTGGAGCGGGTGGGCTCAGGGAGCACATCCATCAATATCCGGCCCAGCTTTCGGGCGGGCAGAAACAGAGAGTCTCCATTGCCCGGGCCCTGGCCATGGACCCCAAGGTCATGCTCCTCGATGAGCCCACCTCTGCCCTGGATCCGGAATTGATCGGCGAGGTGCTTGCGGTCATTCGGGACTCGTTGCCAACGGCATGACCATGATCATGGCCACGCACCAGATCGGATTTTCCAGTGCCCTGGCGGACGAGATCGTTTTCATGGAGGATGGCCTGATCATGGAACAGGGCACCCCTGCAAAGATCCTGTCGCGATGCCGAGTGTGCGCGCACCAGGGAATTTTGCTCCAAGATTACCGAGCTCTATGGGGATGATAGTTGATAGTTGATGGTTGATAGTTGATGGTTGATGGGGGATGAGCGATGGCATGCTGTGGGGATGACAATTGCCGGGGATGTCAGGATAGATGGAACAACTGATTTTTATCCAGCAGGACGTCCTGCCCGCTTTCCTCAAAGGGCTTCAAGTCAGCATGCTGCTGATCGTGCCGTCGGCCTTTGCGGCTTGTGCTCGGGGTTTTGGCCGGAGCGCTGCGGGTCTACGGCAGCCGCCTTGGTTGCTGGCCGACCGATGCCTATGTCGTGCTGTTTCGCGGGATTCCCGCTGGTGGTCCAGCTCTTTATCTGGTATTTCGGGCTGCCCCACATCGGAATTTATCTGACTCCCTTTGCGGCTTCTGTCCTGGGCTTTTCCCTTTGCAGCGCGGCCTATCATTCGGAATATGTGCGCGGCGCTTTCCTTTCCATCAAGAAAGGGCAGAGGCTGGCGGCTCAGGCCCTGGGGTTTACGAAACTGGAAATGTGATCCGTCATCTTGCCCCAGGCCTTCGCCGCGCCCTCCCCGGGTGCGGCAACGAAATCATCTATCTCATCAAGTATTCGTCTCTCGCGTACATGATCACCTGCATCGAACTGACGGGCGAAGCGAAGATGCTGGCCTCTCAGACCTTCAAATACACGGAGGTCTTTCTCACCGTGGGCGTTTTCTACCTGGTCCTGGTCTCGATTGCCAGCTGGCTTCTGCGATTGCTGGAGGAGCGCCTGACCCTTCCCGGTTTTGAACATCACAGGATGTGATCCTTGAATCCTTCCCCCGACCACCTATGCACCCATCACTCCGGAAATTGTTGCGCGTCATTCGCGAAGCTCATCGGCGAAGCAGGCGGTCGTGACCGATCCCGACAAGCTGGAACCATTTGGCAAGGATGCACGGAGCTCTTTCATCTTCCCGACGTTCTCGTGGAGGCCGTTTCGGCGGAACAAGTTCAGCAGCTCCTGCGCCTGGCCAATGCCCATCGTTTTCCGGTGACTCCCCGTGGGCTTGGAACGGGGTTGACGGGGGGCGCCGTTCCCGCTCTCGGTGGGGTGCGTCCTCTCCCTTGCCAAGATGAATCGAATCCTCGCCATCGATCCTGAAAACCTGATCGCCGTCGTGGAGCCGGGCGTGGTCACCGGAGATCTGAGGAAAGCGGCCCAGAGCAAAGGTCTCTTTTATCCTCCCGATCCGGCGAGCATCGATACCTGTTCCATCGGGGGCAACGCCGCAACCAACGCCGGGGGGGCTTCTTGCCTCAAGTACGGAACCACGCGGAACTACATCCTGGGGCTGGAGGTGGTGCTGCCCTCGGGCGAGCAAATCAGGGCGGGAGTGCAGACGCGCAAGGGCGTGGTGGGCTACGATCTGACCCAATTGCTGGTCGGCTCCGAAGGGACCCTCGGGATTATCACGAAGCTCATTGTGAAGCTCATTCCCTTGCCTCCTGCGGTCACGACGCTGGTGGCCCTATTTCCCGATCTGCCGTCGGCGATGAGGGCGGTGTCGGCCCTTTTGACTCGGGCCATCTCCCCTCGGCCATGGAATTCATGGACCACCAGTGCCTGGAACTGGTAGGGGATCTCCTGCCCTTCGAAGGCGTTCAGGAAAGCAAGGCGTTCCTGCTGGTTGAAACCGACGGGGCTCCGGGAGTGATTGGCAGGAAATCGAACAGATGGGGGAAATCTGCCTGGAGCACGAAGCGGTGAACGTGTTCCTTGCTCCGGACTCCCACAGGCGGGCTCAGATGTGGGAGGTTCGCCGGCAGGTTCCCTCCGTATCGAAGAGCAGTCGCCCGTCTACATCCCTGAAGACGTCGTGGTTCCCATCGGCCGCATCGCCGAGTTCGTCGGCAATCTCCCCGAACTGGCCGAAGCCTTTGGCATGAAGATCTATTCCTTCGGGCATGCAGGAGATGGGAACATCCATCTGAACATCACCGCCGGGAGCCGCGATGACCTTCCTCGCATCGAAGAGGGCATAGAGGCCGTCCTGAAACTGGTTCTTGCCATGGGCGGCACGATCTCCGGGGAGCACGGCATCGGTTTTGCGAAGAAACACCTGCTGCCGCTCGAACTCTCCCCCGAGAGCATCCGCCTGCAGCAGGAAATCAAGCGTGTCTTCGACCCCAATTTGATCTTAAATCCCGGCAAGATTTTTGAGTGGCAGTGGAATGGAGTGAACAGTGAAAGTGAAAAGTAAAGAATGGCTAAAGGCTGGTGATTAGTGGCTAGTCGAGCGTTGGTGATTGGGAGCTTGATTTCCTGAACGCTAGCATTCGCTGTGCCTTGCTCTTCTGCTACTGATCACTTTTCACTGATTCACTCTCCATCAGGAGCATCCATGACTTCTCAACGTTCCGCCCTGGTGGCGTCCGGCAAGGTTTATCGAAACCCGTGGCATCAGCCGCCGAGTGGCGCAGATTACCATTTCCGCCATCAAGGAGATGCCGCTCATTGCCAGCAAGGTGGGAGGGTGCGTGTCGCTGGGCCAGGGCATTCCTTCGTTTCCCACCCCTCCGCATATTGTTGATGCCGTGTGCCGGATGATGCGAGACGACCCGGACGCGGAAAGTACACCCTGGGTCCCGGCATGCCCGCGCTGCGTCAGGCGATGGCGCGTCATCTGAGCGGGCAAATTGGGCGGCCGGTCGATCCGGACAGCGAAATCTGCGTCACCGTGGGCGCCATGGAAGCCCTGTCCGGCAGCGATCCTCACGGTGGTGGACCGCGGCGACGAAGTGATCCTGCCGTCCCCCAATTACGCTTCCCACATCGAACAGGTGCTCTTGGCCGAAGGGGTGCCGGTTTTTGTACCGCTGCATAAGCGACTGGCAGCTGGATGTGGACGGCATTCGCCGGGCCATCACTCCAGAACGAGGCGATCATTCTGTGCAACCCCCACAACCCCACCGGGGCCAATTTCTCCGAAGCGGATTTACGCGGTGGCGGAATTGGCCATCGCCACGATCTGTTGGTCATCTGCGACGAAACCTATGATTTCCTGGTCTATGACGGGCGGTCGCATTTCAGCCTCATGAGCCTTCCCGGAACTGCGAGAGAGGATCATCGCCACCTTCAGCTTTTCCAAGAAATATGCCATGACCGGCTGGCGGGTGGGATATGTCTATGCGGCCGAAGGGATTCTCGATCAGATCATGAAGATCCACGATGCGGTGGCCATCTGCGCTCCGACCCTTTCGCAGTATGCGGCCCTGGCCGCCCTGCAGGGTCCTCAGGATTGCGTGGCGGAAATCCGGACAGCCCTGCAGCAGCGCCGCGACCTGACCTGCGGCCGCCTGGATGTTCGACGGTTCTTCGATTACGTCAAGCCGCACGGCGCGTATTACCTCATGGCCCGCTACAAGATCCGGACGTGGATTCCATGAACTTCGCCCTGCGCCTGCTTCACGAGGCCCGCGTCATCACCATCCCCGGCGCCGCTTTCGGCCCGACCGGGGAAAACCACATTCGCATGTCGTTCGGCGGTACCGAATCGGAGATCAACGAAGCTTTCGACCGCATCGAACAGTGGTTGCACACCCATCGAGGCACCGCATAACCATTGACGTTGCGGCTTAATCCTATCGCGACCCTTGCGAATTCTCGCTTGACATGTCGTACGTTGTCGCGTACTAGAATGATATCACGCTCAAGACGGAGGAATGACATGGCTACCCTTACCGCCAGTGAGGCTCGAACGAAGCTATATCGTCTCATCGACGAGGCCGCCGCCTCGCATGAGCCGGTGCTTATTACCGGCAAGCGCACCAATGCTGTCCTGGTCTCGGAGGAGGACTGGCGAGCTATCCAGGAGACGGTGTATCTGCTCTCGATTCCTGGTATGCGGGAGTCGATCAGAGAAGGGCTGAATACCCCGATCGCGGAATGTGCGAAGGACCTCGATTGGTGAACTGGCAATTTGTTTTCACCAAGCAAGCTCAGAACGATGCGAAGAAACTATCTGCTGCCGGCTTGCGGTCCAAGGCGGAAAAGCTATTGGATATCATTCAAGAAAATCCTTATCAAAACCCTCCACCCTATGAAAAATTGATCGGTGATCTGGCTGGAGCTATCTCGCGGAGAATCAACATTCAGCATCGGTTGGTCTATCAGGTCCATGAACAGGAGAAGGTGATCAAAATCATCAGAATGTGGACCCACTACGAATGATAGAACTGCTCCGATGAAACTCGTTGCTGGGTGTTGATTTTGTCATGTGGGAAGGAATCATCATCTTTCTATCGCTTTGAAAAGGGTCTTCAGCAACCAGGGAAGGCCGCCGTTGGCTATGGAGTTGGTTGCAGGGCATCGGTCACGGCCTTGGGATTGCGGGCAATCACGGTGAGATAGGCGCGCGCCGCCGCATCCGGCTCTTTGCGGTTCTGTTCCCAATCCCGCAGCGTACCGAGCGGAATGTGAAAACGGGTCGCAAATTCTTCTTGGCTGAAACCAAGTGCACGGCGAATGACTTTCACCTGTGGTGTGCGTTTCATGTGCCCTTCGTTGTCAGGCATGATAGGTTGTGCGTTGGGATCGCTCAAAGCAGCAGCATGGCGTTGCGCTTCGGTCATCGCGTCGAAGCGCTTCCAGTCGTGCTTAGTAGAAATTTTCTTCGTGGTATCTGCGTTTTTCATAGGGCTCCGCTCCTCGGGCCGAAATAATGCGGATCGTGTCCCCTCTCATAGTATAGGCGACATACAACAGGCGGTCTTCCACCATACCGATGACGGCATACCGGTCTTCGCCGTAGGCATGCGCTCATCGAGCCAATCGATGGCAAAAGCGTCTTTGAACACGTCCCTCGCCGCTTCAAATCTGACGCCATGAGCGGCATAATTCTCGGCAGCCTTGATTTCGTCCCATTCAAAAGCATCATCGTTCAAAGACTATACTGCTTAGCCGTAGTATTGTCAATCGTCAAGCCTAAATTCAACAGCATTGGCTCCCGGACGCCCGTATCTCCGGCGCCGTTTCGAAGCTGGCGGCCATTCGGGCTGTCATGATATCCCCCGAAGTGCATCAAACCGCAAAATCGTCCCTACGAGGAGGGATGATATTGCAGAAAATCGTCCTCATGAAGAGTGACAATCCCAAATGATGTTTTATCAATGGCAGCGAGTGGACCTGTGCGATAAATACGGAACGGTGATTTTGGCCTTATGCAGGCTTGCTTGGGATAAAAATCCTTTGATTTTTCAGACCATTGGTTGTAAACATACCCGAAGTGCCTTCTCCTCCCTTACAAACGACACAAAAGGTCAAGGCCTATGGAAGAACTCAGAACCATCCCTGCCAAACACTTCACGGGAGGTTTCCGTGCGTATCTCCATGAGGCAAGAAGCCCTCGAACTGACATTCAGGATGCTTTTGAGTTGTCAGTGTCCTCTCACCGATGAACAGGAGCGGGCGCTTTTCGACCGCCTTGCTGCACTGAAACCTGGCGACACCATCGATTGCAGTGAGCTGCTTTCAATTTTCAAACCCAACGAGAATACCCCCATCCAACGCCTGGTGCATTTCAGCGTGTGGATGGCGCCGGCAGGCTCCAAGGAAATGGTCATTGAGCGCGAGCATGTCTTGCGTCATTTCGCCTCAAGTTATCACTGGGATCATGTCGTTGCTCCAAATCTGCCTGCGGCATACAAGAAAGTGGTGTCGATCCCGACATGGTTCATCAGCCACATGTTGCTGCCAGTAGCTCTTGAGAGAACGGGCAATGGCGAACTGAACGGCATATATCGCTTCGGGGATGGTGAAATCAGGTTGAAAAACCTTTTCATCGCTCCGGAGCTTGCCGACCTCAATGCAGGGATCTGGGGCGTACACTTCGCCTCGGTGATTACCCCGCTTTCATCTGATGAAGCGGCACTGGTGCAAATGCTCGGGGATACCAATCCTTTGCTCGCAGAATTCAGGCGGGAGATTTCCACGATCGATTACTTGAACTTCGAGCGGTACGGGGATTACAGAGCCATTTGCATTGAGCGCCATGCCGCATACTGGCGCGGAACTTCCGGATTCTCTACTGGTTGATGCCTGGTTGTAGATGTCAGAATTGGACACTTCAAACCGGCCAGAGTTCAGTAAAAATAGTGCGGAACTCCTCTTCCATGAGCAAACTTACTGAAAATGCAGGTCAGGAACGAGCCAAGCAGCCCTGACTTGCGTGACCATATGATCGATGAAAATGTCTGGCTAAAGCAAACCGTGATAAGAGCACCAGATGACGGGGAGGAGAGAATGAAACCACCTCGATTATGCGCACTCTTTTTGCTGACCCTCCTGGCTGTTTTGACCACCCGCATCCGTCCATCATCCGCAGATACAGGTCCAAACGATATTACTACTCTGATCGAAGACCCCTTCGATCACTCCGCACTTGGCAATAGAACACCTGTGATCCTAGTACCGGGGATTCACTGCAACCAGATGAAGGTAGTGATTTCAGTGAGTTGAAGACGGTGGAAAATCTCTGCCCGTAATTCCGAAAAGGGAAAGAGAAATGCCTTGCTGTTCTCCACCTGGGCAGAAACAATCCAACCAGTAGACATGAGTCGCGACGATGCCCTCTATGTCCCTAACATGTATATTCCTGATAAGCACCGCAGAACAACGTGAGGAACAGGGCGCATGAGTCACCTTATCGTTCTCTTACAGCATCGCAGCGTTTGACCTGGTTTCGGCCACAGGACCTTTAGCGGTGAATTGTAGAACACAGTATTCGATAGTCAAGACTAATGGAGCTCGTCATGAACCAAAATGCGCAGGCAAGGCTTGAGTGGTTATTTTATCTTATCATGACCGGGATTCTGTTGACCGGCTGCACGACAGTTCAAGTATTACCAGCCCGTCATATTGAACGTCATCATATTGAAGGGATCCCTTTCTCCCTTAACCCTCCTCCATCCGATGGGCCTTGGCTAGAATTGGCGAAAAACAATAAAGAAATCCTCGAAAGTGAGAGACATACTGAAGAAAGAGAATACTATCCATCACACGGCAAGGGGCCTTCAGATGACCTGCGCCCCCAAACCGGGCTGGCACTTTCCGGTGGTGGAATGCGGTCCGCTGCGTTTGCCATCGGCGTGATGTCCGGCCTGGCGAAGAAACATCCCAGCACTTTTAAGAGCATTGACATCATGTCATCAGTATCCGGAGGCAGTTATGCGTTGTCCTGGTATTACATGCAACAGATTACATGGATCTGCATGAGTGTCTGAAAAAGCAGTGCGGGGCTGATCAAAAATGCGAACCTGGCGCGCTGTGTGAAGCTTGTCCCTCGAAGTTGCTCGACCCGAAGGGTCTGTTTCAAAGACGCCTGGCAGAACACGGGGGATTGACGGGTAGTATGCGCGGTGGCATATGGAGTGGTTTCGATTTGTTGGGAAGCCCCCTGAACTTTATCTTCAATGGGCTGTTCGGCACGCACACCAACACGACGCCGTCACGCAGATGGTACCAGCAGCGGATCGAGCAAACGTTCCACCGTATTCCTGATGGTGCATGCGGTGACACCACCAATGGATGTCGACCTGATTGTATTTCAGACTGGCCCACCGTAGGTATCAGGGACGATAACGCCACGTTTCCTCACCTTGCATCCTTCATCTTGAAACGAGAACTGCCATTTCCTATCATCAACGCGACGGTGCAGATCGATGACGACAAGTGGCATCATGGTGCAAAGATGTCCAACTCCGTTTTCGAGTTCACGCCGCTTCGGCTGGGTTCATCGGGCTTTGGCTTTAGCGAGTGGAAGAAATTCGAGGAAAAGACCCAGACCAGTGCGATGAATGTTGCCCAAGCAGTAGCGATCTCCAGCGCTGCCGTAGACGGTGCCGTCGTCCCAGGAGCTCCCCAAAAGGTTCTGTGGTCAATGCTCAACTGGGACCATGGGTTTTACCTGCCGAACTATAACGAGGAACCAGACATTAGAGAAAAGAATGAGAGGAACAACTTAATACCGTTTCCTTTCTATTTCTGGAGTGGTCACTATGTCAAGGACAAGGACGGTTCCAAATTGTACTTGTCCGACGGCGGTCATATGGAAAATCTTGGTCTTTTTTCTTTAGTCCGTAGGCTCCCGAAGCATATTATCATTGTGGATGCCGAACAGGACTGCAACAAAGATACAAACGGATACGTATTCGATGCATATGAGAAGGTAAGAGCGGCATTGAAGGCAGAGATGGGGGTGAAGTTTGCTGTTGATGAAATAGATAAAGGAAAGTTAAAAGAGGATGGACCATATAAGACGTCCAAGAGCTGTCTCACTGGTAGAATCGGTTATTTTCCTTATATGTCCACAAAACCAGATAATGCTTCTATTGAGGTTAATTATATCAAATTATCGATCGATGAGGAACATTTGTCCCAGTATCCGGAATCCGTCCGCTCCTATTTTGATAAGAGCAAGCATAATATTTTTCATAGGAGTGGAGTGAAGGATTATTATTGCACGAGCCCCAGAATCAGTGCATTCTCAAAATGCACCTTCCCCCAAGAAACAACGACTGATCAATCTTATGAGGAAGAACAATTCAATGCCTATCGCGACTTGGGGCAATGGATTGTGGAACATCAGTGTGATTTCCAATCGCGCAGCGAGGAAGAGCAGAGCTAGCTTCGTTCATTGGGTGCCTTGTGCGGAGGCACTCTCGCAATCTTTCAGTAACCACGACGCTTCGAGCGTGGCGTCCGGTAGCTTGGGCGACGGATCATTCCCGTGGACGGTCCCCAAGAACCTGGTATCATACGGCAGCGACTACCGGATCAGAGTGACGAGCAATGAGAATCCCTCTTACACCGACATCAGCGACAAGGCGTTTACCATCAGCGGGCCGACGCTGGACGTCACCGCTCCGGACGGTGGGGAGACCTGGGCAAGGGGGACCCAGCAGACCATCACCTGGACCTACACTGAAAATCCTAGAGGAAACGTCAAGATCCAGCTATTGAAGGCCGGTGTGTGGCGAGAACCATCACCACAGGCGCTCCAATCGGCACGGGAGGACAGGGTTCTTATCTTTGGACCATCCCGAGCGATCTCGGCGTCCGATCGGACTACCAGATCAAGATTACCCATAACTCCATTAAGGGTTGCGCCGCCACAAGCGCCGGTAATTTCAGCATCACCAAGGCAGCGCTTATGGCTTCGGCCGGACCCGATCAGAAGGTGGAAGAGGCAGCGAAGGTAAGGCTCAGCGGCGCCAATTCGACGGGATTTGCAAAGGGGACGGCCACTTTCCTCTGGCAGCAGTTGGATGGGCCGCAAACCAGACTCTCCAACCCGGCAGCGGTTGCGCCGGTGTTCACAGCGCCCGAGGCCGGTGTGGATGGCGCGTCCTTGACGTTCCAGTTGACCGTAACCGGGGAAGATGGGGTGCAAGCGGACGATTCCTGTATCGTCAACGTAACGCCGGCGAATATGCCGCCAACCGCTGAGGCGGGTCCCACCCAAACGGTGGCCGGCGAGGAATTGGTGATGCTCGATGGGTCGGGTTCCTTCGACCCTGACGATGGTCTCGCCATGTACTCCTGGAAGCAGATTGGCGGGCCGCCGGTGACCCTCTCCGATCCGGGCGCCATCCGGCCCGCCTTCACCGCTCCCGAGGTTGGGGTGGACGGAGAATCACTCACCTTCCAACTCACCGTCACGGATCAAGGGGGACTGCGCGCCAGGGATGCCTGTATCGTCAACGTGACGTGGGTGAACCATCCGCCCAAGGCCGACGCGGGACCGGATATGGTGATCCAGCCGGGAGCTGTAGTGGTGTTGGATGGCTCACAATCCTCGACGCCGATGGGAATATCGTTTCGTACCGCTGGTCGCAGTTGGCCGGGCAACCAGTGAACCTCTCCGACCCGACTGCCGCTCAAACGAGCTTCATGGCGCCTTCATCCAGCGGTGAGGCTGAGGAACTGGTATTCCAGTTGCTGGTGACCGACTCGGGAGGCTTGCAGGATAAACAGAAAGTTGTGGTCACCATCACCGGGGGCTCCACGGACGGAGCTTGAATAGGGTTTATCCGGAAAGCCACTGTTCGAATGAGACGAGCGTAGGGGCGGGCTTTATGTCCGCCCGCAATGGGCAGGCCGATTAGCGCTATTGTTCAGCTAGGCGAAGCCAAGGCTGGTTTTTCCGAAGCAAAACCCCTCAACCTTTCATTCCCGCAGGGTTTTTGAGGGGAATCCAGCTTTCAAAGGCTCAAAACCTGGATTCCCGACAAAAGCTTTCGGGAATGACGGTTGATTACATCCATGGCTGAAGCTCGACACCAATCGGGATGGGCAATGACTTCGGCGCATTTCGGGAGGGGATAAACGCCATATGCATCAAGCTTAGGTTTACCCGAGGTGTAGTCATGCCTGCGACTGGTTGCCAGTCGGATGATGAATGCCCTGAAAGGGCTTTATAAATTAGCCCAGGGTCAGCAACAGCGTCACCCTGGGATGGGAAGTCCAATCCCCTTTTCCCTTACCCTGAAAGGGTTAGATAAATCGTCGTGTCGGTATGTTTTATGTAACCCCTTCAGGGTAGATATTCGTGTTGTACTTGGCTCCCCAGGGTGGCGCTATCGCTTACCCTGGGCTAATTTATGGAGCCCCTTCAGGGCAGAAAAGTTAGCTTGATGCATAGGGGATAAACCCCTCCCCTACGGTCTGAATTCAGATCTGTGGAGTTCCCAGATGGAATTTGGATAGTGCCCGAACGATTCAGAGCGATCAATGGGGTTTTCATTCCGGCATCCGATACCCGATACCCGACATCCGATATCCGAAATCCGACATCCAACATCCGATATCCGATACCCGAAATCAACTTGATTAATATCGAATATCGAATATCGAACAAGGAACCGCAGTCATTCATGTCCCTTCGGGACACCCGAAGACGCATGAAAAGCTGTACGGTGGCGACCAGACCGACTCGGTTTTCCAAAACCGAGTCGGTCTTTGAAGGTACGGCCTGCCCACCATGGCTTTTCGGAGCAGAATGTCGAGGAAGGGGTCGGGATCTTGAGACTCCTATGCGACTTGCGGTACATTTATATCGCTCCACTGATTGCCCTATATTTTCATCACTGGCCTGCGGGACCATCTGCTTCGAGACGGAACGACACCGAGACAGAGCGCTCTCGATCGCCGGTGGATGCCGGGAAGCGCCATGTCTGAATGAGAGTTCTGAGGCACAATTCCAGTCCGTTCAGGGTGAGCTGGCGGGAGCTGATTTTGACCTCTTTGACGTTGCCAGCGGCATCAACGACCCATTCGGCAACGAGCTCTCCCGTATTTTCTGTTGCGAGGAAGGCAAGGCAGCGGTCCCTCAGTGTTTTGAGGTGCTGCTGCACGACTTCCCGTACTGACTGCTCGGTCAATCCTCCGGTGACGGTGATCTTCCCAAGGGTCAGTCTGTGGTTGGAGTCGCCTTCCTCAGGGCTTTCCTTCAACTTTTCGCCTTGGGTCACCTCCGTTTTCCCGTCAGTTTTGTCTAGGGCGGATTGTTCTTTGGATTCCCTGCTTTTCATCGATTCCGCAACGGGCGGAGCCGGGGCAGAGAGCATTCTTGGGACGGCCATGCGCAGCATTCCCGACGGCATAATCGGAAACCCCTTCGGGCAAGGGGAGGGGTTGCATGACCGTCGACACTTCGCCGTCGGTTCGGCGGACCTCGGTGTCGACGGCGACAAAAGAGGTGTAAGCCGTGAGCAGGTTGTATTGCAAGGCCAGCTCCGTAATCTCGGAAATGCGGTGGTCATCGCTCTGCAGGCGGTTATCGTCACCGAGTTGGGCGATGCGGGTCCGCGCCCAGAGGTAGCGGAGGGCCGCATTGTCGACAATCGGCTCGGCGTCTGCCACATCAATCGTTGCGGCATAGCTGCGATCCCCGGCAATGCCCTGGAGCGTGATCTTTCCGGTTGGCTTGCCGCGCCACTTGCCGAAAACGGTCACCGGGCGTTCGGCAAAAACATCCGGTACTCCCGCCGGTTCAACGTCGTAGACCTCGAAGGCGCCGAAATCGATTGTGATCCGAGTCAGGAGAGGGGATTGGATGTACTCCCGGAACCGCTCCGCCATGACCTGAGCCTGGTCGGGTTTGGTAATGACGAATGGTTCGCCGGAACCCGCCCGGGCCATGCCTTCGATGAGGAAGCGGTTGACGCTTGAGCCGATCCCGAAGGCGAAGAAATTGGCCTTCCCGAGCTCTTTGCGAATGAGGGCAAAGGCTTCCGGTTCGACCGTCACGTAACCATCCGTGGCGATCACTACCGTACGCGCCGCCCTTTCCGTGCGCGGCAAAGCCAGGGCCCGCTTGAGCGCCGGCAGGAGTTCCGTTCCTCCGCCGCCTTGCTGACGGTCGATGACTTCCATGGCATGGCGGAGGTTTTCAGGGGTTGCCGGGAGCGACTGCGGGGCCAGCAGGGCTGAACCGCCTGAAAACAGCAGCACGTTGAAGGTGTCGCTCGGCCGCAGATTCGTGAGCAGTTCACGCATCAACCGTTTGCTTATGTCGAGCGGGAAGCCATGCATGGAACCGGAGACATCCACAATGAAAAGGTATTCCCGCGGCGGGATTTGACTCTGGCTGATACGCTTGGGAGGCTGCACGGAAAGCAGAAAGAAGTTTTCCTCCCGGCCCTGGTAGAGCAGCAACCCGGACTCGATCACCTGGCCGGAGAGCCGGTATCTGAGGATAAAGTCACGATTGCCTCCTGATTTTTCGGCTGGCTCGAGCGTTGCCGTTGCCCGCGAACGATCCTCGTAGCGAATAGCCACTTTATGGGAAGGGCAGGTCATCTCCTGAATCGGTACGCCCGGGGTCAGGCGAATAGTAATATCGAAAGCATAGGGGGGTGGTTCACCCTGGTGCAGATAGGGATTTCTTGACCATTTTTCCGCAGGCGGTGCAGTGTTCATCGGCTGGTTGGAATAGCGGGGACCCACCACCGTCGGATACACGAATTCATATACCCCAGCGGTCGGCGTAATCAATTCCGTGTATTGCAGTTCGGTCTTGATTGTATCGCCGGGGAGGATGTTGGCCACATTCATCTGGAAGACGTTCGGCCGCTGCTGTTCGAGCAGCGAGGCGCTTCGTCCCTCCTGTTTCGCCTGATCGTAGGCAGCACGCGCCTCTTCCCGCTTCTTAATGACGGCGGTGATCGTCCTTTCACCGATGGTCATTTTCATTCCGTATACGGCGGCTTTTGTGGATGCGGGGAAAATATAGATCGCTTCCAGAGGGGTTCGCCCTTCATTCCGGTAAACCTGAGTAACCTTGACATCGGCAATGACCCCGGCAATGTTCGCCGTCACGGATGTGGTTTTGAGCGGGAGCTGATCGACGGACAGGTCGTCACTCTTGACGAAGAAATAGGGCGACAGCGTCTTGTCGCCGTCTTCCGATACCTGGGCGCCATTGCCGGCTCCCGGGGAAACAGGGGGCAGGGTTTGGCCGTAAGCGGTGCCGCCCGCTGCCCTGAAAAGGATGGTCCAGACAGTGACGGCCAGCACGATGACGGTGAGCCGTCCTGACAGGTTTGCTGACGATTCTCTGGATTTCCATGAGGTGCCTCCTTTGGGTTGAAGTGTCAAATTGCTTCCACTCCATTGGACAAAGAGGCAGAAGAAAAGTTCCCGGAATTTGAAAAAAGGGGATTATTGGAGCTGGATAAGTTTGATCTGAATTTCGAATTCTTCGTGGTCTACTGCCGCTGCTGCCATCCTTTGCGCAGCTTCTTCACCAGATTCTTTGATGTGGCCCACCTGACGCAGCCTCTCCAGAAAGGGAGAATAACTGCGAGCGGGGATGCGGACAATGATCGTTGAGGGTTCCTTCGTTTCCGTTCGAGATGAGGCAGCGATGACCGTTCCTCCCAGGGCTTTCGCCGCTGCTTGGATCAGTTCGCCGGCCTGGCGCGAATCCGAGGGGGGCAACGCCTCCTCCTTGCGGGGGGCATTGGTCGGTGCCTGAGAAATACCCTCCATGGGGGGCCGAGTTGCCCGGTGATGGGTGCTTGCGCCTTTCGCCGAACCGGTTCGGGCTTCCCTTCCCGCAAGGGCGCAACGGAAAGGGGCTGGCGTTCGGTCGCAGGTTCCGGTTTTTGGATCGGGTTCACAACCAGTGCGAGTTCGATCCGTTTCGGCGCCGATGCTGGAGGGCTGGCCGCCGCTTTATCCTGGTTTGCCTCTTTTTCAGCGGCGGGCAGGATCGCTTGCCCGGTGCCGTTGGAGACGGCTGGAACGCTTTTGGCTTCCTTCTGGTGGGGCGCCTGGTAGGCAAAAACGAGCAGGAGGGTGGCCAGAGCGACTCCCGCCAGCTCCATGGGAAGCTTGACTCTCAGCGGGTAGAACAGCCATTTCGCGAGTCTTCTCCATCCGGAAGGCTGCTCGATGCGTTCGTGAACGGGTTGGCTCTTGGCTCTTAGCTCTTGGCTTTTGGTCTTCAGTACGGAAGCCTGTTCGATGCGTTCGTGAACAGCGGCCAGGAAATCCGGGTGGCGCGTTGACCTTTTCGATACCGGCCATGGTTCTGAGGTAAGCCTGGAGGGAATGCAGTTCCGCAGCGCAGCCCTCACATGACGCCAGGTGTTCTTCCACCAGCTTCTTCGTCGATGGAACCAGAAGATCGTCCACGTATTCGGACAGCAAAGGGGACACTTCAGAGCATTTCACTCAAATCAATCCTTTCAGCTTCCGGCGGAGTTGCTCTCTTGCCCGGGCCAGCTTGGATTTCACCGTGCCCGGATTATAACCCGTTATGCGCACGATTTCCTCGTAGGAAAGGCCTTCGATGTCCCGCAGAACGGTCACGATTTTGGCCTCGTGCGGCAATTCGTCAATGGCTTGCTGAAGCAGGCGATCCTGCTCCTTTTTCGTGAGCTGGGCGAGAGCATCCGGCGCCGGGTCCTCGATCTCGATGCCGCCTGAACCTTCCGTGTCCTCAGGGGATGAGTCAAGGCGCAGCATTTTTTGCCGGTATCTATGTTCCAGAGATTTGAGCCTATTTCTGCAAATGTTCACGGCGATCGCCAGAAGCCAGGTGGAAAGGCTCGCTTCAAAGCGGAAATCCTTCAACGCCCGGTAAGCCTGCACAAAGGTTTCCTGAGCGCAGTCACGGGCCTCTTCATATTCCCCCACCATCCGATAACACAGGTTGAACACCTTGTTCTGGTAACGGCGCACCAGTTTATCGAAGGCGCTCCGGTCATTGTTCAAAAAGGCCCGGACCCAGGAAAACTCTTCCTCCCTTGGCGATGTGATCTCGTGCTCTTCGTTCATATAGACAACTTCGGAACGGATTGGTTCCAGTCAAGCAGTGGTCAGTGAACAGTGGCCAGTAATCAGTAATCAGTGGTCAGTGAAAAGTGATCAGTGGCTATTCAACAGTGTTTATACCCGTTAAGGATTGAGAGTTGTGTCTTTTATCTTTCTGGATGCCCGCCAGAAGCACGCGGGCATGACAATAGGGTGGCTGCTGCCGGACCGTCAACCCGCAGGCTGTTGGCGGGAATCCAGAAACTGAGGCAAAACAGGATTTGGCCCTTAACGAGTATAGTATGCAGCAGCGGGGGCGCTCTTTCATGCTTTCAGGGTGCCTCCAGCGGGAAAGCCGCTTAAGGTTGACAGAAATTCTTTCTGGAGGCTATGGTTTTTCTCCTGCCTTGGTCCTTTTGACGACTTGTCGGCAAGGACTGGCAGGGTATAGTAGCTTGCTTCGAAAATTTGGCAGGAGTCGCTTTTGATGCTTTGAAGCGCCTCCGAAATTCATTCTGGAGGCAGCGGCGCAAACCGGTAAAATGATGGATGGAAGCTTGTGGCAAACCATTGTCCGGCCAATGATGACCAATCACGGCCGACTGGCTACCAGCCACTAATCACTGATCACTGTTACTGACCACTGCCACTGACCACTACCAAGGTGCCCATGAAACGTCGATGGATTCGTATTGAAGTGCCATGCAGCCCCGCCCTTGCTGATGACATGGCGGCAGAAATAGCGGAAGCGTTTGAAGTCGGGATCGAAATCCTCGATACGGGGGTTTGCTTCTATTTGGAGGAAGAACATTTTCTTGCAGACGGGCAGGATAACCTGGTGCGGGTGCTCAGGAATTTTGGGGAAACGCAGCGCCTTGAAGGGCTGCCGGCATACTCGTTTTCCTCGATTCCCGACGAGGATTGGATGGAGCAATGGAAAGTCAATTTCAAGCCCCTGCGCGTAGGGAAGCATCTGGTCGTTGCGCCGACCTGGGAGGAGGTCGCGCGAATCCTGAGGATCGGATCATCCGGATTGACCCGGGAATGGCTTTTGGAACGGGCCATCATGAAACGACCAGGTTGTGCCTGGAGTGGCTTGAAGAGTGGGCTGGTCGTCAGCAGGAACGGTCGTCAGCATCATTGCTCGATGTCGGGACCGGTTCCGGAATCCTGGCCATTGCCGGCGCGTTGTTGGGATTCGGACGAATCGTGGCGGTGGACAACGATCCGGAAGCGGTTGCGGTAGCCCGAGATAATCTCATCCTGAATGAGTGTGGCGGACAGGATTGTCCTGCAAGCGGGAACGGTTGCCGATATGCGCAACGGGTTTGATGTTGTGCTTGCCAACATCCAGGCTTTGCCGCTAATAGACATGGCAGCATTATTAGTGGAGCGAATGAATCCTTCTGCCGCGCTGGTGCTGAGCGGAATATTGCTGGAGCAAAAAGACGCCGTTCAATCTTCCTTTGAACGACAGGGCCTGAGACTCTGCCGGGTCGAAATTCGCCGGCGAATGGTGTCTGCTGGAATTCGAGCAGTCGCAAGAGGGCCGGGAATGATGCCGGTATCAGTTCTCAGAAAAATAGCTGGAAAATGCGTGGGGCAGGCTTTCCAGCCTGCCTGAGCGTTCCGGCAGGCTGGAAAGCCTGCCCCACATGAGGAGTTTGTGTCCTTTATTTAGAGGAGTTTTGTGTCCTTGTACACCTCCGCATAAATAAGTGTCCGAAGTCGAGGCGAGTTTCTGGCGGGAATGCAGGTGAATCTGGATTCCCGAAGAGCATGCGGGAATGACGTTGGGTAATGGACACTCTATTATGTCGAGCTGTACTTAGTTTAGACGAAAATAGAGAGCGGGGAGCAAGGAGCAGGAACGATGCAGCACGAGATAACAGGGACCTGGATTGCCATTGGAAGAACGCGGGACGCTGGAGGTGCCATCCCATCCAAACATCGGATTCATCGAGGGGGACGGTGTGGGGCCGGACATCTGGGCAGCCGCACGAGGCGTCCTGGATGCGGCGGTGGCAAAGGCATACCCAGGCAAAAGAAAGATTTGCTGGGTGGAGCTCATGGCGGGTGAAAAAGCTTACCGCACCACCGGAGAGTACCTTCCCGAGCGCACCCTGGAGATGCTTCGTCAATGTGTTGTGGCGATTAAGGGGCCCCTGACCACCCCCGTGGGCGGAGGGATCCGCAGCGTCAATGTCACCCTGCGGCAGGTGCTCGACCTTTATGCCTGCATTCGTCCGGTTCGCTACTATCCGGGCATCCCCGCGCCGGTGAAGCACCCGGAAAGAGTCAACGTGGTCATTTTCCGCGAGAACACCGAGGACCTCTATACCGGCATCGAATGGCCGGCAGGATCGCCGGAAGCAAAGAAGCTGCTGATGATTTTGCGGGACCAGTTTGGCATAACCCTTCCCGAAGAATCCGGGATCGGGGTCAAAGCCATGAGCCGTGCGGGCACCGAACGCCTGGTACGGCGCGCCATCCAGTACGCTCTGGCAAAGGGATTGGCGTCCGTCACCCTGGTCCACAAGGGCAATATCATGAAATTCACCGAAGGAGCGTTCCGGGAATGGGGTTATGGGCTGGCACGGGCGGAATTCCCGGAACAAACCCTGACCGAAGTCGAGCTTTTCGAGAAATTTCATGGCGCCGCCCCGACCGGGCGGGTGGTGATCAAAGACCGGATTGCCGACAGCATGTTCCAGCAAGCCCTGCTGCGTCCGGAAGAGTATCACGTTCTGGCCACGCCGAATTTGAATGGAGATTATTTGTCCGATGCGCTGGCAGCTCAAGTAGGAGGGATCGGCATGAGCCCGGGGGCCAATATCGGCGATACCTGCGCCGTCTTCGAGGCCACCCATGGTTCGGCGCCAAAGTATGCCGGGATGGACAAGGTAAATCCCGGTTCCTTGATCCTCTCCGGGGTGATGATGCTCGAACATCTGGGCTGGACGGAAGCAGCCGAACGGATTCGCGGCGGCCTCGAGCGGACGATTGCGGAGAGGATTGTGACCTACGATCTGGCGCGCCAGATGGACGGAGCAAAGGAAGTCCGGTGCTCGGAGTTTGCTCGCGCGATTGTTGAGCTTATGTAGGGCGGCGGCCAGGAATAAGAAGCCTTTTTGCCACGAAGAACACGAAGAACACGAAGTGATTTCTTCGTGCTCTTCGTGTTCTTCGTGGTTCGAATAGGGGCTGAAATGAGTGCAAGTTGTTTTTGGACAGTTGCTATGCACTTGATATATAGAGGCAAGCTGCGATGCGCCATTGCTGCAGATAACGACGTACATCAACGAACGCGTTGACTCACACATAAAAAGGTGTATAAAAATGCGTAAGTCATTGCGAACTTAAAAGGGGTAGAAATGGACAAAGTGAGGCTCAACCTTGTCCTGCCACGGAGCCTTGTTCAAGAGATGGAGGCCATGGCTGGTTCCAGGAGGCGAAGCCAGTTCATTGTCGAGGCCATTAGAGACCGGATCGCTGCGTTGCAGAAGGAGAAACTTCAAAAACGCATGGCGGAGGGCTACCGAGCGACCTGGGAAGAGGACCGAAAACTGGCCGAGGAATTTACTGCTGTGGACGTGGAGAATTGGGATGAGTATTAGACGCGGGGAGGTTTATCTCGCTTCCCTTGATCCTGCGGTTGGCAGCGAAATATCTAAAACCAGGCCTGTTATTATTGTGTCAAACGACATCAACAATGAATATGCAGCAACGGTGACGGTCCTGCCCATCACCTCTAGCAGGCTCGACAAGGTTTATCCCTATGAAGTCCTTCTGCCAAAAGGCATGGCCAATCTCCCCAAGGCATCCAAAGCCAAGGCCAATCAAATCAGGACCCTTGATCGAAGCAGAATGGTCAAACTTATTGGAAAAATAGAAGTAGACGTGATTGCTGAGGTCGAGAAGGCCATCAGACTCCATCTGGATCTTATGTGAGGTTCAGACCTCCGCTAAGCGTGATCGCTCCGACGGACGTGGAAAACGCCAAGCGATCGTCGTTGCTTGTAAGTCCTTGTGGAACCTGCCCAGTGGACTCATGTGCTAAAAGAACGTTTAAGCAAAATTAGAGCTTCTCTTTTGGATCTGTTCCTGCCGAGGCGATGTGCCGGATGCCAGAAAACCTGGCTCCACAGTCACCAGGGCTTCTGGTGCGATGGCTGCCGGGAGGCACTGCCCTGGATTGAATCTCCGCTCTGCCCAAGGTGCGGGCGCCCCTTCCCCAAAAGCGCGTCATCTCCCGATCATTTGTGCGGCGATTGTCTGCAGTCCGTCTTCTTGTTTGACCGGGCGCGTTCTGCGACGCAGCATGCGGGGGTGGTTCGCAAGCGGGTCCATCAGTTGAAATTTGGGGGCCAGCTCCATTGGGCGCGGCCTCTTGCCGAATTGCTGGTACCGCTGTTCCGCCGTGAAACTCTGCCTGCCGTGGACATGGTCTTACCGGTCCCCCTCCATGTGAAACGTCTGCGACAAAGAGGCTTCAACCAGGCTGGGTTGCTCGCGAAAGCTCTTGGCCGTCAGCTTGGCCTTCCTGTCCAGTTCGAGGTCCTCGTCCGAAAGTGCTGGACGGAACCGCAGACGCGTTTGAACCGGGAACAACGCCTGCAGAATGTCAAGGATGCCTTCCAGGTGCCGGTTCCCGGCAAGGTCAAAGGACGTCGCGTGCTCCTCATTGATGATGTCTTCACCACCGGGACGACCCTCAATGAATGCACCAAGACCCTGCGCGCAGCCGGCGTCCTGGAGGTTCACGCCTTCACCGTGTCCCGGGCACTACCGGACGGGAAGAGGGAAGATGAAGCGAGGATCGCGTGAAGCGATCACTTCATAGCGAGCTTCGAAGCGCGGTCAAGAATACCGGACTGCTTCAGCCAGGGGAGGCTCGAGGCGACGAGGAAGGGGCCATTGACCAAATTGGGTTTGTTGTAGATGAAAGGCTCGCCGTCTGGGGCCACCATGACCCCTCCGGCGGCGATCACAATCGCCTGACCCGCCGCCGTATCCCATTCCCAGGTGGGACCCAACCGAGGATACAGATCCGCTTCGCCGGCGGCGACGGCACAGAATTTTAAGGAGCTGCCCCGGGAAACGGATTCATGGGCTGGAAGGACCTCCAGAAGCGCCTCCAGGTCGGGGGACGGATGGGACCGGCTTTTCAGTACTCGTAATGCACCTGCCGGCTGAACCGTTTTGACCTGGAGCCTGCGTCTCCCGGTTTCCGTGATTTCCCAACAACCGTGGCAAGTGTCGGCAAGATAGAGCCGCTCGCGGACGGGAAGATAAATGACGCCCATCGTCGGCGTGCTTCCTTCGATTAAGGCTATGTTGACGGTGAATTCGCCATTCCTTTTGACAAACTCCTTGGTACCGTCCAGGGGATCCACCAGCCAGAATCGATCCCAGGATTTCCGGGCGGCATAGGCAACTTCCTTACCCTCCTCGGAAAGCACCGGGATTTCCGGATACTCCGACTGCAATCCCGCGACAATGACCTGGTGGGACCGCCGGTCTGCCAGGGTAAGAGGGGAAAAATCTTCCTTCCGCTCCACCTCGAAATCCGTCTCGTAAACCTCCAATATAGCCTTCCCGGCCTTTCTGGCCAGATCACCCAAAACCTCAAATCGATCACTTCCTTTGCCATCATCAAGAACTCCCCCTCAACCATCCCCCATCAACCCTCAACCCTCAACTATCAACCCTCAACCATCCCCCATCAACCCTCAACCATCAACCATCAACCATCAACCCCCTAACGCACAGCCTTAATAAAACCGCTCCGAATCAACTCGAAATGGCGGCGATGATTGCGGATTTTCCACCAGACTTCACCACGCCTCTCTATCGTCCATGCAAGACCTGGTTCGCCGGCCTCGCCTTCCAGAATAGCCTGCACCTTGTCGAGCCCGAACCCGGCGTAGGCCCCGTAATCCTTTCCCCCCAACCAGTCTTCCTCTTCGGCACAGGCCGTTGACCAGGAAAAGGGGTCGGAAAAAAGGAGTTGGGTACCGGTGGTTAGCGCTGCCCGGCTGATTTCTTTCAGATGTAATAGCGGTTTTAACAGTTTGTCCACGAGATTGAGCGACGCCACACAGGAAAAGCGATGGCTTCGGAAAGGAAGGGCCTGGGCATCAGCGACGACAAAGTCGACCTTACTCCGATCCCAGGTTTTGGGAAGCTCGATTGAGCGGCTCTCGAAAAGGCGGCCTTCCTGCTTCAGGTCAAAATCCAAACGGCCTTCGAAAAGCAGCTTCCGGGCCAGGGCAATAAACCGCCGCGAGGAATCAAGCCCAATGGCAAAATCGCATTTTCGACTCAGCTCGAAGGCAAAGCGACCCACGGCACAACCGGTATCCAGGGCAAAACCCGCTCCTGCGTCGATCTGTGCGGCCCACTCGGGGTAGGCTCCGGTGACTTCCGGATCATCAAAAAGATCGGCGTAGTGGCTCCAGAGATACGATGAAATCACCTCGGGCCCTTCATATTTTGACTTCGTTTCCGGTGTCGGTTGTTGCGGCTGCGCATGAAGGTCGGCGATTCCTCCGGCGATCGCATAGTGTTTGCGGCATTGCGGGCATTTCAAGATCCCCCTGAGGATATCAATCCCTTCGCTTTCATGCGCATCCAAAACCAGTCCCATTTCCTCCGGGAGACACGAGGGACAGATGAGGAGATCGACAATATGACGGTTCATCAGAAGGTCATTCCTCCGCGCCCGAATTGTCTGCGGAAGCACGGATCCCCAACGGTTCGATCAGGCGAGACATGATCTCTGCTTTCGCCCATGCGACGGGATGATCGCGCCCGGCTTCGTGGATCGCCGCCAATTGCACGGCAGAAGCCCGCGCCTTGGCATGCCCATGTGACCGGGCCGCCTCGATGACCGACCAGTCGCCGCTCGGTCTGAACGCGCGAAAGGCCTCGGCCATTTCCGGGAACACCGCCTGGGTGAAGGGCCTCATGAAAGAAACATAAAATCCCAGAGAGGATCGGATACGATGGCAAATGATGTGTCCCAGCAAACCCTCGGAATGCGTGTCCGCAAGGAGATCTTTGGTGACCCTCGCAAAGATTTCTATCGGACTATTGCAGTAGGTTGAAACGATCTCATGCCACACTTGCCCGTCAAAGGCGTCCTCATGGACCTCCCCGACCTCGTGGTAAATCCACGTCTCGATCTCCTGCCCGGCCACGCGATGCAGTTCGGGTCCCAGCTCCGCCGGGCAGCGGCGCATGGCTTGAGCGTCAAGGCCATACTGATCCAGGGCATAGCTGAGGGCGTCCCTCGCTGAGGGGCGCATCTCCTGGACCTGGTCCCACAGGAAGAAAAGCATCGCCGACTGCCGCGCAAAAATCTGATTGCCTTGGCGCATGGCGGGCGTCATGTAAATATCTCTTGCCAGTTCGCGATCTACGATATCGACCAGCAGCGCTCCCCGGGTTCGCGATGCGGAAACTTCCCCGAGGAAGAATGACGGCTTCATCCCCAAGACGTAACCCGCGCCATAAACCAGCCCCAATGGTCTCAGCCTGCGGTTGATGGCGGCCATGTCGAAGGGTCCAAAACGCTCGCTGCCCAATGCGAGCGGCTCAAGGTCGTTGGCGCGGATTGCCTCCCAGCGTTGCTCGCGGTCGTCCACCCACTCCAGGAGGTCCCCCGGTTCCGGTTCTTGCCAGGGATGGAGACCCTGTTCCCACTTAAAGAGGTCTCGCATGCGAAGCAGCAGGCCGCACAGGGAGTACAAACCGGCATAGTTGGCGTCAGAGACGTCGCAATTTGCCTGAACCTGTTCCCGCAGTCGGAGAATGTCGATACCCACAGAGTGCTCCTTGGCAGAGACTTCCTGTGTAAAGGCTCGCACAGTCAAATGGCCCTCATCCGGACGCGTCATTCCGGTGAAGACCGGAATCCAGATAAATTACCTGGAAACCGGCTTACGCCGGTATGACGCTCTGACCTCGGACAGTCATTTGTGCCGGGCTGTGCTAAGACGTCCAGACTGGAGATCGATGCAGAAGGATTATATCATTCTTGAAGAATGTGTTGCTGAGGATTCGTTTAGTTCGTTGACAATCAGAGGAAAATATCGTTTATATACCCTTCAATTTGATTGGGGCGACCGCTTCCGCAGTGATCGCGCCGCGGTGGTTCGACTCAGAAGCTGATCTCGGATTGCCTGGCTTCAATATCGCATTGGATGGAGGACATTATGGATTGGGTGGGAATTGCTTATGCTATGGGGACTGCAGGCGAGGGCGGCGGCTCGGCCGGCAATCAGTTTGCTGCCTTTGTGCCGCTGATATTGATGGTGGGCATCTTCTACTTTCTCTTGATCCGGCCCCAACAGAAGAAACAGAAGGAACATCGAACGATGCTTTCCAACCTGCAGAGAGGGGATGTGGTGATCACGCAGGGGGGATTGCACGGGAAGATTACGGGTATCACCGAATCCGTGGTGACCCTGGAGATTGCCGAGAAGGTTCGGGTGAAGATAGGGCGCGGCTATATCGCCGCTTTGGTTTCAAAGGGTGAGGTCACGGAATAATCGCCTTGATCCCTCACCGGTCTGGATGGGATTTCCATCGTGCCGGACCTGGCGTTCTTGCGATACGAAGGATTTCTCTTTGTCCGAATGATCTGCCTCTCGGACAAGGATCTCCGAAACCTTAGGAGGATTTAACTTGAAAGATTTGAAATGGCGCGGAATTTTGGTGGTGGTGATCTTCCTTGTGGGAATGGTCTACCTGACGCCTACGCTGAGTCCGTCTTTGCCTCCCTGGTGGCAAAACTTTTTGCCGAAGGAAAAAATCCACCTTGGTCTCGATCTTCAGGGAGGCATGCACCTCGTCCTCGAAGTGGAGGTGGACAAAGCCGTGGAAAACACCGCTGAGCGTCTTGCCGACGACCTCAAGGAAACCCTGCGCGCGGAACGGGTGCCATTTCTCAAGGTCGAGAAAGCCAAAGGATGGAACATTGACGTTCAGCTTGCCGGTCCTGAGGCTCAGGCCGAGCTGGCGAAAGTCGTTGAGAAAAATTTTCCGGTCCTGAAAATTGCCGGCGCCGAAACCATTCCAGATGGTGTTGCCGTGATGCTCACTTTTCAGGATGCGGAAGTTCAGCGTCTTCGCACATTGGCGGAAAACCAGGCCCTTGAAACCATTCGCAACCGCATCGATCAATTTGGTGTCAGCGAACCCGACATCCGCCAGGAGAGTGGCAATCGCATTCTGATTCAGCTCCCGGGTATTCAGGACCCGCAGCGGGCCATTGCCTTGATCGGCAAGACGGCGCTCCTCGAGTTCAAGTTGGTGGCTGAAGATGTTAGCCCCCAGACTGCGAAAGAAGGGAAACTGCCTCCCGGCGTAAAGCTCTATCCGATGCACCAGGCCACTTCGGGGAAAACGCGGACGGGAGACAACCAGATCGCCCTCCAGGATCGGACCCTGCTTACCGGGGCGACCATCACCAATGCTGAGGTTCGCCTCGATACGCAGTACAATACGCCCTATGTGGCAATGGATTTTGACGCGCAGGGAGCCAAGGTCTTTGAGCGGATAACCGGTGAAAACGTCAAAAAGCGTCTGGCCATTGTCTTGGATGGCGTCGTCTTTTCCGCCCCCGTCATTCAGGACAAGATTGGCGGTGGTAAAGCTACGATCACCGGCAACTTCACCGATCAGGAAGCCAAGGACCTGGCCGTCGTCCTGCGCGCCGGAGCCCTGCCGGCCCCGGTGAAGATCCTGGAACAACGGACCGTGGGGCCATCGCTCGGTAGGGAGTCCATTCAAAAGGGCATGCTCGCTTCCTTGGTGGGGGGCATTGCAATAATCATTTTCATGATTGTTTACTACCGATTTTCCGGGTTGATTGCCGACGTTGCCCTGATTTTGAACATCATCCTGCTCCTGGCGGGGCTAGCCGCCTTCGGAGCAACCCTCACCCTGCCCGGCATCGCCGGTATCGCCCTGACCACCGCCATTGCAGTAGACGCGAATGTGCTTATCTATGAACGAATACGGGAAGAGCTGCGCCTCGGGAAGACCCCGAGGGCGGCGGTCGAGGCCGGCTACAGCAGGGCCACCATTACGATTTTGGACTCAAACACGACAAGCCTGATCGCGGCGGCCGTGCTCTTTCAGTTCGGAACGGGACCGGTGAAGGGCTTTGCGGTCACCCTCGTGATCGGACTCATTGCCAATCTATTCACAGCCATTGTGGTAACACGGGTGATCTTTGACTATCTCCTGGTACAGCGGCGCGTTCGCGAGTTGAGTATTTGATCAGGATAGAGTGCTAGTGACTGGTAGCTTGTGGGTTGTGTAGTGATTGGTGGGTGGTTGGTAGCGGTAAGGGTGCGAGATAGAAACGAGCCAAGAGCCAACAGCAAAGAGCCAAGAGCCAAGACAAGAGCCAACACCCAAAAGCTAACTTAACGGAAGCGTGAAGGATAATCGGTATGGAATTGATCAGGCCTGATGTCAATATCAACTTTGTTGGGTTTCGTTATAAGGCCTTCCTTATTTCCGGCATCATCATTCTCCTTGGGGTGGTTGCGATGATCTTGAGGGGTGGGCTGAACATGGGGGTCGATTTTGCCGGCGGAACGTTGATCCAAATTAAGTTCAACAAACCCACCACTCCTGATGATATCAGGGCTGCACTGCAGGATATTGTCAGCCAGAGCACGATCCAGCAGGTGGGTTCTGCTGATGCGAACGAGTACCTGATCCGCACCGAATTGATAACCACTGAGATGGAAAGCCTTTTGGGACGGGTCCAGGAGCAGGTGGCGAAGGTTTATGGGGAAGGTCAGGCTACGGTGCGGCGCGTGGAAATGGTCGGCCCCAAGGTCGGTGCCGATCTCCGCCAAAAAGCACTGAAAGCGATTTACTACGCCTTGCTCTTCATTGCCATCTATATTTCCGGGCGTTTCGAATTCAAGTGGGCGATGGGCGGAATAATGGGCGGACTCATGCTGGTGGGGGTCTATCTGCTCGAAGCGATGGGTGTGAATGTCGTTTATCTGATTTATGCCGCCTTGATCACGATGCTTCTGCTCTGCTGGTTCATGAAACTGCCCTATGCCCTCGGGGCGGTGCTTTCCCTGATGCACGATATCCTGATTACCCTGGGCTTCTTTGCTCTGACGAACAAAGAATTCACCCTGGAAGTCTTTGCTGCCTGTTTGACCCTTGCGGGTTTCTCCCTGAACGACACGATCGTGGTCTTCGACCGCATCCGGGAGAATCGGAACAAAGACCGCAAACAGCCCTTTCCTGAGATGATCAACGGTGCCATCAATCAAACCCTCGGCCGTACCATCCTGACCAACGGCTCCGTCCTGTTTGTGTTGGCTTGCCTCTTCTTCTTTGGCGGAACGGTCATCCACGATTTCAGTTTTGCCCTGTTGATCGGAATGGTTGCCGGAACGTATTCATCCATCTTTGTGGCCAGTCCGATCCTCATTATCTATGAGGACTTGACCAAAAAGAAGCGCGTGCTGAAAAGGGCAACCGCGTAGTTAACCAGAGGTGAAGTTCAAAACCCTCGTCCCTGAGGGCATGATGGTGTTGCCTCAAGAGTCCATTCTTGCGGGTAACAGACCGCCGGTCTTGGGTTCTTCTCCTTCGATCCTGGAGACACCGTCACCGCCGCCTTTCTTGCACCGTTTCAATGCTGCCACGGTGCTTTGATGAGGGTCCAAGCCATGTGGGGCAGGCTTTCCAGCCTGCCTTTCGGCCGGTTCGGCATGGCGTGGAGTCTCACCGGCGCCGACAGTTGCCGAACGATGGCAAGCTCATCAGAGCGTTGCGGCATTCGTTGCACTTGAAGCGAGGGGAATCTTGTGCCGCCCCAGTGCCTTGGGTGATACGGCTCTCCCATTCTCCTCTTATGCCATTGTGAATCACACCCTGCGACATCTCAGCATATCCATTCCATTCCCGTACTGCTACTCCCCATGAGTAGAGGGCATGATGTTGGCAAGTTATGCTTTGGGTGCTGTTGTCCACTCATGATTTGTCTTGTCGCTCTGACGGGACATCGCACAACTCTTTCCGACGATCATAAGAAATGTGTCGGATGAGATATCTTCTGATTGACGCCAATCTGGCACAATCGTATTCTGCTATCGGTTCCGGATTAAGGTTGGAAGATTATTATGCCGATCCGCAAAAGACACCGCGATAAGCCGCGAGGCAGAGTGCAACCAGCTAAAAACAAAGGGCTTAGCGCGCTATTGGCTACCGGTTCGATGGTATGTTATGCGGGCAGAAATGCGAAAATTCGCATCTTATGAGGATCAGCCTAATCTCTCTTTATACTTAACGAGCGGCCAGAAAGGGGCCCCGCAAAAATTGCGGCACCCTTCAGCCGTATCGTGAGAGCTTCCCAAAGGCTAGCTCCATGGCTTTGCAGCATCCCGTTCCCAATGACCACCTCCAGCACATTGGCGATATCACGGTTTCCTTTGCAGCACTTGAAAGCGTGCTGCAAGGATTTGCCCAGTCTTTGCTTGGTGCTAGTGGGCGTTTAGGGCAGATCGTCACAGCCGAACTTTCGTTTAAGAGGCTTCGGGCGTTAACTGCGAGCTTGTACCTTGAACGACAGGGTGAAGACGAGGACTACGATGCGTTTCGCGAACTCCTCAGGAGGGCAGCCGACGTCGAACAGGTGAGAAATCAGATTACGCATTCTACCTGGGCCGTCGGAGACGATTCGACAAGCATTACTCGCATCAAGACCACTGCGAAGGAGAGACACGGAATCCGCTTTCAGTTTGAAAACGTTACGAGTGATCAACTCGCGGAGTTTGCGCTTAGCATCAGGGTCCTTGCTGAAGATATTTTGCGGTTCTTGATTTCGCTCCTTGGACCTGGAAAGGCAAGTAATGGTTAGCGTATTGGAAGCCCTAACCCTTCCAACGAACGGTCAGCCCACGACAAACAGTGGTATGCCGCTCATGTTACACATGTGTGCCGGGCATGGCACAGAACTAGCGAGGTGGAAGTCCTCGTGCCAGGTTTACGCTGAGCCGAAGGCTAGGAGAAGGGCAAGGGCGTCATCGAGAACTGGAGTCTGAAGGAAGTCCAATCCAACAGCACGCGGCGACTAACAGAACCCGAATATGAGGTGTGGTACGTTCGGGACCGCCGGGCACGTGACTGCGAAGTCCTGCCTTGGCGATTGCCCTGCCCGGCAAGTGTTTTGTGTCTATAGGTCTACCGCAACTGTTTGAGAAACCGACTTCATCTGCTGAACCCCCTTGGTACGTGATCTGTATGCCGGGTGGTGTGGGAGGAGGGAAGACGTGAGGCGGCTCCCTATCCCGATTAGGCTGGAACCAATCGACAAAGAAGGAGGAAGCATCATGAACCAATCAGCGCCCACACGCGACCATGAGTGGATGGATTACTATAAGCATTTTCGCTATCTCTCATCGGAGGCTGTTCGGGATGGTTGTTATCCAAGAATCATGGAACATGAGGAACCAGCGAAGAAGTCGATCGTGCTGGTGCACGGTCTTACCGATTCGCCATATTTCATGACTGCAATCGGGGACTATTTTTTTGAAACCCTAGGATATGATGTCTATTTGCCTTTACTCCAATGTCATGGGCTAAAGGAACCGAGGGGCATGGAAGGGGTAAGTCTGGATGAGTGGAAGGCCAACGTGAGCTTTGCGGTAGAGACAGCCAAGTCAAAAGGCAAGCAGGTCGCTATTGGTGGATTGTCCACCGGTGGAACACTGAGCTTCTTCACTGCAGTGAAGAGCCCAGACATCACTGGCACCCTGTATCTATTCTCCGCGGCACTCGATCTCGCAGGTGGCATTGGTGGCATTGTGGGTGACCTGGAGGAACGCTTACTGCGCACCTTTCTGGTCGATATCTTGGACTTATTGGGCAACGACAAGCCCCTAATCGGCAACAATCCCTACCGCTACGTCCGCATGGACATGGACGGTGCGCGGGAATTGTCCAAGCTGATCCAAGAAACTGACGCTCTCATCAAAGGGTTCAATGCGAAAGAACCCCTTTCAATACGTATCTTTGCTGCGCATTCCGAGAGTGATTCGACTGCAAACATTGCGGGCATCGAAGAACTAGAGAAGGTATCGGCCCCCGGCCGGTTCACGTTTTTTCGTATCCCCCAAAAGGCAACGGTGTCTCACGCAAGCGTGGTTCTTAGGGGTCATATCTATGCTACCGATGCTTCCGATGTTGATTTCCCTCTGGAATACGCCAACCCACTGTTTCTAAATATGATGAAGGCTATTGCTGCCATTGAGTAGGTTCGCATGACAGTAATTTGTCAACCCACGGGTCACCGCAGAAAAGGGACCGCAGAGCATGCTAAGTAGAGCGCCACAAAAAAGAATGTCCATTATGCCGCCTCCTTGAGGGGGTCGGGTAAGCCATGATTTTGGCTACGGACTTGCTGGTCCATTTGAGCGGATACGCGTTTTGGTTCCACGGCTCGATATACTCGTAGAGCTTGGTACGCAAATGATCAATTGCTATGATGCTATAGGCGCTGACATTCAACATTTGAAGATTATATGGAAAACGTTAAGGAATTTAAGGTATTGGCAAGCTATGGTGAAAATGCTACTCCTATGCATCTGTTTGAGGTAGGTTAAGATTTGAGAACGGTCCACGCACTGCTAGGCGATAGCGACGTCAAGATAACGATGATTCATTAGAAAAGAAAAATCATGAAAAAAGCAATCATCATTGGCGCCAGTTCCGGGATAGGACGCGAATTGGCCAGAATTTTATCAAGGAATCAGTACGTTGTTGGAGTCATGGCACGGCGAGTTCAGCTATTGGATGAAATGTGTGATGAAGTAGAAGGATCATTATTTGTTCAAGAAATCGATGTAGCGAACGTTGAATCGGCAATGGACACTCTGGCAAAATTCATAAAAGAAATGGGTGGTGTAGATCTTATCGTGATCAGTGCCGGCACAGGGGACATCAATAATAACCTCAGTTGGGACTTGGAAAACAAGGCCATCAAGACCAATGTTAGTGGGTTTGCCGCTCTTGTTAATGTTGCCATGCACCATTTCACGGAAAAGGGTTCCGGGCACCTTGTAGGTATCTCGTCAATCGCAGCGTTGCGTGGCGGCAGAGAATCTCCCGCCTATAACGCATCAAAGGCTTTTGAATCCAATTATCTGGAAGGGCTTCGCCAGAAGGTTAGGAAATCTGGATTGCCAATCACAATCACTGACATAAAACCAGGGTTTGTTAATACGGCAATGGCCAAAGGAGATGGCATCTTCTGGGCTGCCGAGCCTGGAAAAGCCGCAAGGCAGATATACCATGTCATCAAACGAAGAAAGTCCAGTGCCTATATTACACGGCGATGGGTACTGATAGCGTGGCTAATAAAGTTGCTGCCTGGATTCATTTATGAAAGGCTATAATTCTTATAACCATGGCATGCAGTCGATCGCTGAAAAAGCCGGCTCCCGCTGATGCCTTCGTTGGGTTGCGACACGATGTCGCATAGTTGAGTGTACTCAGGTACTTACCTGGAGTACCCGGCATGTTCCTGCCGGACCCTACGCAGGCGTGCTACCGTCGCGCTGATGACGGGGTGCGAAGCCCTGCGGACAATGTACCGAAACGGGTTCGAATGGTGACAGGAGAACCCCTCCGGGAATCCTCCCCGGTTAAGGGCTAGGGTCGGATGATACGGTGAAATTAATTGAATGTCTGCAAGCGTCGTCAAAGAGCGACAGACCTACGAGGATTAACAAGAAGCATTACCAGGTCGAAGGCCGCTTCCCAGTGTTTGCGGCAAGGGTCAGGATGCAGGTCTCCTAACTGCCTGTACGGAACCAAAGCACCCTCGGCGTAGAGGACGCACCTAAGTCATCCATTGGATCAACTGTGAGGAACGTGGTAACCCCGCCCTTCGCCTGGAGCAAGTCCAGGCAAGCGAACCGCAAGGCACGCCGATGGAGAGGCGGGAGGGAGAGGTTGGAAGAAGCGAATGCTTTCGGGAAAGCCGGAAGATAGGGCCTGAAACATGGCTCAACGCCAAAACCGGTGAGCTTCAGCCCCGGTGAATGAGCGTGCAGACGTCCAACTGGTGTCTCGTTGCGAGAGAACTGGTAGAACCTTTGAAGATGAGAAAGCAAATGACGGCCGACAAGGCTGGTGCACTCAGAGATGACGCTGACAAGTGGAATTCCATTGACTGGAAGAAAGCCCAGCGGGAAGTCAGAAGGCTGCAAGTGCGTATCGCAAAGGCTGTGAAGGAAAACAGATGGAACAAGGTCAAGTCACTGCAATATCTGTTAACCCATTCGTTCTACGCCAAGCTACTGGCTGTGAAACGAGTGACCTCCAACAAGGGGCGTAAAACCCCCGGCGTTGACGGCGTCCTGTGGCGAGGCGTCCGAGCCAAATGGCGGGCTGCTTGCAGCCTGCGCAGACGTGGCTATCATCCTCAGCCCTTGAGGAGGATCTATATCGAAAAGAAGAATGGCAAATTAAGGCCCCTATCGATTCCCGCCATGTATGACAGAGCCCAACAGGCGCTTTATAAGCTGGGACTGGCGCCCGTAGCCGAAACGACAGCCGACAAGAATTCCTACGGTTTTCGTGAAGGCAGATCGTGTGCTGATGCCGTAGCCTGTGCCTTCAATGCTCTCTCGAAGCCCAATTCGGCTCCATGGATACTCGAAGGGGACATAAAGGGCTGTTTCGACAACATCTCGTTCCAATGGATGTTGGAGAACATCCCCATGGATAAAGTCGTTCTTCAAAAGTGGTTAAGGGCAGGGTATGTGGAAAACGGCATCCACTACCCTACACGCAAGGGAGTTCCTCAAGGTGGGATCATTAGCCCCACCATCTCGAATATGGTGCTTGACGGATTGGAGGAAGCCGTCCGCTGTGCAGTCCCCCGCAGGTGCCGTATCAACTTCGACCGCTACGCTGATGACTTCATCTGCACAGGTAAATCAAAAGGTATCCTGGAAGATGCCATCCAGCCAGTGGTTGAAGGCTTCCTTGCCGAGCGTGGTCTTGAGCTCTCACCCGAGAAAACCCTGATCACGCACATAAAAGACGGATTCACGTTCCTCGGGCAAACCTTTCGAAAGCATGGCCGGGTGCTGCACATCACGCCATCCACTGAGGGAGTTCTCGCCCTCATGCAGAAAGTGGGAACCATAATCCGCGAACACGTCAGCGCGCCGATGCCGGTCTTGATCAAGAAGCTTAATGCAATACTTCGGGGTTGGGCCAATTACCACCGCCACGTGGTGGCGTCGGAAGCCTTCAGTCGTATCGACACCTATGTCTTTGAACAACTCTGGCGCATGGTGCGCCGACGGCACTCCGCCAAATCCGCGCAATGGCTGATCAAGAACTACTGGTCAGCTGCGGGACGCAATGTATTTGCCGTTCTGGCCAAGACCGCTAAGACCGCGAAGAAACTCTACAAGGTCATGCGAGTAAGCGCCATGGGGATTCGGAGATATGTGAAGATCAAAGCGGATGCTAATCCTTACCTGCCTGAGTACGCCGGCTATTATTGGCGACGTCGGAACAGGAAGGATAGCAAACTGCTGCCGGCCATGTCGGCCCGGGAATTTCGGGCCATGGCCTCGGCTTAGGAGGCAACACAGCCGGGCAGCCCAACAGGGGCTGCCTCTTGAGATGCTTGAGCGGTGTGACGCGAAAGTGTCATGCACCGTTCTTAGGGGGGAATGGGGCCGAGAGGCCCCTGACCTACCCGGTTTGCAGCGGTCGGAAGGAGACGAGGTGCAAAGGTTCCGGATATTCGTTCCCCGAACATAAGGAGAAGAGGAAATGATGGCGTTTAGCAAACTACGGATGTGGATGGCTGTGACAGCCCTTGTCACGAGCGTTGTCACGACGGCTTCGGCCCAGACCTTCAGCATGACGACGCCGATCGCGCCGGGCGTGGCCACGCCCAACCGGCTCGATACCTCGATTGGCACGCTGAACCTGTCCGACGGCTTCCCGGCGCCGGACACCATCGAGAAGATCTACGACAACCTGGACCGCTCGCGTGCGCTGCAGGCCTATCTGCTGGCCATCCCGATCGTCAACCAGGCAGGCATGCGCGATTCGCTTCGCAAGTTCGGGCCCGACAACCAGACCAACGTGATCTGGGAGAACCTGGTCGATTCGAAGACCGTGGAGCTGACGGCCAACGACAACACGATCTACAGCTTCATCTGGATCGATACGAAGAAGGGGCCGTTGGTCGTCGATGTCCCCCCCATGGTCCTGGGAGCCATCGATGACTTCTGGTATCGCTGGGTGGCCGACATCGGCATCACGGGTGCCGACAGGGGCAAGGGCGGCAAGTACCTGATTCTTCCGCCGGGGTACCAGGGCGCGATCCCGGAAGGCTATTTCGTCGTACGACCGAAGACCTACGGCAACTGGATGCCCTTCCGGTCCTTCCTCGTTGACGGTTCAACCAAGCCAGGGGTGGAGTCGGTCAAGAAGCACCTGAAGATCTACCAACTGGCCGATGCGGCCAACCCGCCGCCGATCAAGTTTGCCAATGCCTCGGGCGTACCAGCGAACTTCGTCGCCCCGGGTGACTATTCGTTCTGGACCTTGCTGAACCAGGTGATTCAGGAAGAACCGCCGGAAGGCTCCGACCCCACCACGCTTGGGCTGTTCGCTTCGATCGGCATCGTCAAGGGCAAGCCCTTCAATCCCGACGAGCGCATGAAGAAGATCCTGACCGACGCCGCCAACATCGGTGCGGTGACGGCGCGAACGCTCGCCTTCAAGATTCGCGAGCCGGAAGCCTTCTTCTACCCGAACAGCTCATGGCGCCTGCCGTTCTTCGGTGGCTACAAGTTCGAAGTCGCCCCCGGCGTTGCAAACCTGGATGGAGCTGCCTTCTTCTACTATTTCGCCACCGGCGTGACGCCGGCGATGGAAGAGAAAATGGTCGGCCAGGGCTCACAGTACCCGTGGGCCTCCCTGGACTCGAAGGGCAACCCCTTCGACGGCGGCAAGACGTACAAGCTGCGCCTGCCGCCGAACATCCCGGTGAAGGACTTCTGGTCGGTGATCGTCTACGACAACCAGACGCGCTCGATGCTGCAGACCGACCAGCAGGCGCCCAGCGTGAGCAGCCAGGACAAGGGCTTCAAAACCAATGCCGACGGCTCGGTGGACGTCTGGTTCGGCCCCAAGGCCCCGCCCGGCATGGAGAAGAACTGGGTGCAGACGATTCCGGGCAAGGGCTGGTTCATGATCCTGCGCCTCTACGGTCCGTTGGAGCCTTGGTTCAACAAGACCTGGCGGCCCGGAGAGATCGAACTCCAGCCGTGATTTGTCGGTACTGCTCGTTTGGTCGCACCGCCGAGTGAGCGGCCCAACAACCGGTTTCAGCGGACGGCGCTGACTCGCCGCCGCTGAAACGGGGCGTTATTCACTTAGCATTCCGGAGCCGCTTTTCGTTGTCCTTCATAAGGTCCATAAGAGTGCTGGGGATTCCTTTCTGCATCTCTCCTATATGGTTACCTGGCAATCCTGATCGTTTCCTCAACAGTTGCTTATCATTTGTACACCAACCAAAGCCAGGCTTGGAAAATCTGCGTGAGGTGACAGCCTTCTCCTGCAAAAACTCATCCGATTTCGGCGATTGGATTTTTCCTTCCCCAAGGCAGAGATCTTTACAGCACCGCCAAGCATGTCTTCTCCCCGGTAATCGATGAATTTCCTGATTTCCATGGAATATCCTATCGGTGGTGGGCACATGCAAGTCACTCCCTAACCTTTGTTGCTATCAACCATGAAGGTCTAGGGTCATATCCAGTCGATTTCGACCTTGTGCTCGATCTTTTTGAACTCTGGATCGCCAGTGACGATCACGGCGTTGTATTTGAGTGCGGTTGCCATCGCAAAGCAATCGGCGTAGGAAACGGCATCGTCAGCTTTTATTTGGGAGGCCGATTCAATGATTTCCCAAGAGGCCGGAACGCGTTCGATGGCCAACGTCGTGAACTGTTCCAGGAAGCGCCTGGCCGATTCAACGCCCAGTCTTCTGATGGTGATGTAATACAGCTCCCCCAAATTGATCTCGTTGATGAAGGTACGAATTCTTCCGTCTTCCGACGCCTTGAGAAGCTCTTCGACCTTGTCGGCCCCCGCTTCGTCCTGGGCAAACCTCAGGATCGCGTGGGAATCAAATACGACGCTTTTCATCGATGGCGTCATCCTTCTTTCTCTCCTCCAGGAGTTCTGCGGCAAGCGACGTGTCAGCCCGGAGCATCCCTCGCAACGCCTTGACCGGTTCCTCAGGGATCGGCACGATTTCCGCGTGCTGGTCTACGACCCTCAACAAAACTTTTCGCCCCGGGTTAATTCCCAGCTTGTCGCGGATCTCTTTAGGGATCACAATCTGTCCCTTGGACGATATTTTTACCACCGGCATAGTGTTTTACCTCGCTGCTAAAGTTTTACATTTCACTGACGAGTATAACTTAATCCATCAGCGTTCGTAAATGCTTTTCGCTGCTGTCCAACTGCGGCAAGAACCAAGGAGAGAATCGAGAATCAACGAGTAAGACAACCGCATTGCTCGTCACGCGGAGGGATAAACCGGGCTATCGCCTTTTCGTGCAGGATTGGAAGGCGGTCTACTGGTTGATCCAAACGGTCATATTCTTGAGGTCGGCGAGGATTTTTTTGGTGACCGAACCCTTGAAAAATCCCCTGATGCCCGAGGGAGGGGAATGGCCGAGGACAGCGATGCCGATGCCGGTCTCCCGGCAGTATGAAAGAATTTCCGAGGCAACCTTCCCCTGACTGGGAAGAAGGGTGATCTGGATGTTTTCGTCGGCCATTCCTTCCCGCTGCAGAAGGGCATGCGCTTCGGTAAGGTAACGGCTTTATCTGCTCTGCCTTCGGGAGACATCAGCCACTTCTCCACCTCCGCCGTGATGAGCGACAACCGGGAGGTGGCGGGACTTGAGATGGTCCGCGAGGCATGGAGCAGGGTGACCCGGACGTTCGTCCCGGCAAGCATGAAGCCAGCATGGTCCGCTGCTCGCAGCGAAGCCGCCTCGGCGGCGATGCAGATGGCCGCATGGGAGACATCGGTGGTTCCCTCCGTCACCCAGACGGGGTTTACCTGACAATGCTGGAGCAGGTCATGGGTGGGATCGCTGGCGATCAGACTTTCCAGGCTGACGGTGAAACGCTTCTGCACCAGAACGGCATCCACCTTTTTGCGGTCGGCGAGAAGGCACGCGTCCTTTGCCTTTGCTGCCTGGCGCTCCAGAAATTGCTCTTCAATCGCGCCTTCGGAAAAGCCTGCCCTGACAAGCACTCTCTTGGCCCGATCCAGGGCGAGACGATATTGCTCTTCCCGTGATTTGAGCAGCTCCTGTTTCTTCTTGAGCTGTTCAGGCGAGGTGAGTTTCTCCTGGTAAAGCGGCGGCAATGGTGGAACAAGGCAGCTGAGGATGATGCTGATCTTGCTTCGATCCGGATAGAGCTTTCCCAGAAAGCTCGCACGCTGCAGCGGTTCTTCGGCGCCGTCAAGGGGCAGCAACAGGCATTTGGACAAGGGGGTCATGGTAATGGTATTCCTCTCCGATAAACTTCTGTGTTGAGTTTCCGGTGGGCTGGGAAGCCCAGCTCTCGTTGGTTGTCACTTTTTGGCGGACTGGAAAGTCCGCCTTCCGTCAGGCGTCCGTATTCGGCGGGCTGGAACGCCTGTGCCGCTTTGATTCGAAGTCGCTGTGATATTCTTCCCTTCAGATCAACTCATGGCCTTTCGATATTTCGTGTTGTTTTCCGACTTCGAGAATGACGCCGTCCCACTCGGGACCATTCAGACAATTCTCGAGAATGCTTGAGCACCAGTTGCGGCTGGTTGTTGACCTCGCTCAGATGGGCAAAGAGCACGATTTGCAGCGCATCATGGTGGATGCTTTGCAGCAGTTCGAAGGATTCCGCATTGGAAAGGTGGCCGTGGCGACTGCGGATGCGTTGTTTCAAGGGCAGCGGGTAGGGGCCGTTGAAGAGAAGATCGGGGTCATGGTTGGCTTCCAGAATCAAACCATGACACCCTTGAAGCCGCGTCCTCACCAACTGGGTGGCAACCCCGAGGTCCGTGCAGACCCCGAGCCGGTGCCCATCGTCCTCGAGGACGAACCCGGCAGGGTCCTGGGCATCGTGGGAAATGGCAAAAGGCTTGATCCTCAAGTCGCCGATCACGAACGGATTACCGGGTTGGAACAACTTGACGTCGGACAACTGTCCAATCTCCGGGGGCAGCCGGTCGAGCGTTCCCTGGCTGAGATAGACGGGGAGGTCAAAGCGCCGGCTCAGGGTCCCCAGTCCGCGCACATGATCGGTGTGCTCATGACTGATGACGACGGCATCGAGGTGGTTGGCCCTGACGCCGGCTTGCTGCAGGCGGAGAACCAGCTCCTTGGCGCTGAGGCCGGAATCCAGGAGGACCCGCGTCTTTTGACTGCAGACCAGGATGGCGTTTCCCTTGGACCCGCTGGCGAGGGTTTGAAAGAAGAGGGGCATGAGCATTTATCCATCAAGAAGGGCGTCTGCCAACTTACCTGGGTCTTCTTCCACGGGGCCGAAAAGCATCAGGCCCACCTGCGACGCCTGGTAGACTTCCTCGAACCATTTCCGGACAGCACCTGAAGTGACCGCATCGATCCGCTGTTCGACTTCTTCGAAAGGGACGTAGCGGCCGAAGAGGAATTCGTTCTTGGCAAGCCGGTTCATTCTTGAATCGGTGCTTTCCGCATTCAGGTACATGCTGCCCTTGAGGTACTCCTTGGCGGCAGTGAGCTCGGCTTCGGGGATCGGCTCTTTCAACAGCAGGGAAAGCTGATCGTGGATGATGGCGAGCGTCTCCTGCACGTGCTCTGCCGCGATGCCCGCGTAGATGCCAAACATTCCGGTATCCTCGTGGCTGTTGACAAACGAGTAAACGGAATAGGCCAGGCCTCGCTTCTCCCGAATTTCCTGGAACAACCGACTGCTCATGCTGCTGCCGAGAACGACGTTGAGCAGGTGGCAGAGAAAGCGGTTTTCATCGGACTGGGAGGGGCCGTGCATTCCCATGCACAAATGGACCTGCTCAAGGTCCTTGGGGACCAATTGAATGCGGTGGTGATCGGCTGGCGCTTGACGCTTGAGCGGTTTTTCCGGGTGGTTCAGCGTTGCCATGGTTGGCGCCACCAGGTCCAGAAACCGCTGGTGTTCAAGGTTGCCGGCCGCAGCGATGACAATCCGCTCGGGCTGAAACATCCTGGAAACGTAACGGAGGATGCGCTCGCGATCGACGCCTTCCACGGCCTCCACCGTCCCATAAATGGGAAGCCCTAAGGGGTTGTCCGGCCAGAACATTTCCTGGAACAGGATATGAATGTACTCGTCCGGGGTGTCCTCAATCATCCGGATTTCCTGCACGATAACCTGCTGTTCCCGGGTAATTTCGTCGGGAGCAAAGACCGAGTTGAGAAAAAGGTCGGTCAGAACATCCACCACCAGAGGGAGGTGGGGGTGCAGGACCTTGGCGTGGAAGCAGGCTTGTTCCTTCGAGGTGAAGGCATTGACAAAGCCCCCCACGGCGTCGAGCTCTCGGGCTATGTCTCGGGCGCTCCGCTTCGACGTACCCTTGAAGAGCATATGCTCGATGAAATGGGTAATGCCCCGTTCGTCACTCAATTCATCGCGCGACCCCACGTTCACCCAGATGCCCGTGGAGACGGAGTGAAAGTAGGGAATCCTTTCGGTTATAACGCGAATGCCATTGGGGAGGACCGTTTTCTGGTACAACCTCTTTCCTCTCTCTCTGGTTGGATAAGAATCTTCCGCAGAATCGGGGAGGCCGCAGCGCGGCCCTTGGGCACAACTCAAAAAAAGCTCAGCCACGAAGGACACGAAGAGCACGAAGGAGTTTTCATAAACGTTGTCAAAGTCCTTCGTGCCTTCCGTGTTTCGGCTTCTTTGGCCTCACCATGGACAAGAATAGAGAGGTCCCCTTACTCCTTCCTCCCTACTCCTTACTCCTACTCCCTACTTCCTACTCCCTACTGTCTTCCGGCTTTTCCATGGCGGCCTTGCGACTCAGCCGGATGCGCCCGTCCTTGTCGATTTCGATGACTTTGACGAGCACCTCATCGCCTTCATTGACGATGTCGGTGACTTTGCGCACCCGCTTGTGATCCAGTTGCGAAATATGAATCAGGCCGTCGATATTCGGCAGGATTTCCGCGAAGGCCCCGAAATCCGTGACGCGCACCACGCGGGCCATGTAAAGCTGGCCCACTTCGGGCTCTTGCGTCAGGCTTTTGATCTTGTTGATGGCCTTGTCACAAGCCTCCTGATCCGGGCTCATGACCACCACGCGACCCGTATCGTCGATATCGATCTTGGCGCCGGTTTCGGCTACGATGGCGCGAATCACCTTGCCCCCGGGTCCGATCACATCGCGGATTTTGTCCGGGTTGATCTGCAGGCTGATCACGCGCGGCGCGTAGGGTGAGAGCTCGGGTCGGGGTGACGCAAGAGCTTCCTGCATTTTCTCGAGAATAAAGATACGGCCCTTTCGAGCCTGTTCGAGGGCCCGGCGCATGATTTCGCGGTCGATTCCGGAAATCTTGATATCCATTTGCAGGGCGGTAATCCCCTTGCCGCTGCCGGTAACCTTGAAATCCATATCGCCAAAGTGGTCTTCATCACCCAGGATGTCGGTAAGAACGACCACCTCGCTGCCTTCCTTGATCAAACCCATGGCCACGCCGGCCACGGTGTCGGTCAGGGGAACGCCCGCATCCATGAGCGCCAGGGTGGCCCCGCAGACGGTGGCCATGGAGCTGGAGCCATTGGATTCCAGGACTTCCGAGACCACGCGAATCGTATAGGGGAACTCGCCGTCTTTGGGCAGGACGGTCTTCACCGAGCGTTCAGCCAGGGCCCCATGGCCGATGTCCCGACGCCCCGGCCCGCGCAGCGGTCGCACCTCGCCGACGGAGTAGGGAGGAAAATTGTAATGGAGCATGAAGGACTTGAAGGTTTCGCCTGCCAGCGCTTCGATCTTCTGTTCATCGGACGAAGACCCGAGGGTGACCACCGCGAGCACCTGCGTCTCGCCGCGACGGAACATCGCCGAACCGTGGGTCCTGGGGAGAATGCCCACTTCAATGGTGATGGGGCGGATCTCATCGAAACGACGGCCATCGATGCGTCGACCTTCCTCGACCATCATGCGCCGCACGATCTCTTTTTCGAGATCTTCGAGAACGCCGTCGATCTCTTTCACCCGCTCCGGAAACTCGGCGGAAAGCTCTTCATGCACGCGCTGCTTCAAAGCTTTCTTCAGGTCGCGGCGAAGCAATTTCTCAGGAGTCGTGACCACCTGCCGCATGCCATCGGCAGCGGTCTTCTTCACCGCTTCGATCAGCAGCGTGTCGTTCAGGATCTCGGGAGGGGCCTCTTTGACTGCTCCGACCATCTTCCTGAGTTCATCCTGGGCGTCGAGAATGGGCAAAATGGCGCGATGAGCGGTATCGATGGCTTCGACGAGATCTTCTTCGGAGACGAACTTGGCGCCGCCTTCCACCATCACCACGGCCTCTCGGCTCCCCGCGACGACGACGTTCATGTCGCTCTCTTCCAACTGTTTCAGGCTGGGATTGATGATGAATTCGCCATCGAGGCGCCCGACGCGAACTGCTGCGATCGGTCCTTGAAAGGGGATGCGGGAGATATGCAGAGCGGCTGAAGCACCGGTCATGGCGACGACATCAGGCTCATTTTCCTGATCGACGGAGAGCACCGTGGCGATGACCTGGGTTTCCAGCGCGTATCCCTTTGGAAAGAGAGGGCGGATGGGTCGGTCGATCAGGCGCGAAGTCAGGGTCTCCTTCTCGCTGGGGCGGCCGATTTCCCGCCGGAAAAAGCTGCCGGGGATGCGCCCTGCGGCATAGCTCATTTCTTGATAATCGACCATGAGGGGCAGAAAATCAATGCCTTCACGGGACCGGTCTTCTTTGGTTGCCGTGACCAGCACCACGGTATCACCATATCGCATCATCACGGCACCGCTTGCCTGCTGTCGCAACATGGCCGCACTCGATGGTCAGCGGACGTCCACCCACCTCAATTTGTACTGTATGTTTCATGGATGTTTCCATACACCTCCGGTTTGCGTTGCGGACCCCGGAATCGTGGTGGTCCGGTCGCAAAAGAAAAGAAAAATTAGCGGCGCAGTCCGAGCCGTTCCACAACCGTATTGTACCGATCAACGCTCTTCCTTTTCAGGTAGTTCAGCAGTTGTCGGCGCTGCCCGACCAGCTTCAGAAGCCCGCGACGGGAGTGGTGGTCCTTGTGGTGCGTCTTGAAGTGTTCGGTCAAATAACTGATTCTCTCGCTCAGCAGCGCGATCTGCACCTCGGGAGATCCCGTGTCCGAGGGATGAGTACTTGAAGTTTTCGATAATGGCTTTCTTCTTCTCAGGGGTCATTACCACGGTTTGTCCTCCTTCTTCCTATGATGATAGTGTGTTATCGATAATGTCAGGTTGCAGGCTGGAAAGCCGCTGTGCCTGAATCATTTCTCTCTTCTGACGATGGCGTGTTCCGGGGAGCTGTCTGCTCCAAGGACCCGCAAACGACGCTGTTTCTGACCGTTTTCATGGGGCCACCATAAAGCGATCAGTTCGTTGTTGCCCGCTGCAACCAGGCGCACCGGGGCCGTCTGCTTCGGAAAGCGCCCCTCGAAGGTCATTTCCAAGGCAGGGTCCAAGTGTCCGTCCTGCAAACGTTTCAAAGTTTCTTCATCGGTGATGGAGACCGCAGGCAAATGCGCCAGGGCCTCATTCATCCCCATCAAATTCTCGTGCCAGCGGTTGCTCCGCGAGGCGTTCTCGAAGCTCGTCGAGCGATATCGCCCGCTCGAGAGCAAACCGGCCGCTGGCCAGGCGCCTCAGTTCGCTCACATAGGCGCCGCACTGCAGTTCGCTTCCCGATATCGGCCGCCAACTGACGGATGTAGGTGCCCTTGGAACAGTGGACCTCGATCTCCGCTTCCGGCCAGGTGAACGATACCAACCTGATGCTGTGCAGGCATACTGCCCGGCGCGGCAGGTCGATGGCGATTCCTTTCCTGCTCAAGGCATAAAGGCGCTGCCCCTGTACCTTCACCGCTGCGTATCGGGGCACCTGCTGCTCATGAGCACCCTGAAAACGGTCCAGGGATGTTCCGCAGCTCCGCCTCGGCAACGGGTGGACCATGATAGACCGGGACGATTTGGCCGGTGCGATCGAGCGTGTCTGATTCGAACCCGAAACGAATCCCGCATCGATACACCTTGTCCTGTTCCAGGAGTTGATCGGCGATGCGCGTGGCACGGTTCAGGCAGAGCAGGAACACCCCCGTGGCAATCGGGTCGAGCGTGCCGCAATGTCCGACTTTGTTGAGCCCCAGCAATTTCTTGACCTCAGTGACGACACTGAACGACGTGCGTTCCTCGGGCTTATCCAGAACCAGTACGCCGCTCGCGCGAAAAACCGCGGGTGCGGCAGGAAGGGGAGGGGCCCCATGGGGAGATTGCGTCGTGGCGTGAAGCATCACCTCTTCCCCATCGTCTGCTCAAGGTAGGCCAGTGCTTCCGTGGTAAAGCGGGAGCGGACCGCCGGCAACCGTCCCGGGACCTCAAAGGCTGCCGCATGCCGATGTCCCCCTCCGCCTTGCCTTTGCGCAAAACCCGCCACATCCACATCGCCCTTGGAGCGCATGCTGACGTGCACCTGGCCTTCCGTTCCTTCCCGAAACAGCATCGCCATCTCGACCGATTTTACCGAACGCAGAAAATTGATGAAGCCTTCGGCATCGGCAGGGGACGCAGCGGTTTCGGCAAACATGTTCTGGCTCATTTCAGCGGTGGCCAGGCGGTCGCTGCCATGGAACGACAGCGTGGCAAGAACCATCGTCAGCAGTCGGAGGCTCTCCACCGAAGCGGAATCGTATACCTGTTCGGCGATGAAGGCCGGATCGGCGCCGGCCGCCACCAGCTTTGCCGCAATCTCGAGGACCCGTTGATTCGTATTGGAAAACCGGAAGGAGCCGGAATCGGCAAGCAGCCCGGTGTAGAGTGTTGTCGCCAGGTCGGCGTCAATGGTGACCGGAAGCCTGAGGCCCAGATCATAGAGCATCTCGCAGGCGCTGCTTGCCGAAGTCCGGTTCCAGTACAGGTTCCCAAAAGAAGCGTGGGCAACGTGATGATCGATGCTGATGAGAAACGGGACCTGCTCGATGGCGCCCGCGAGGGCCGGTCCCACGCGCAAAAAGTCTCCGCAATCGACAAGGATGGCCACGTCATAACGGGATGGTTGGAGAATTCTGTCGCGAATGGACGATGCTCCAGGCAGAAATCGATATGCCGTCGGTACCGGGTCCTGGCAATAGGGATCGGCCTTCTTTCCCAGGCGGTGGAGCAGGTGCGTCATGGAGAGGACGGAACCGATGGCATCGCCGTCCGGCCGCACATGGGTGGCAACGAGAAAACTTTGACTGAGCTGGATCGACGCTACAATCTCCGGGATGATATCGTCTTTCGGCTTATTCATCCTTGTGCAGCTCTTTCAGCAGGCGTTCGATCCGGTCGCCATAGTCAAACGAAGTATCGTAAATAAATTCGAGCTGAGGAACATATCTCATATGAAGGCGTTTACCCAATTCCTGGCGCATGAATCCTTTTGCCTTTTCGAGGCCGCCGGCAACGGCTTCCTTTCCTTCATCCTTCGAGGAACCCATAACGCAATAGAACATTCGGGCGTGCTGCAAATCTCCTGAGACTTTAACACCCGTGATGGTCACGCCGTCAACCCGGGGGTCCTTCACCCGACGCAGCAGCAGGTCGGCAATTTCCCGCTGCAACAGATCCGCGATGCGATCACACCTCTTATATTCGGCGATCATTATCCCGTCCCTCGAAAGCAGTGGTCAGTGATCAGTGGCCAGTGATCGGAAGCGGTGCCGCAACAAGAGCTGCTGCCGTTTTTCATACCTGGCAAACGTCGCCGACATGGTCGGGGCCGCCGCCGAGGGGAATCAACTCGATTTCATGACCAATGAGATCAGCCAGATTGAGGGAATCCATGAAATCGACAATGCGGTCAAGCACCGAATTGAGGAGACGTCCATCGTTCCCAATAACGGCGACCCCCAGAGTCGCTCGCTGGTGCACATCCTGGTCCTCAACTTCTGCCACCGCCGCGTTGAAACGATGGCGGCTCTTTTCGACCAGGCTCTTGACCACTTTGCGCTTGTCCTTAAGCGATTGGTTGCCGTGAAGTCTAAATTGTATTCGCGCAATCCCGACCGTCATGCTTGGCTCTTAGCTCTTAGCTCTTGGCTCTTGGCTCTTGCTCTTAGCCTATCAGCACTCGATTCTTGCTACCCTCGACCTCTACCTCGCCATCCCATCACTCATCACTCGTCACCCATCACTCAACATCACCATCAACCTACTTACGCTCGCTATCGCTCTCAAGCACCGGCTTGACCTCTTTGAGTTCGTAGGCCTCGAGAATGTCGCCAACCTTGATATCGTTGAAATTCTCTATCCCGATACCACATTCGAAGCCCGCCTTGACTTCCTTCACATCGTCTTTGAAGCGGCGCAGAGAAATGATCTTCCCATCGTTGACAACGACTTGATCCCGCAAGACCCGGGCCCGCGCCCCCCGCTCGATACGGCCGTCGAGGACCTGGCAGCCGGCAATCATCCCGACCTTGGGGACATGAAAAGTCTGGCGCACCTCTGCCCGCCCAAGGACGCTCTCCTGGTAGACCGGTTCAAGCATCCCCACCATGGCGTCCTTGATGTCGTTCAGGAGCTGATAGATGATGTCATAGTAGCGCACATCCACGTGTTCTTGCTCGGCCAGTTCCTGCACCTTTGCGTCCGCGCGCACATTGAAGCCGATAATGATGGCCTTGGATGCGGAAGCCAGCATGACGTCGGTCTCGGTAATCGCCCCTGTAGCATTGTGGATGAGATTGATCTTCACTTCCTGCGTGGACAGTTTCTGGAGGGAGTCGCTGATCGCTTCCTGAGACCCGTGCACATCGGTCTTGAGGATGATGGGGAGCTCTTTGATTTCCCCTTCTTTGATCTGGTCGTAGAGGTTTTCCAGGCTGACTTTGGTGGTGCGTGAGAGCTCTTTTTCACGGAGCTTTACGTGCCGGTGTTCGGCGACCATCTTGGCCTGTTTGTCGTCGGTTATGACAACGAAGTCGTCGCCGGCGTTCGGCACACCCGAAAGCCCCAGGACCTCGACGGGCGTCGACGGTCCCGCCTCATCCAGTTTCTGTCCCACGTCGTTGAAAAGGTTTCGCACTCGGCCGGAGTGCACGCCGCAGACATAGATATCTCCCGTCTTGAGGGTCCCTTCCTGAACGAGAATGGTTGCCACCGGCCCGCGACCTTTATCCAGTTTGGCTTCAATCACGCGGCCGCGAGCGGGCTTGTTGGAACTGGCCTTGAGTTCCATGATTTCCGCCTGGAGCAGGATGAGCTCCAAAAGTTCGTCAATCCCCACCCGCTCTTTCGCCGAGATGCCGACCATGGCCACGTCTCCGCCCCATTCCCCCGGGATCAGGCCCTGTTCCGCCAATTCCCGCTTGACGCGGTCGATATTGGCATTGGGTTTGTCGATCTTGTTAATGGCCACAATAATGGGCACGTTGGCAGCTTTGGCATGGTTGATCGCCTCGATGGTCTGCTGCATCACGCCATCGTCGGCCGCGACTACCAGCACCACGATATCGGTGACCTTGGCGCCGCGGGCGCGCATCGAGGTAAAGGCTTCGTGACCCGGCGTATCGAGGAAGACCACGTCGCCGATGCTTGAGTCTAACGTAGTGAGCTCCGATATGCTGCGTAATGCCGCCCGCTTCTCCTTCGATCACTTTTGTGTGCCGGATGGCATCAAGCAAGCGAAGTCTTGCCATGATCGACGTGGCCCATAACCGTCACCACCGGTGGTCGCGGAATGAGATCTTCAGGACGGTCTTCTTGAATCTGTAGAATTTCTTCCTCCTCAAAGCCAACTTTTTCCACTTCGAAATCAAATTCCGAAGCGAGCAGTGCGGCGGTATCAAAATCCATGGCCTGATTGATATTTGAGGGCAGTCCCAGAAGCAGCAGTTTTTTCAGCACTTCAGCCGCTTTGACTCCCATTTGGTGGGCCAGGTTGGCCACCGTGATCGCCTCATCAATCCTTATGCGACGCTTGCCGATCTTGGGTACAGCCAGTTCCGGTCTCAACGACTCCCGCAGCAGGGGAAGTCTTTCTCGGTCTTTGAGGCGGCCGCGATCCGCCTGAGCGGCCAGTTCCTTCTTGGAATAAAGGTCTTCGCGTTCGAGGACTTCCTTGCTCCCCACCCATCGCCGTTTCTTGTCGGCTGCCTCACGTTCGAATTCTTCCGCCTTTCGGCTTTCTCTTGCGTGCGAGTTCTTTGATATCGGGTTCTTCGGCTTTTACCTGCAACCGCGCCGCAATGGGAGGAGGCTCCGGTTCCTCTTCTGCTTCTTCCTCGGTGATCAATATCAGGGAGACTGATGATGCGGGCGGGCTCTTCTTTGCGGACCTTTTTTCGCCGCCGCTTCTTCGCCTTCTTTGGTTTTTCCTTATCCGCTTCCTCCTCTTCTTCAACCCCTGCTGCGGGAACTGGCGGGGCTGCCTCCGGGGCGCCTTCAGGTCTCGAAGCGGAACGGACGGGAGCCTCCTGGGGGATGGGTGCGGGGTGAAATTCTGCTTCGGTTTTCAGTTCCTGTGCTGTGATCTTTTCTTCCTCCTGACGCTCTAGGGTGACCGGTGCGCTCGGGGCCTCCTCTTCTGCCGGAAGGCCGGGACTCTCAGGAGTAACTGATACCGGCTCAGGAGGCGGCGAAACGGCAGGAGGGGCTTCAATGCACGACCGCTTCGGGGGCAGGAGCGGCCTTGAGATCTTTTTCGGTTTGAGTTCCTCGACCCTCTCGGGCGGCAGTTCAGGCAGCGGCGAGGGGGGAACAGGCCCTGCTCCAGGTTCCGGTAAAGCAGGTTCCGTGACCGCTTCCGGCAGGGGTGGAACGGGTTCCACGGCGGCCGCCAGGGGGGCCTCCAGGCCTTCTTCGAGAGGAGCAGCCAGGGGCCCCACTTCTTCCTCTGCAACCCGCTTGCGCCGGCGAATGACGGCTCTGCCGATGCGCTTTTCCTCAATCGTCTCCGTCTTTGCCTCAGCGAACTGCTGCCGAACCTTCTGCACGGTCAGTTCCGTCAAGGTGCTCATGTGGTTCTTCACCTGAACCCCCAACTTAAGCAGGCGCTCAATCAGGTCTTTGTTGTTCATGTTCAACTCTTTTGCAAGTTCGTGCACCCTCATGCGCGACATGAAAACCTCTCCCTTATCCTTCTCCACCCTGTCGCCTCCGACTTACTCCTGCTGCTCCCCCTGGCAGCCCCCAGACACCACAGGTGGGAAGGGACCAGGTTCATCGATCAATACTTCCTGCCAGCCCCTTCGCTTCATTGCGAAACGCCTTTTGAACCCGCTTGGTATAGCGCAGCCGCGGCAAACAGTCTTGACACACATAGCCGCCACGTCCTTCCAGGCGTTGCCCGCGATCGGGGACGATGGTCCTTTCGACCGGGCTGAGGGCGATTCGCAGCAGCTCGGACTTGGCACTTTTTTTGCCGCAAACCAGGCACGTGCGTATGGGGACATGGGCTTTACGCACCAATTTCGTCTCCTGAGAGCTGTTTTTCCGGGGTCTCATCCTCAGGGTTCAACTGGTCGGGGAACTCACCCTGGTCCAGCGGGGCTTCCGCTGCGCTCTCTGCCTCACGGGCCGCCGCAGCCTCATCCCGCGCGAGCAATTGGCCGGCTTCTTCAACCATGGCTGCCAGGGTTGACTCCGAGACATGGATCACGTCTTCCAGTTCCGTCAGGCTTGCTTCAACGAACTCCTCGAGGGAAGTGACGCCGGCGTCGTAGAGCCGGTCAGCCATTTCTTCCGTCAGCCCCTGGAGGCGCAACAGGGACTGATAGCCGGCCTGCTTTTGGCGGTTGTAGCGACTTTCGCTCTTCACGTCAATCCGCCAGTTCGTAAGTTTGGAGGCCAGGCGGACGTTCTGTCCCCGCTTTCCGATAGCCAGGGAGAGCTGATCGTCGGGCACGATGACTTCCATGTTGCGATTGGCCTGGTCGATGATAACTTTGGAAATAATGGCAGGGGCCAGAGCCATTCACCACAAACTTGGCCGGGTCCATGTTCCAGGGAACGATATCGATTTTTTCACCCCGCAGTTCCTGGACCACATTCTGCACGCGGGACCCTTTCATGCCGACGCAGGCGCCCACCGGATCGACGTCCGGGTTCCTCGAAACGACCGCAATCTTTGCCCGCGAACCGGGTTCTCGTGCGGCATTGATAACGCTGACAACGCCATCCCCGATTTCCGGCACCTCGAAGTGAAACAACTGGATCAGGAAGTGAGGGTGGGTTCGACTCAAAATGACTTGCGGTCCCTTGCTGATCTTCTTTACTTCCAGCACGAAAGCGCGAATCCGGTCTCCCTGCCGGAAGATTTCCCTGGGGATCTGTTCCTTGGCAGGGAGAATCGCTTCGGTCTGCCCCAGATTGACGACGACCCCGGATTTGTCCGCCCGCTGCACGATGCCGTGAACAATGTCTCCCTTTCGGCCTTTGAACTCTTCGTAGATAACTTCCCGCTCGGCGTCTTTCATTTTCTGGATGATGACCTGCTTGGCCGATTGTGCGGCAATACGGCCCAGGGTTTCCGTGTCCATGCGGACGCCGAGCTCGTCGCCAAGCTCACTTTCAGGGTCCATCTGGCGTGCATCCGTCAAAGAAATCTGCTTCTCCGGGTCCGTCACCAGCTCAACAACTTCCTTAAATAAGAAGGCCTCGATTTCGCCAAATTCTTCATTAAAGGTCACGTCAAGTTCGTGCTTGCCGCCGTATTTCTTCTTGACTGCCGATTTGATGGCTTCTTCCAGGGTGTGAATCAACGTTTGCCGGTCGATACCTTTTTCCCGACTGACCTGATCGATCAAACGCTTGAGTTCACCATTCATGATTGTCGATCTCCTCGTCTGCTTACAGACAGACCTGGCGCATAAAAATAACCTGCTGGTGAAATATCCTAAAGCGTTCAGAGATTCAAAGTAACGCAGCCGAGCCCGTTCCAGAAGGTTGAACGGAATGTCGAAAAGGTGGCCCTCACAGTCAACCGTGATTCCTTCGGGTCCGGCATCGATCAGCTTTCCCTTGAATTTGCGCCGGTTATTAATGGACGTATGGGCTCTCACGTCGACGATGCTTCCTAAATATCTTTGAAAATGCTCCCACTTACGCAGCGGCCGATTCAACCCGGGAGAAGAAACCTCGAGGTGGTATTGATTGGCAATGAGATCGGCGACGTCAAGGAGATCGCCCACAACCTGGCTTACCCGAGCACAATCATCCACCGTGATCCCATCCTCCTGGTCAATAAAGAGACGCAATACCCATCCATGAGGTTCGCAGCGATATTCGACCTCCAGCAGTTCCATTCTTTCCGCGCGAATGACCGGTTCGGCCAGTTGCCAGATCGCGGCGATAAGCTGCTTGGTCTTATTCCCGTCGTTCGCCATGAGCGCCGTGCTCCGAACATCTAAGCAAAGCCCGTAGAAACAAAAAAAGCGGGTAACGTACCCACTTCTGTTAGTAGACGCGACAATTATCTAGGCCCGATCTGAAACCGGGCTCTCTTGTAATAAGAGTCTATCTAATAGTCCTGCCATCCACTAATCGAAGTAAGCGCACGCTGATCCTCGACGATCCGCCTGACCAGCAGCCACCTCAAAAAGGGAAGCCTTCTTTCCAGAAGGAGCATCTTCCTGAACTGGAGCGGGCAACGGGATTCGAACCCGCGACCCCAAGCTTGGGAAGCTTGTGCTCTACCAACTGAGCTACACCCGCTCGAAAACCTTTTAACGTATCGAACACTAAACGATTCCAGCGGGGGAAGTCAAGCCTAAATTGTGGCGAGGTGTGCGTTTGAACCACGTGTTAAAGGGTGAAAACGGCTGGTGACCTTTCCTCGACACAAATCCTTAGGGGCCGTCCAAAAATAAAAAGCATTCTTTTACCACGAAGAACACGAAGCAACACGAAGTGATTCCTTCGAGCTCTTCGTGTCCTTCGTGGTTTGAATAAAGGCTGAAATGGGAGCACGTAAGATTCTTGGACAGTTCCTTGCGCATGGCGCCTCATGCAAAAGTGCTTTGAAATCATTCCCCCAAAGGCTATTATCCTGCCGCTTTCGCGTATTATCACCCCCTATGGTTGTGCGGGGTTGACAATGTTTAAAGCTGTTAACCATTTAAAGAATTTAGGAACGAGAAATGGCAGGAGGGTTCAAGGAGGTGAGCGCTAACGGCGTGAGCCGGCCCGCACCTCATGGCAGCAAACATTCCAAGCTGTTAAGGGCCGTCAACACCCTGGGCAGGTGGTTCCCCGAGGATGGTTTTTCCCTCTTGACCCTGGATGAGAGCGATCTCCTCAAGAAGGCCTGCAAAAAAACCGGCCTCCACGATTTTGGCGATGATTCGCTCCGGCAGCGGCTTGGAATCCTGCTCCATTCCTTCAGGACGGATGCCCATCTGAATTTCATCGGGCGGGTCTGCGCGGTTAACGACATCCTGCGGCTGCTGTGCAATCGACTCCGTCTGCAGGAGGATCGCAAACGCCATCCGGAGATTGCCGCTCAGACGATCCGACGCCCCCTCTTCATCACGGGGCTGCCACGGACCGGCTCGACCCTGTTGCATTCCCTTCTGGCCCAGGACCCCGCCAGTCGCTCACCCAAAGTGTGGGAAGTGATGCATCCTTCGCCACCCCCGGAAACGGCCTCCTACGATTCTGATCCGCGCCTGGCGGAGACCGACAGGGAGTTGAAGTGGGTGGATATTCTGATGCCGGACTTCAAGACGGCCCATCTGCTCGATGCCCGCCTTCCCCAGGAGTGCATCGCCATTACGGGTCTTTCCTTTATGAGTTATGTTTTCGAGTCCATGTACTTCGTCACTTCCTATCGCCTCTGGCATGAGGACCGGGACAAGCTCCCCGCCTATGAATTTCACCGGGAATTCTTGCAGCATTTGCAGTGGCGTTGTCCCGGAAGCCATTGGGTGCTCAAGGCGCCCAGTCATCTTATTGGCCCTGGATGCGCTTTTTCAGGTCTATCCCGACGCTGGAATTATCATGACCCATCGTGATCCCGTGAAAGTCCTGGCCTCGTGCGCAAGCTTTACCGAAGTGTTGCGCGGGCCCTTCACCGATTGCCTCGACCGGAATGAACTCGGCGACGAAGTGACGCGACGATGGGAAAAGGGGGCGAAACTTGGCATTCAGTTTCGCCGGGGCAACGCCGATTTGGAGGGACGCTTTCTTGATGTATGGTATGCCGATCTGGTGCGGGAGCCCATGGCCGTGATTCGGCAGATTTACGACCATTTCGAGATGGTGCTGACGGATGATGCCGAGCGGGCGATGCGGCGGTTTTTGGCGGAAAACCCCCAAAACAAAAGCGGCGTGCACCGTTATTCTCTGGAAACATACGGTCTCGACCGCGAGACGCGAGCGGCGCCGCTTTCAGTTCTACACGGATTATTACGGGATCGAGCCCGAATGATGAGAAAGACTGGGCCATGTTTTCCGTCAGAATTGCGTCGGGATAGCTTTGCCGAGAGGGCCGTGGGCCTCTCTATCTGGCCGTTGCCACGGTCTTTCTTCTGGATGTTGAGTGAAATCGGCTGGGCCAACATCGGCCGCCAGTTCCTCCTCATCGGCTATTCCTGGCCCCTGCTCCTGGCCCCGTTCGGCTCTGGTGAATTATCTCGGGGCCGTTTCGTGGAGTTGTCTGCTGCTGACCAGCGAAAGCCGTCCGTCGCTGGCCCGTCTGTTTTTTCTCCGGCTCGCCGGGGATTCCCTCAACCAGCTTACCCCGACCGCCTCGATGGGGGGCGAAGCCTTCAAGGCCATCCGTTTGCAGGCTGAAGGGCGTGCCCTGGGAAGAGGCGGCGGCTTCGGTGGTGATTCAAAAGGGCATCCTGGTGATGAGCCTGGTGCTGTACATCTTCCTGGGACTGGCCCTCACGCCGTTTCTACTGCCCGGCGCTGCCGCTCACCTGGGTTATCTCAGTGTCGGAGCGCTCCTCCTGGGAACGGGGGCCCTGGCCTTTGTGATGGTGCAGCGTCAGAACCCGTGCGCCACGGCAATCCGTATCTTGGAGAAATTCCACCTCTGTCCGGCCAGGCTCAAAGCGAAGGAGACCGAATGCGCCCGCCTGGATGCCTGGTTGGCGAAGTTCTACCGGGAACATCCGGGCCGGGGTCTGCTCGCCTTGCTGCTCTTCTTTCTGAGTTGGCTGGTGCACGGGGTGGAGGTCTATCTCTTTTTCTGGCTCATCGGCCATCCCATCACCTGGTTTCTGGCCGTCGTCCCTGGATTCCCTGGCGGTGCTTTTCGCCGCCCTGGGCTTCATGATTCCGGTCGCAGCGGGGGTGCAGGACGGCGGGACGATTCTGCTCTCGCTCGGATTTAACCTCGGAGCAACGCTGGGCGCAGCGTTCACCATCGTGCGCCGCCTCCGGGAAGCTTTCTGGCTCTCCCTGGGACTGCTGGTGGTGGCCCGGGAAAACTCGCGGACCGTCTGCCCGGAAGGGAGCTAGCGGTCTCTTTTCGAAATGGGACCCTCTAAATCATCCCCGGCACTAAAAGATCGTCCAAGATTGGCAGACCGACGCGGTTTCGAGAGACCGCGTCGGTCTGCTTGTCACGGACAAATATTTTTCGCCTACGGCCTGACTCCTCTTTCGCGACCCAGTCGCGGCGGGGTCGGTTTTGCTGCTTATCGAGCTGACCTGCCTCCAAGGCTTTTGCCGATTAGCGCTATTGTTCAGCCAAACGAAGCCAAGGCTGGTCTATGCCGAAACATGCCGAAGCAAAATTCTTCAACCTGTCATTCCCGCAGGGTTTTTGAGCGGGAATCCAGCTTTCAAAGGGTCAAAACCTGGATTCCCGACAGAAGCTTTCGGGAATGACGGGTGATTACATGCATGGCTGAAGTTCGACGCTAATCGGGAGGCTTTTTGGTCCCCGGACCGAAATCGATCCGGCTCTCATCACGTCGTAGGATCGGGCACTGGTAGTGCGCTGAGGCCCCTTCAACGGAAGCATCAAATCCTTTACCCGCAAGGTATGCATTCCCCTTTATCCGTAAGGCATCCAAGGCAATAGGTTACATAGCACGTGCGACATTCACTGGTGGTTTTATCCTGCTCGAAGTCGCAGGCTGAGCAATCGATCTTGTCATCAATATCCATGGCTATTCTCCTTTTCATCAAAAGCGAAGACAGGGGCGGTATTACTGTCCCTCGTCAAAGATAACCACGGTCTCAAAGAATTGAAGGTCAAAGTCACCTCGCTATCCGCTGCCTTTCTCCCCCACGGAACTGGAAGCCAACGATTGCCCTACCCACAAAGATGTGGTTACCGATCGTCTGGGGTATTGCCACGACTGAAATCTCTCTCAGGCTCGGGTTAGCCTGGCACATTTCTCTAGCCTTTGTCCAAATTGCATGAGCCGCTTTCATGCTTCCGTCACCGCCAATAAGGTAAAGGATGTCAAGGGCGTTTGCGGCCAAATTATACTCGTTGAGGATGAAAAGTTTCGTTCCTGGGGATTTGCTTTTTGGGAGCGCGGCATCTGCCAGCGCTTGCCGCTGTTTAATGGCGTTGGGTCGTTCCTTCCAAACAGCCCTGCAAAGCCATCCCGAAAGCCCGAGACCTGTAAGTGATTCTTGCGGGGTTCACCTATATCATGCCTGACAGCTTCTGGTGGAGGATCTGCGCAAAGCGCGTGTCACTCCACAATCCCGGAATTACTTGTAGATCAGTGAGATGGTGATATGCTCTACCTGTGATTTCGGATCAGGAACCTTACCCCACCAGAATGTCGCGGGCGGAGTCTATTGGAAAGGAGCCTCATTTTGATCTTATTTCGTACCACGAAGGACAGGAAGAGCGCGAAGCAATCGATGCGTCTCCGTTGTTTTCTTCGTGCTCTTCCTGAAAAAAAGAAGCCTATTCTTGGACAACTCCTTTGCGTTTCCTTGACCTCGATAGGAGAGGCTGGGTGGGGGTGTCGTTCAAGTAAAAAAGAAAACCCGGCGCGCGCCCCACTTCCAAGTTCTCTCTCGCCGGGTTCTCTTTTATATTTGGTCCAGATGGCCAGCCTGTGCAGCTAGGCCCTTCGCCTCCTCGTTGCCCAATAAGTGCTTCCCGTGATGAGCACGAAAAACATCACCAGACCCGTATAGGAAAAGGCGGGCACCGCGAATCTTGACTCGCTCCCCAGCCATTGAAACACATTTTCTGTAAAAAGCTGATTATCGGCGGTGCTTCGGTAATTATCATCCATCAGGTTCACATCACCCAAAACAACCACCCTGCCACGATTCACTTCGGCAACCGTTACCGCCGCCAGGCCGCCACCAGTCCATGCTTCTTCCTGGGAAGGAGGGGCACCGGATATCTGACCGGCCGCTCGCATCATAATTGTGGAAATGCCCTGGAATATCGGATGACTTCCAAGATTAGTGATATATAAATCAGTTGGATTTAGAGAAGATAAACCGAGTTCTGTCCCGAATTCGTGGGAAATGGGATTGATATTAGGGTTAGGGCAATCTGTATTCTCTCCCATAATCAGCAATCCCCCGCCGCTTTCAACAAACTGCTTGATTTTATTGACCTCATCAGCCGTGTACACACTGTTCCAGGCGGAGCCGAGACATATAACGATGATTTGATAGTCATCAAGATTAACATTTAAGATACCAGCACTACTTTCATCAACAATAAAGCCAATGCCATTTAAAAACTGTGCTAAATTCTGGAAAACACCTGATGGGCTATAGTCCACATAAATTCCATGAGAAGTATCCCAAAGTATCCGTTTTTCACCTGCCTGCAAAACTGGTCCCGCAGCAGCCGCTGTGCTGGAGGCCCCCTTTACCCCGTCTACCAGGGGCAGGTTGGTAGTGATATCAACTTCTGCATGAAGCGATGAGGCCGTGACCAGGATTCCAAGGGCCGCGGCGAAAAGTAAAAGCAATGTCATGAAAGAAAATGGCTTTTCGTTTGAATGTCTTCCGATCTGCATCGGTTGTCCCCCTCCCGGCTGGTGTTTGTAATCATGTTCTGGAAAGCAGACCGCAACCTGCGGCACGCAACTTCAAAACTTCCCCAATGGTCTTGAGACATTGGAGAAATTAACCTGGAAGAGCCCAAATCGGGGCCCTCCATTGCAGCGACTCACCCGAAAACATAAAAAGACGGCATGTTCCCTTATGAATACATGGCAGGAGGAGAATGTCAAGAAGAAACACCGCCGCCTCGCTGCTGGATTCCCTTCCGGCCACTTTCCCTCGATGCGGCGCAAGGACGGGACCATCTTTCCCTATTTGAGAGGGTGTCCAAAAAAGGCTAAAAAAGCAGCGCTGAGGTGATTGGCGCGAATCACCAGGGCGCTGTGGGAAAATCCGAAATGGTCATTCCCGCATGCTTTATCGATGACCCTTGACGCGTCTCGACGCAATGAGGTGGTTCTCGAGAAATGCGCATGTATCAAATGGAAAATAATGATCAGAACGGACTGAAGGTCCATTAAGCAGACCTCCCCAGCCTCTCGACAGCTCCCGTGACGGACTGCCGGGTGGCACATATCGTGCTCAGGTAATACCCGGCGTTCCCGGCTGCCTCCCGATCTCGCAATCATAGCCGGGAGCAATCGCCCGAAAATCGTGCGGTATTCCTCGGTATAGGCATGCGGGGGTGGCTCCGCCTCCTTTGGGGAAGGTCTCCTGGGGGTGACGAACTTGGTCATCTCCCTGCCGGTTTTGGGCGATCGAAGGAAATCGTGCCTGTGATCGGGTGCCGAAGCCCTGACTCAACTCGGTCCTTCACAGGGAACTCCGTGCCGTGTTCACGTTGGGAATCGCAGTGACCGTTGACTTGCTCTTCATTTTCGCCGTTCCATGGGGTTCGCAACCTGGGGGTCGGGGCTGATGCCGAGAATTGTCTCCCTCTTCATCATCGCGTCAGCCTTCATTACTTTGGTCCTGGGCAGTGTCGGCATAGCAAAACAGATGAGCCGCGAGCGCCCTGACGCTTTCGACTTTGGGACCATTTCCAACGACGCCGAAAACCGGCGGACCTTCCTTATCCCCAATGCCCGCGACCAGAAACTGCACCTTCTCACGGCCGCATCCTCCTGCGCGTGTGTGCAGATTCTATCCTACCCTCAAGAGATCGCACCCCATCGGAAAGGGGAGGTCACCGTGCGATGGCTGCCCTCCGAGCCGGGTGAAAAGGCCTGCAAGATCGTTTTCGAAACCGACGATCCCGGCAATGGACCCCTCTCATTTGAAATAAGGGCGAGCATCAAACCATCTCCCGGAGCAGCGCCGGGAGAACTGTCGCATCCTGGAGAACGCCGGAGCGGCACCAAAATACCGTCTGAATGGCTCACGAGAAGACTGAAGCCGCGCGATCCCGCCCTTGTGGTTTCCGTGGAATCCATTTTGAAGGAGATGAAGGGAAAGCCGGAAGCGATCCTGGTTGATGTGCGCCCTCGGTCCGAGTTCGAGAAATCGAGGATTCCGGGCTCCATCCAGGTCGATTTGTTTGCGGTTAAGACAAAAAATTTGCTGAAGGCAAAACCCCTGGTCCTGGTCAACGAGGGATACAGCTGCAGCCGGCTTGAAGAAGAGGTGAAAGGGCTCAGGGATGCAGGCTTCATGGCGTCGATTCTTGACGGTGGCCTCAGCGAGTGGCGCCGGAAGGGCGGTCCCCTCGAAGGCGATGCCTTTGCGCAAAAGGACCTGAACAAAATTCCTCCCCAGATCTTTTTCCAGGAAAGGGTCTATGACAACTGGGTGGTGATCGATGCGACAACGGCAAACAAACACATGGCGGCATCCCTTTTGCCGGAAAATATTCCCATGGTTTCATCGAATGGTCCGGAACCGCCTGCGGCTCAGCTCAAAGCGATCATGGCCAGGCGTAAGGCCATGCCATCTCTTTTCTTCCTGATCCTCGATGACGACGGCAAAGACCAGGAAAGGCTGGAGAAGCTCCTGACGGAGGCGGGCATCAGCAGGGTGTTCTTCCTCGATGGCGGCATCGCGGGGTATCGGTCCTTTCTCGAGCAGCAGGCAGAGCCTGCTGCAATCCCAAGAACATCCAGAAAAGGTGGTCGGACGATGCGCACCCTGCCCTTAAAAAGAGCCAGCCTGATTTGTGCCGGATTTCTGTGCAGTTTTTGCCCTCACAGCCTTCTTCACCGCAAAGCATCTCCCGCAGGTCATGGCAAAGGGCTCGCGCATGGCAGCCCCGGCGCCGGTCACGATGCGGCATCTCCAGTACCGCTTCAGCTTGCAGAACGGCGAGACTCAGCTCTTGGACAAGGCGGAGCTCTGGACCTATGCCCCGGTAAAGCTGACGGCGGCCCAAAGGTGTGTGAGGCTTGATGCCAACTATCCTTATGAACTGACCGTTGACGACCTGGGGAACCAGGTCCTTCATTTTACGTTCCACGACCTGCCCCCGTTTTCGACCAAAGTGATCCGCATCGAGGCCGATGTCGAGTTGCTGAACTCCCCCCAGACGATTCCGGCGGCGGACCGCAATGACTTCCTGCGAGCGGAAAATCACATCGAATCGAACAGCCCCGAGGTGCTTGGCCTGGCGAAAAAGCTCAAGGCCTGGAATACGCTCACCACCGCCCAAAATATCTTCCGCTGGGTTTCGGAAAACATCCGGTATGCCGGATTTCACGCTGCCGACCGTGGGGCCCTCTATGCTCTCAGGAAAAGAGAGGGGGACTGCACCGAGTTCATGTCGCTTTTCGTGGCTTTGTGCCGGGCCAACGGCATCCCGGCACGAGGGGTCGGCGGCTACGTCTGTTCCGGCGACACGATCGTGAAAGCCGGCGACTATCACAACTGGGCGGAATTCTATTGGGACGGGACCTGGCACCCGGTGGACCCCCAGAAGAGAGCCTTCAGAGAACACCCGGAACAATACGTGGCCATGAGGATCATCAGCGGTCAGACGGCAACACCGATGGGAGACTCGAATCGCTTCCGCTTCGTTGGGGAAGGGCTCAAGGTGAGAATGGAATCATGATTGAGAGTTCATCAATCTTCAGCATGCTGTTGTCAGGAGATATTCATCAGGACTTGCGGTGTTCAGCAGAGGGGAAAGCACCATGAGGATTGCGAAATTATATGGCAGGCTGGCAGCTTTGCTGGTCATATTGCCATTCTTTATTGCGCCTGGGGCAATTCACGCCGCTACTACCTCGGGTAGTCTCATCGGGAATGAAGTCTGGTCAGGCACCGTCACCCTCACGGGAGACATCGTTGTCCCGTCGAGCGTAACGCTGACCATTAAACCTGGAACGAGAGTTGTCTTTCCGGCAGGGTCCGACGACACGTCTGGGGGAGAGGACCCTGCGCGCACGGAGCTCATCGTTCACGGCTCACTCGTTGCTGTGGGGACAGCAGAGAGCGGGATAACATTTACCTCGGGAACACTCACCTCTCCGCAGCGGGGGGATTGGGGTGGAATCCGGTTGGTGATGGATGAGGCCAATGGATCGGTAACCATTTCCCATGCCACGATTGAATATGCGACTTACGGGATCGCCATCCGAGCAAGAACTTGCACCCAACGGTAGTCAATCAAGAACTGCATCGATCCAGGAGACCTCAGGGGAGGGCAATCTATGTAAGTGGTGAGGCGTGGTTCGAAGGTCTCGGTGAAAATCAGTGGACAACCTTACTCCGGAATCACAATGGGAAGGGCCTTTACGGTTATGCAACAGACCTGGAACGGAGCTTTCCGGGGAGATTTCCGGAAAATCTGATTGAATACAACGGCTGGAAATGGGCTGGTTGTATCTGTATGCAACGGCAGCGGGAGCGATTTGGCGATAGATCGCAACACCGTTCACGACAACCAGGAATACGGGATCATCCTCGAATCGACGTGATAATTATACTGCTGACTGCTCATGCTCTCTTCAAGAGTTCGCGACAACAAGGTTTATGCGACCGGTATGGGTATTTACTTCGAAGCGTACTCATTCCGGGATGGAGGTGGAGATTGTTGGCAACGAGGTTTATCAGGGGTTGGTCGGGATTTACTTGCCACAGTTCCGGAGGTCATGGCCAAACAGTGCATACGGTGATCATGGGCAATGATGTACATGATAACAGCCAGCATGGGATTTCTTGTTTTTCCGATATCGGTGATCTCCGACTGAACCCGGAAATCATCGGAAACCGAATTTATCAGAATGGTTCCGACGGCATTCACTGCACGCGAAGGAAATACATGGCCTCAAGTCACAATTGAGCCGCTGATTGCACTGAATACATGTTCGAAAATGGCGGTCTGGGGGATTACCTGTGAGGCGACCAAGGCTGTTAAGGTGGTCTTCAACGATATTCACAACAACGTTGGGGATGGATTGGCTATGTTGAGGGGCCGAGAGAAGTCGATTGTCGCATATAACAACCTAATGGAGAATAGAGGAAGTTACGAACTGGTGAATGGAGCGGTGGCCGCCGACGCCCGCTTCAATTTCTGGGGAGAGGCGACGACCGCTGGAAATGGAAGCAGGCGAGAACCCGAAGAACATCAGCAGGATTTACGATTCACTTGACTACGATTACCCGAACCAATGGAGCCTGGTGGATTATTCTCCCTGGTTGACAGGCCCGGTGACTCTTCCTGATACGCCGACCTCCAGGATCATCTCACCTGTAAACGGCAGCACCCTGGAGGTATCGGTGCTGCGCATCGAAGGGATTGCAGCGTCAATTAATGGTGTGCTGCGCGTCGAAGTAAGCCCCGACAATGGTGCCACCTGGTATGAGGCGGAGGGGACCGATTTCTGGAGCTACCACTGGCTGGTTCCGCGAGTTGGTACCTATACCTTTCTCTCGCGGATGACCGACCGCGCGGGTCATGTGGAAACTCCTGGTGAGGGCGTGCGGGTGACACTGGATGAGAGCATCCCTACAACCTCGGGAGCTTTGCCCGATGATGAGTGCTGGTCGGGCGAAGTGGTAATTACCGGCGATGTGATCGTGCCTCGTGGAGTCACCCTGACCATCCAACCCGGGACCGTGATTCGATTCCCAGCACTGAATGATGATCAATATGGAGGAAACGACATCTCCCGGAGCGAAATGATCGTCAGGGGCTCCCTTATTGCGGTGGGGACGGAGGAGAACCCGATCGTATTCAGTTCGGCATCATCGAGCCCGGCTCCCGGCGACTGGGGTGGAATCCAGGTCGTGACCGATGAAGCCGATGGAACGGTAAGGCTTTCTCACGCAACAATTGAATACGCCAGTGTTGGGCTGGCCGTTTCGGCGCGTTTTTATTACTCCTCGGTGACGATTGATCACTGCAGCATCCAGTATAACCTGGGCGATGGGATCAACATCAGTGGCGCGTATTATTCGAAAGTCGCGCTCGCGCTTATCGGGAACCTTGTTCGGAGTAATGGTGGAAAGGGGATTTCCTGCTTCTGAATCGGATATGATGCCGTGTTGACCGGTGAAATCTCGGAAAACTTGATCGAGAACAACGGTGGGAGCGGTATTGAGATCCAGACATCTTATGGTGCCAGAAGTGATTTGACAATAGCGGGCAACACCATTCACGACAACCGGGATTATGGAATTCTTTTGTACTCAGAATATTTTGGTGACGCCGACGTTTCTTCCATAAGAGTGCGTGGTAACACGATTTATGCGAGCGGCAAGGGGATTTTCTGTTCCACCTATTGGACCGGGATGGATGTTGAGATCAGCGGAAATGAGCTCTATAATGGAACTACAGGCGTATCCTGTTACACTGCCGGAATTCGGAACCAATCGCTCCGCGCGACGATTACCCGGAATAATATTCATGACAACTCTGACCGAGGAATTCACTGTTACGCCGACTGGGGGGACACGAATCTCTATCCGGAGATTATCGCCAATCATGTCCACCGCAACAGCGGTGGTGGAATCCGCTGTGCGAGAGCTGAACTGGTGCTGCCCGCCGCCTGTAATCGAACCTGTGATCACATTGAATACGATCCATGATAATGGAGGCCTGGGTATTTACTCTCAGTCCGCCAATACCGGGAAGGTCCTCTTTCAATAACCTCTACGCCAACGCCCCCTATGACCTCTACAACGATACCTCGTCACCCATCGACGGACGATACAATTACTGGGGTTTGACTACGATCAGTGAAATGAGCCTGGGTGGTGGGTATCGGAATATTGCGGCAATTTTTGACCTGTTTGACAACGGCTCCAAGGGAGTAGTCAATTATCTGCCATGGCGCAGCAGCCCGATGGATGCTTCATCCGGCCTGCTCTCCAGGATCACCGACCCGGCTTCGGGTGACACGCTCGGTGAAGGGGGCCTCACCATCCAGGGCATTGCCCGCGCTTCGGCGGGTCTGGAAAAAGTTCAAGTCAGCATCGACGGCGGGTTGAGTTGGAAGGACGCTGCCGCGGACCGAGGTATTTTGGCAAGACGCTTTGGAGCTATACGGTTGATGCGTTATACGAAGGAAGTTACACGATTCTTTCTCGAGCTGTTGACCGAAACGGCGAGGTCGAAGCCCCCGGAGACCGTATCGCCATTACCATTTCCCGAGGCCTGCTGACGACTTCGGGACGCTGGCCCATAACGAAACCTGGTCGGGAGTGGTGCAACTCGATGGCGATGTGATCGTCCCCGAGGGCATCACACTTACCGTCCTGCCCGGCACCATGCTTAGATTTCCTGCTCTCACCGATGCGGCATTCGGTGGGGACAATCCGTACAAGTCCGAAATCATTGTGCGGGGCAGCCTGATTGCCCAAGGGACGGAAGAGCAGCCGATCGTTTTCACTTCGGATGCCTTGCATCCGGCGAAGGGAGACTGGGGTGGGGTGCGTGGCGCTGGGACCCTGCGCCTCAGGTACATGCAGTGATGGAATATGCGACGACTGCTATTCGTTATCTTGCGGAAAGCGGCACCTATGAAGTTTTCATCGAGAACTCGACGATCCGGCACAACTCCGAAGACGGCATTAACCTGTTCTTCAGTGGTAATGCCAATATCTATGCCGTTATTGAGAATAATTTGATAACTGACAATGGCGCCATCGGCGTCTCGTGCCAGGCTAATAGCAACCGTACCGTAGCAAACTTGCGCATTTGCGGGAATACGATCACCAACAACGGCGATTCCGGGGTTTTTTGCTTTGCCAATGCGGGCGCGAGCGGTCTTGTTTTTGATGCTGCTATTTGCAACAATACCATCCAGGCCCATCCCAAATATGGGATCTATTGCCACACTTACTATAGTCAATCCAAATTCTCTATTGATCATAACAACATCGACCGTTCTGGAACGGGGATCTTCGCTTATTATCGACGAAACTTATGGTTTAAGCAATTCTACGTTGAGCGTCAGCAACAACACCCTTTCTGCACAAAAGTACGGGATAAATATTTATGCTGACAATTCCAGTATTTTGCCAACGATTCAAAACAATACCGTTCATGATCACACCTCAGATGGGATCGTCTGCAACTACTATCGTGAGTATTACCGGACTTCCTGCCAGTTGGTTCCCACTCTCTCCAACAACCAGGTCTTCAACAATGCCGGCAACGGGGTCTACCTCAACGCAACAAAGCCGGTTACCGTATTGAACAATGGCTTATATGCCAACACCCTTTATGACCTGTATAACGGCTCCGGATCTGCCATAGACGCGAAGAGCAACTGGTGGGGAGTAGACACTTCCAACGAAATGAATAGCGGTGGCAATCCCAAGAACATACAAAAGATCTTTGACACGTACGATAACAGCTTCAGTGGAACGGTGGATTATGCGAACTGGCTGAATCTCTATGATGTGCCCCATCCTCCTGTCGCTGAACACGGTAACTGCTTTTACCACTGCTTCCAGTCAGACGCTTTCCGGGACCAAGGAACCTGACACCTCCGTCATTCTGAACGGAAACGAGGTGGTCCCGATTGATCCCGAGACGACCTGGTCGTATGAAAAACCCCTGACCGAAGGGATTAACCCCATCAGCCTCTATTCCCGAAACCTTGCCGGGATGGCAAGCGAAGTAGTGGTGACTCAGATAATCCGCGATACCACCGCGCCGCACATCCTGACTTCGGTGCCTGCCAATGGCTCCTATGTCCTCCATCCGTGGAGAGCGATCGATCTTAAGCTGAAGGAGGAGACACGCAGATCGATGGAGCGCCACCACTCCGGGAAGCAACGGTGCGAGGATCCCCAGGGAGTGGAGGTTTCAGGTCAGTGGACGGCGGATGCCAACCACTTCGTGTTCACTCCCGAGATGCCGCTCTCCCTGGATGGGCTTTACACGGTGACCGTCCACCCGACGGATAAGCCGATCGGGAATACCCGCACCGAAACCCTTACCTTCACCGTGGACCTGACTGCTCCCGCAAGGCTGATTCTCGATGAAGTGCCAAGCCCCACAAATATTACCCCGTTAACCCTTTCCGGCGCCAAGGAGGCCGGAGCGTCGGTATGGATGGATGGGCGCCAGGTTATCCCAGCCGATGGACTTACCAGCTGGTCTCTTCTCCTCGATCTGGCGGAAGGAGAAAACAGCCACCGGCTCTATGCCATGGACCTTGCCGGACACCGCAGTGAGGAGACCGGAGTTCAGCATCATCCTTGATCGCGGCGCCACCGATACTCGACAAAACCGAGCCCGTAAACGACACCTTTGTCAAAGAAAGCCCACCACGGATTGCCTTCTTCTTTAGAGACCCAACCACCGGCCTTGCCGCTGCCACAACCCTGGCCAGCGCCACCGTCAGCAGTGGTGACGGCATGACCATCCCAGGGACCTGGGAGATCCAGGCAGTCAGGCACCGTCGTCTTTTACCCCGGCTCTTCCTTTTGCCGAGGGCGCTTACACGGCGAGAGTTCAGGCTAGCAGACCTTGCCGGAAACATTACCCCGGCGACGATTAAGTTCACCTTCGATATTACTGCCCCTCAGGCGCCAACCCTTAACCCGGTAACCAACCCCACCATCGTGCCCTGCAAACGCTCTCCGGGACGAAGGAGGCAGGCAGCTCCATCTGGATCAACGGTTCCAGGTGATTCCTTTGAATCAGAAAACCTCGTGGTCCTATCCGCAAGGCCCTGGCCGAGGGGATGAACCACCTGGAAATCTATGCCAGGGACGCGGCGGGAAATCAGAGCCCGTCGGTTCTTGCCTCCATCCAATACGACAATACCGCGCCGCCTCCGGTCACCACGCTAAGGGCATCGGGAAGCGGGGCAGGAAATATGGTGTTTCTCGACTGGACGCGGCTACGATGAGGCAGGCGAAGAGGATGTGGCTTCCTACCGGGTTTATGTCTCTGACCAGCCCTTCACCATGGTGAGCGGGTATGACTCCGAACATAACCCTGCCTGCAGGGACCTTTACCCATAGTGTGCAAAACCTCGTCAATGGCACTTGTTACTATTTTGCGGTGGTGGCCGTGGATACCATGGGGAATGCCCTCGAAACGGTCACTCCCGTTGCCGCCACCCCCTCCGATACCCAGCCGCCGGAAGATGGAACCAGTCTGCAAGTGCAGTGTTCACCCGGAAGTCTGCTGGTTAGCTGGCGCCCTTCTGCGAATAAGCGGGGAGACCTCGACGGCTATCATGTCATGGTGGGAAACCCTCCCGAGCATTACACCATGCCGCCGAACCAAAACAGCTTCGAACTTTCCAGCCCCGGCCCGGGCTCAGCCTACCCCATTACGGTCAAGGCCGTTGATACAAGTGGCAATGAGAGTCCCGGTATGGCAACCATTGCGGTGAGCTTTGCTGGATAATCCGCGAGGGGTCTCCGCCATCCCCTCCAGCGGTAAAGTGGGGCTTTCCTGGGCTCCCAGTCAGCCCGCCGAATATGTGAAATACTATTCCATCTACGTGGCGACGAGCGACTTCGCCAGTGTCGAGGGGATGACGCCGAGGCTGAACGTTGCGGGAACGAGCGCCACGGTTGCCGGTCTTACTAATGATGTCCCTTACTTCTTTGCGGTGACGGCGGTGAATCTTTCGGGGTGCGAGACGCCTGTGGTGACTGCGGTTGCCGCTACGCCGGTACCCGATCGGCTGGGGCCGGTGGTATCCGACCTGAAACTTGGCGGCTTGCCCCTGGCCAACGGTATGACGGTGAAGACTTCCGGAATCCTCACATTGAGTGCCACGGATGCATCAGGAATGAGCCGCGTTGAGTTCTCACTGGATGGCGCCATCTTCGCCGTGGATACCAATGGCTCGACCCGTTATTCGGCCTTACTCAACATTCTTCCGCTTACTGATGGGAACCACGACCTCGTCATGGTCGCCTACGATACGCTTGGAAATCGCACCAGTGTGAGCTTTACGCTCAATATCGAACTTGCTCTGCCGTTGGCCCCAGCTATTACCAGCCCCACCTTCGGCGTCCTCGTGAATACCCCGACCATAACGGTTTCCGGACGTGCCGAAGCGAACTTCGAGGTGCTGCTCTACATTAACAGCATCCAAAAGGGTGCTTCGACGGTGGTGGACGGAAAGGGCAATTTCAGCATGGCTCTCACCCTGGTCGAGGGGGAAAACCGCATTCAGGCGGCAGCACGGAACCGTGCGGGAACCGGTCCAAAGAGTGCGGAAGTGCTGGTTACCCTGGATACCACCTTGCCTCAGAAGCCAACGGGCCTTTCCGCGCAATCCGGGGCGGGTGGTGCCATCAACCTTGCCTGGCGGTCCCCGGTCGAAAAATCCCTGAAAGGCTTTCATCTTTACCGGGCAGCGCAGCCCTTCAATGCTCCTGGGGAAGCGGTCAGGATCACCAGTTCGCCGGTCGCCGGCGCCGCTTTTCGGGACCTCCCCGCCGCTGACGGGACCTATATCTATCGGGTTTCCACGGTGGACCAGGCCGGCAACGAAAGCGGGCTCTCCGAAGCGGCTTCCGCCATTTCGGACCGCACCGCACCCTTTGCAACTGCCATCCAGTATGTCCCCTCGGGGCCCTATGATCCGGCAACGGGGAGAATGGCGCCTGGGACTGTTGCCGTGCATCTTACGGTGAGTGAGCCGCAGTCGTTTATCCCGTTTCTCAGTATCACCCCGCAGGGCGGCCTCCCGCTTGCGGTAGACCTCAGCCGGACTGCCGATATCGAGTATTCGGGCTGGTTTGCGATCAGCGAGACCACCCCTTCAGGGACCGCCTACGCCGTCTTCTCGGGCAGGGACCAGGTGGGGAACCGGGGCACGGAGATCGCTCTCGGGGGCTCGCTTGAGATTGATACCGCCGGCCCTGCGATCACCCAGATCGTGGTCCAGCCCAAACAACCGATCAAGAACGATCAGCAGAATCCGGTTCAGGTGAGTTTCATGATCGGCCTCAACGAAGCGGTGAAGCCCGGTACCGTGCCCGAAGTCTCGTATCTTCTCTCCGGCCAGGGGCGAAACCCGACGCGGGTCTCAACCCTCGCCCGCACCAGTGCGCAGCCGGGCCATGCCCAGACGTGGCTCGGCTCTTTGATGCTTCCCGCCGACGCCGGCCGGAAGGAAGTGGAAAATCTGCAATTCGTTTACCGGAGCATGGACGATCTCGGGAATATCGGCACCCGGGTTCTCTGCGACAACCGGTTCCAGGTCTACCAGGGGGACCTGCCGCCTCTGGATGCGCCGCAGGGGCTCACCGGGAAGGCGCTTTCGGGAGGCAGGATCAAGCTCAACTGGAAGGCAGTCTCCGGCGCGGTGGGCTACCAGCTCTACCGCAAAGGCCCCGGCGAAGCGGAACTCTTGCCCCACCAAAGGTTTGGGGTGGTGCTGTCGTTCACCGATCAGGCAGCGGCTGACGGGGTCTATGGTTACGCCATCGCGAGCATCCGGCGGGAAAACGACCAGGAAGCGGTGAGCGCCATGAGCGCTCCGATACAGGTGACTTCTGACTCGATTGCCCCGTTGGCGCCGCAAAATCTCAAACTGCAGCTCATCGGTCAGGGCATCCTCGCCGGCTGGGAGGCGCCGCCCGGAGTCGATCCGGTTACTTACGCTCTCTACCGTGCCGATGCCAACGAGATCACCTCGGTTGCCGGCCTGTCCCCCATCATTAGGGGTATCCGTGGGGTCCAGGCACTGGATGCGAAGCCCTCGCTGACCGACCACTGCTATGTCGTGACGGCCGTCGATGAGGCCGGGAATGAATCGCCGCCGTCCAACTCCTTCTATCTCAATTTCACCCTGCTTCCCGTCTCGAGCCTCAAGGTGGTCCAGGACGGGACTGAATCCCCCGGTGATTTCCTGGACCCATCCGGGAGGGGACATTGCCGGGTACACCCTGAGTCTCGGCCCGGTGAAGCTCCATCAAGGACTGCTTACCGCGCTTTCCTTCACCGATACGGGCTACACCGGAGATGAGCGAAGCTACACCGTGACCGCCGTTGACAGCAACGGCATCGAAAGCCCGGGGCGAAGCATCACCCTGCCGCTTCTCGAAGCGACCATAAAAGAGGGCGAGCAGCTCAAGCGCGGCCTCATGAATCGCCTTGAATACCTGGTCGAGAATCGCTCGGCAGCGAAGGTCGAGCACATTCGCCTGAAGAGTGTCATCGGCTCGCACCAGCACCTCTCGGAAGAGTTCAGCATGGATGCAGCAGGCTCACGGGTGGTGCCGGTATCCATCGGAGGCTATGCTGACCTTCCCGACTCTGCGAAGGTTACCACAACCATTTCTATCATTCCAAACGAAGGGGAAGAGGTGCGGGTCGTCCGCACCGCCGAAGTTGCGGTCCAGGATGGGAGGCTCGAGCTTGAAGTCCTCAATGAGGCGTTCACGCGGGGCGGTGTCGGGAAGGTCCAGTTTACCCTGAAGAACACCGGGGATGAAGAAATCGAGATCGTTACGGCAACGGCGTTCGGGATCTTCGCCCTCGAACGAAGTGACCTTCTCCCTCCTGGATGGCGACGGCAATGTGCTCTCCTATAGGCCTTTCAAACAAAACCTCGGGCAGAATGTGGTGGCCCTGGCAAATGGGAAGACGGTTGCCCGGATTCCCGCAGGAGCAGGGTTTACCTCGGACTTTATGGAAATTCCGGTGCCCCTTGGCGCTCCCGATCAGGCAATCGTGCAGCTTGCCGTGGCCAGAGATTTATTACCATCAGGGGAAGCCCGAGCAGGTGGTGATGGACGGGATTGAGCACCAGGCGCCGGCTTTCGCTGGTAGATACGGCCTATTACGGGGAAGTCCTGAGCGTCACGCCCCAGGTCTCGAACGGCGATCAAAACATCGTGATCTCCGGCCGGGCTGTGGAACGGGCAACGGGGCAGCCCCTGGGAGCGGTGCCGCTGAAGCTGGTGATATCGGTAAGCGGTTTCGAGCGGACGTCAAGATCTACACCGATCCTGACGGGGCTTTTGCTTACCCTTTCACGCCGCTTCCCCTGGAATCGGGTGTCTACAAGGTCTGGGCGGTGCACCCGGAGGTCCAGGACAAACCGGTGCAGGGACAGTTTACGATAAACCGGGTGACCACTCAATCCGTGACCGTGAACCTGAACGTTCCGAAGAATTATGAACAGCAGGTCCGCATCCAGGTCAGTGCGGGAGACGGGACCGTCGTTCATAATGTGCGCCTCGCCTATGAGGCGGCCGACCAGCCGGGAGGCGTCCTCCCGACAGGGGTTCATGTGACGCTCGGGGCTCCCGTAGCAGTGCTTGGCTCGGGGGCGAGCGCTTCCCTCTCGCTCGGGGTGTGGGCGGATAACACTGCGGCCCAGACCGCGCGGCTTGGCGCTCAAGGTCAAGAGCGACGAAAAGAGCGCGGGCGCCTGGGGCTCGGTCGTGATCAACGCCCAGTTCTCGGATGCGCAGCCGGCCCTCTACTTTACTCCGGACCACCTGGAAACGGGAGTGGCGTTCGACGGCGTCGCCTCCGAGACGGTCACCCTGGAAAACCGGGGCCTTGCCGATCTCAATAATGTCACGCTGACGCTCCTCTCCCAGGACGGGTCAGCAGCGCCTTCGTGGGCCCATTTGAATGCGGACTGTTCGCAGGGGGTGATCGCCATGGGCGAGAAACGACCGGTAAGTCTCTCCTTCAGTCCCACTTCGGTCACGGCCCAGGAAGGCTTTCACACCCTCTATCTTCGAGTTTCCAGTGCCAACTTCCGCACGATCAACATTCCGATCTATGTCTCCATCACCCAGTCCGGAATCGGAAATGCCATCTTTAAGGTGGCAGACATTTATACCGGTTCGCTCGATGCGAGCGGAAAGATCGTCCAGGGGCTTGCCGGGGCGAAAGTCACGGTCCAGAACGAACAGGTCCTGACCGTTGTGGCAACCCTCGGGACTGATGGCCTGGGAGAGGCCTATTTCACGAATCTTCCGACCGGCCACTACCAGTACCGGATCACCGCCGGCAATCACCAGGAAGCGACCGGCCGGCTCTGGATCAAGCCCGGGATCACTGCTACGGAGGAGGCCTTCCTGGCTTACAACCTGGTAACGGTTGTGTGGGAAGTGAAGGAGACGACCGTTCAGGACCAGTATGAAATCGTCCTCAAGGCAACCTACGAAACCAACGTCCCGGCAGCTGTGGTGGTGATGGAGCCGGCTTCGGTGACATTGCCCGCGATGAGGACCGGCGATGTCCTGAACGGGGAATTTGCCCTGACCAACTACGGCCTCATTCGGGCGGAGCATCTGCAGTACCTCCTCCCGGCTGACAACCCCTATTTCAAATATGAGCTTCTGACGGCCATTCCCGCTTCCCTTGGCGCCAAGGAACGGATCTCGGTTCCCGTACCGCATCATCTGCCTCAAGTCCCCCAATCCGGCGCAGGATGGGGGGGCAACCGGCGGCGGATGTGAGCGGAGTGCGCAATTCGGCAAGGTGATTTACGACTATAAGTGCGCCAATGGCAGCAGTTTTTCAACCAGCTTTCCCTACTGTTATCTGTATGACAACGGGCAGTGTTCGGGTTCCTCCGGAAGTCCGGGTGGAGGCGGCGGAAGTGGCGGCACCGATTACTATGGGCCGCCTCCGGGCGGTGGGGGTGGCGGCAGCGGGGGCAGCGGGCCATCGCTCGAGCCGATCAAGGGCGTCAAGTGCTTGAAAATAGCGGAAAGAAGAGAGGACTTTCTTGATCTGATCAAGACCGTAAAGAATGCCTGGAGCAAAGCCTGGCAGCGGATCAAGGACACTTTGCAGGACATCATGTTCTATGTCGGCTGCTCGGTTAATGCGGTGACGCGTGAGTACAACGATGAGGCCACCGACCTCGCGGTTAAGACGCCGGGGGAAGTCTCGGCGTGCAGCGACTCTTCTACGGAAATGAGTGGCATTGGGAATACACACGCAACAACCTGCGTTTTGGATGGGATTCCCTGGGACAGTACATCGAATCCATCGAAAAGGGAGGGGTCCGCTATCAGCTTTCGGCAACGGGAACGACCCCCGCCGTATTTATTCACGATACCTACCGAATTACCCAGCAGGAAAGCGGGTACCTGTGGGAGGACAAATTCAGGAACTGGATGGCATTCGGTCTCACCGGAAGGATGATTTCCTTCGGTTCCCGCATCGGGGTCCTGGGGAAGCTCGTTTACGAAGAAGGTGAGAGCGGAAGGCTCATGGGAATTGCTGACCGAAATGATCGGCAGGTCTTCTGGTTTGAATACATCTCGGATAATCGGATCGCAGCGGTCCGTGACGGCGTTGGCCGGCGCGTCGAATATGGCTACACCGGCTCTCACCTGACGAGCGTGAAGGATGTCCTTGGAAACCTGACCCTGTACGAGTACGACGCCACCGGGAGGCTGGTTAAGAGCACCGACTCCGGAGGACGTCCTACCTTTATCAGCTACGATGCGTACGGCAATGTCTCCCAGGTGGTGGATCGCTTCGGTAAAGGGGACTTCTTCCAGTACGACTATGATGCGGGCAAAAACGAATATTACGCTCAGATCAGGACCTCATCGGGGATGATCAAGGAAGTCTGGTATGACGGGGACGGTGAAACCAGGCGGGTAGATGTAAATGGGCGGACCATCAAGAAAATTGTGAAAGACAGCCGTGACCTGGTGGTTACCGATGAAAAGGGCAATACCACCAGGAAATACTACGACGAGTGGGACAATCTTACCAAGGTCATCTACCCCGATGGATCTAGCGCGTCCTTCGAATACGAGCACACATTCAACAAGCTCACGCGCGCCAGGGACTTTCTTGGAAACGTCGACCGAGTTCACCTACGACAGCAAGGGCAACCTGAGCCAGAAGGTCGAAGCCGTGGGCGCGAGTTGCGAACGGAAGACCACGTTTACGTATGACGAAGTGGGGCAGCTTCTTGGCGCATCCATTGCGGAGGATGCGGTGACGCAGAGCGCAGCGATAGCTCTCACCTACACCGCCGAGGGAAACCTCGCAACCCTGACCGATCCCGAAGGCAATACAAGTCACTTTCTCGAATACGACAACATGGGCAATCTCCTCAGGATGAAGCGATCCTCTCGGGCATCTCGGGACGCTCAGCTATGATCATCGCGGCCGGTTGACGGCAACCACCGACCCGCTTGGTCACACGACCGCCTTCGAATACGACGGCGCCAACAACCGGACAGCCCTCATCAATGCCGCCCTCAAGCGATTCGATTTCGAGTACGACGATCATAACAACCTGGTGAGAGCGATTGATCCGCGCGGGAAAGTTGTGAGCGCCGAGTACAACACGGATGATCTGCCGACGAAAACCGTCGATCAGGAGGGGAAGGGGTCGCGGTTTGAATATGACAGCGAGGGACGTCTTGTCAAGGCGATCGATGGTGCCGGAAATGAGACGGTTTACCACTACGATGAAAGCCTGGAAACCGTGGCTTCCTCCTATAAGCCCGTGCAGATCGACTATCCGACCTATACCAGGAAGATCACTTACGACAGCCTGCAAAGGATCGTCCGGGAGACGGACATTCCGGATGGGAATACCACCCATTCCGCGAGTTACACGTACGACGCCGGAGGGAACATTGTTTCAAAACGGATGAAGAGGGGAATACCAGCTTCTTTGAATACGATGCTTTGAACCGGCTGGTGAAAATCATCGATCCCCTGGGAGGGACGAGCCGGATCAACTACGACAACCGCGGCAATGTCCTTTCCAGGGAAGATCCCAAGGGCGGAATCACGAGTTACCGGTACGATCGGAACAGTCGTCTGCTCAAGATGACGCGCCCCCTGGGGGAAGAGACCACCTATCGGTATGACGCTCTGGGGAACCGGACTGCGGTGCTTGACTCGAAGGGTCAGAAGATTGGCTATGAATACGATGACCGAAACCGGCTGGTTCGCGCCCATTACTATGCTGCGGGAGATCATTTCGACCCGGTCAAGACTGTCGACTTTTCTTACGATAATCTTGGAAGACTCATCTCCTACGACGACGGGACAACTTCGGCCGCGTACACCTATGACGAGCTGGGTCGAAAGACGGAAGAAGCCGTAAACTATGGTCCGTTTACCCTTGGCTACTCATACGCCTACTATGCTAACGGCGCGAAAAAGAGCTTCACGGGGCCGGACGGATCGAGGATCGACTACGCCTATGATGCGAACAACCGTCTGAGCTCCATCGCCATTCCGGGAGACGGGCAGATCACCTACAACACCTACCGGTGGAACAGCCCGAATCGGATCACCCTGCCGGGCGGGTCGACGGCGGAATACACTTACGATCCCCTCATGCAGATGAAGGAACTCGCCGTCAAGGACCCGGGTAAAAACCTGCTCATGGCCCACCAGTACGAACATTCTCCCGCCGGGAACATCACGGCGAAGAAGACCGAGCACGGCGATTACGGCTATCAGTATGACCGGTTGTATCGTCTCATCGAAGCCCTGAAACCTGGCTCGTCCAGGGAGTCCTTCACTTACGATGCCGTCGGGAACCGGCTTACTTCGGCGGGAACGGAGGGTTCGTGGAGCTACAACGAAAACAACGAGCTCCTCTCGTATGGTCTTCTTTCCTTCCAATATGATGAGAATGGGAATCTCACGGAAAAATCCATCGGGGGGTTGCCGGCGTTACGGTACGTCTATGATGTGGAAAACCGCCTGGTTCAGGTCGAGCGGGGCGATGGACTCGTTATTGCAACTTATCACTATGATCCCTTCGGGCGGCGGCTATGGAAAGAGGTGGGCGGCATCCGGACCTATTTCCTCTATGCCGACGAGGGGCTGATCGGTGAATACGATGCAAACGGGAACGCCATCAAGACCTACGGCTATGCTCCCGGCTCCTCCTGGACCACCGATCCGCTCTACCTCAAAGTGGGGTCGCAGACCTACTGGTATCAAAACGATCATCTCGGAACGCCGCAAAAGCTCATCGACACCAGCGGCAGAGTGGTCTGGTCCGCGACCTACGATGCCTTCGGCGCAGCCCAAATCGCGATCTCCGAAGTCGAAAACAACCTCCGCTTTCCCGGTCAGTACTACGATGCCGAGACCGGGTTCCACTACAACTGGAACCGATACTACGACCCAGCCACGGGAAGATACCTGAGTGCAGATCCATTGGACAAGGGTTGAACCTCTATGTATTGGGTCATTTAGCAACCCGGCCAACTGGGTTGATCCTCGTGGGCTGTGTGCCATTAAAGGTGCTGCAAATGCTGCTCTTAACGTAGTCTACCAAGCATTGGCCACGACGTACGACCTTGAACAGGTTATTTATTATGGTCTCACTGGAGATATTTTTGATTTAAGCCAACAAGCGCCATTGGCCTTGCGGCTGAAGCAGGAGCAGGTACGAGTGATATACTTCTCAGCATGCTCATGGGAATGGTTGACGTGCCTTTGGAGTTTGTTCGTGCGATTCGATCCGGAGATGCTGAGAGACTTGGTGCAGCAGCCTTCGACTTTGCGTTGCTTGTGTATGGCGCCGGCAAGACTGGAAGGACAGGTTCCTTTGGCAGACTGCTTGGGGATGAAACGGGTGCTGTTGGAAACATTAGGCCCAAATATTATCGCTATGTTAGTGACACGGAAGCTGAACTTATCAGAAGGACTGGAAGACATAATCAAATGTTGATCCGGCAGGTAATATTAAAGATGTCTACATAACAGATCGATATTACAGTACCACGGGAAGAGCAAAGACTCATCTACAGTTGAAGGATAAACCAGAACAATACCGTGTTGAGATAGATCCGGAGACGTAACTAACCGGACTCAATTTAGAAAAATCGATCCTAGTGCCAATCGAATCTGTGGGGCATAGGTAGGGGAACCAGGCAACTACAAGAGATTCTATTTCGGTAGATAGATCGAAAATAGAACGATTAAAAGGTTGGTAATCTAAAATGGCCTGAAACTATTGTATTTAGAATTATTTCTCGTAAAACGAGGAAACGCATTGCCAATGTGATTGTATACGTTACGTTGATTGTTGAACATAAAAATAACTATATATTGGGTCCTTATCTAAGCGACGAACATGGTGAGATTGAAATTACAAAGAATTCAATTTATGACAATATAAAATCACTTCAGCGAAGTGCTTTAATGGATTATTCGTAGATTTGAGTCAATGTAAGTATTGTATAATTGTTGTTGAAGATAAGGCGTTAATTGAAAGTCGCATACATAGGTTGACACAATTTTATCCGGAAGAAGGACATAGGCTTCAATTATTATTGAACAATTCAGCTAATAAACAACTTAAAAGTACCGAAAGAACGTGCGATATATTAACCTTATTTCAGTCCATTGAAATAGAAGTTGATGAAATATGATCAAATTAACCAAATATCTTGAAAAAGATATCAGATTCCAATGGATAACACTTTCCTCTGTAGAGGGATTTCAGAAACTGATGTTTTGCGAAATATGGTTCTCGAAATTCCGATAGAAGATTCTGCAAGAAGATCTCAATAGAAGGGTGCATTAAAGAAAGGGCAACCAGTACTGCCAAGATAATCAATCAGCTTCTTGATCACAGTAGCAAGCAGGAAACATGCAATGTACCCATATCTATGAAATATTTCACGTTCCTTCGATGTGCTAACATTTCAAGGCTTCAACCTTTGCAGGAGGTATGTATCTGGAAAATACTGATGGCAAAAGAAGTCGGAAATGGCTGCACTGATTGCTGGAGAGGAAGGATGCGAAAGAAACTTAATTTTGGTAAACAGGCGATAAGAGATTTCGTGTGCTTATGCGTGCTAATTATGGTTTTTACAGTATCTCAACCACTCGTCTTCGCTACTGCCGATGATTCCCTATGTGCACGCGTGAAGATCGAGATCGTGCAGGAGCTCACCCTGGAGCGGCAGGCGTTTGATGCGCATATGCGGATCAATAATGGGTTGACGCAGCATCAGCCTGGAAAATGTCGATATCGATGTGAGTCTTTGCGGATAAGGACGGGAACACGGTGCGGGCGACCTTTGATCCGGACGATGCGACCGCGCTCTTCTTCATCCGCGTGAATTCCATGGAAAACATCAGCAATATCGACGGGCAGGGGACCGTTCAGCCCTCTTCCAATGCCGATATCCACTGGCTCATTATCCCGGCCCCCGGGGCATCCAACGGCGTGGCGCAGGGGACGCTCTACTACGTCGGCGCAACGCTTACCTACACCATCGGCGGCGAGCCGCACGAAACCAAGGTGACGCCGGATTATATCTTCGTTAAACCGATGCCCGAGATGGTCCTGGATTACTTCCTGACCAAAGAAGTCTATGGGGATGACGCCTTCACCCCCGAGATCGAGCCGCCCGTTCCCTTTACCCTTGGCGTGCGCGTGACCAACAACGGCCACGGCGTGGCGCGGAACCTCAAGATCGACTCGGCTCAGCCGAAAATCGTGGACAATAAGCAGGGCCTCCTGATGGGATTCAACATCGAGGGCTCGGAGGTGAACGGGCAGGCCGCCACCAGGAGCCTGCTGGTGAGCTTCGGCGACATCCCGCCCGAGACCTCCGGGGTGGCGCGGTGGATCATGACCTGCAGCCTCTCGGGGAAGTTCGTGGAATTCAGTGCGGACTTCTCCCACGCCGATGAACTGGGCGGCGAGGTGACCTCACTCATCGATGCCGTGAATACCCATTTTCTGGTGCGGGATGTCCTGGTCGATCTTCCCGGGCGGGACGGCGTCCGGGATTTCCTGGCGCTGGACGGAGGCGGGCTGCGCGTCTACGAGTCGCAAAACGGCGATTCCCCGGTGGTCGAACCAATCCGGCGCCGCTTCCCTCCAGTTTGAATCACAGGCGGGTATCCAGACAACCTATACGCTCACCACTCCGGCAACCGCGGGTTTCCTCTTCGTGCAGCTGCCAGGACCCTTATGGCGGCCAGCGAATCTTGAAGGAAGTCCTGCGCTCCGACGGCAAACGGATCAAGCCGGAAAATGCCTGGCTTTCCAAAAGCAGAGACGAAGATCTCACCTGGCAGCATTTCTTCAATCTCTTTGATGTCAACACGACCGGCTCCTATCGGGTCATCTTTGACGATCCCGCCTCCGAACCTCATCCTCCGGTGCTCCAGGCCATTCCCGACCGCCAGGGAGCGGAGGGAAAAGCGCTCTCCTTTATCGTCGAAGCGAGCGATCCCGACGGCACCATTCCGATGCTTTCGGCGGCCCCGCTCCCGGCCCTGGCCGGATTCACCGATCAGGGCTACGGTCGGGCGGTCTTCACCTGGACGCCGGCCGTCGGCCAGGCAGGGCAGTACGGGATCACCTTCACGGCTTCGGATGGTCTCCTCAAAGCCTCGCAAAAGGCTACCATCACCATTTGCGCCGCCGAGGATACGGACTGCGACGGGCTGGCGGACGCGTGGGAGATGACCTATTTCGGGACGCTCAGCCGGGATGGGACCGGCGATGCGGATGGCGACGGATGGACGGACCTGGAAGAGTTCAAGCGGGGGACCGATCCCACCAAAAACAGCGCGCCCACCATTCCCGTGATTGTCTCACCCCTCGATAAGGCCGAAGCGACCGATCTCGCTCCCGACCTGTCATCCAAAACAGCAGCGATGCCGGACGGTGACGCCGTGACCTATGCGTTCGAGCTCTACGCCGACCAGGAGATGACGACGCTCATTGTGGCTCCAGTCGGGCTCTTCGCGCGGCAGCGGAACGACCGCCTGGACGGTCCCGGGCAAGCCTCCAGGACAACACCTGGTACACCTGGCGGGTGCGGGCGACGGACGGGCGCAATTTCAGCGAATGGGCAGGGGCAAGCTTCTTTGTCAACACCGTGAACGACCCGCCGGGAAGCTTTGTCACCAGCGCTCCCCAGGACCGGTCCGAGGTGGATAAATCAATGCCCGTCCTGCAGGTGACGAACAGCGTCGATCTCGATCATGATCCGCTGGCCTACCGTTTTGAAGTGTATGCCGATGACCACATGGCCAATCTCGTGGCCTTTGCCGAGGGCATCGCTCCCGGAACGGGCGGGACCACCTCCTGGACGGTGAATGTTCCCCTGACCGAGGATGCCTGGTACTTCTGGCGGGCGCTAGCGAGCGATCCCCACGGCGCCTCGACCGCTACCTCCCTGGCCTCGTTCTTCGTCAACACGGTAAACGCGGCGCCGACCGCACCGGTCGTTGCCGCTCCTCCGGTCGGCAGTGAGATCAATGCCCAGACCACGGACCTGGTGGTGAACAACGCCGGCGATGCGGAGGGTGACGACTTGACCTATGTCTTTGAACTGGACCGGGTGGAGACCTTCGATAGTCCCGGCAGGATAAGCTCCGGAAACCTGTCCGTCAGGAGTGAGCGTGACCCAGTGGGGCGTCGCCGGACTTGCCGACAATACCCTCTATTTCTGGCGGGCAAAGGCCAGTGACGGTGCGGCGGACGGCCCGTGGGCAAGCGGCAGCTTCTTTGTCAATACCGCCAATGATCCACCGTCGCTCCCGACGGTCAAGAACCCGGGCGACCGCGCCTGGGTGGAGACTTTGACCCCGGCGCTGGAGCTCAATCCTGCGGTCGATATTGACCGGGATACGCCTCTCCTATGTCTTCGAGCTCTATGCCGATGCCGCTCTGACCACCCCGGTCTTCCAGCAGGAAGCGGATGCCCCGCGCGTCATCGTGCCCTTCACCCTGGCTGACAATACGTGGTATTACTGGAGGGCCGGCGCCAGGGATGAACACGGTTCGACCAGCGGGTGGACCGGTGTCCACTGCTTCTTTGTGAACAACAATGGTGCTGACGATCCTCCGGAAATCGTCATGGAAGCCCCTTCAGCGCCGCTTTTCACGTCTGCCGGACCCGTTCTCGTCTCCTGGAAGGACAACGACCCGGACAGCGATGCCGATATTGCCCTCTTCTATGACGCGGTTGGCGCCGGATTTGCGGGCACGCTGATTGCCGACGGGCTCAAGGAAGATGCTGACGGTCCTGCCGATGCTTATCTCTGGGATATTACCGGCACGCCGGACGGCACTTACTTTGTCTATGGAACGATCACCGATGGGACGTCTTCGCGGGCGAGCTACGCACCGGGAACGGTGACCATCGATCGGGCGCCGCCGGTGGTTGCGGCAACACCGCGCGGCGGGAGCTATGCCTCTCCTCAGGATGTTGTGCTCACCGCCAATGAACCGGCAACGATCTTCTTCACCCTCGATGGGACCGACCCCACCAGGGACTCTCCCTGCTACGGCACTCCCCTTCCGATCACGAAGACCACGACGGTCAAATTCCTTGCCGTGGACCGGGCCGGCAATGAGAGCGGCGTCAAGGCGGAGACTTACACCATCGGCGAGACGCGCAGCGTGTTGATCGCCGGCGCTGTCTACAACTATCCCGAGTATCCCGACTGCAGCAAGCGCGCGGTCAAGTACCAGGGAAGCATGCTGCTGGCTGTCACCGGCCCCTCCGCTCCGTCCGGGACTGCTTACGTACGCTTTCGCCAAGCCCGGGATCGCCCTGGTCAGCACCAAAATCAAGGAGGTGACGGTCTCGGGCAATCTGGTCACGGTCAGCGGGACGGCAAAAGTAAACGGCAAAAGCGGTTACACTTTCACCGCCACCATCAATGACGGGAAAAAGGACAGCTTCGGCATCGTCATCAAGAAACCGGATGGAAGCGCCTACTTCAGCGCTCCTCTGAAACCTGCCTGCGGAGGTGAGATCACCATAAAACCTCTCGGATAAGGTGTCGATTCGAAGACGATTAAGGAATTATCTGAGAATATGTCAAAAACGCCGCTGATCGTCATTCCCGCCGAAAGTCTGAATCCAGGTTTTCCTGAGGATTCGTGGACGCATGCTAAAAGTCCTAAATGCGTCAACTTCTAGGATGTTTCCATGTGGTGCTGTGTGCTTACAGGAGCTGAAATAGGTTCCCGGACATCATTGCCAGCATGCTTGTGGCGGTGACGTCCGGAAGATTTTTTTAGAAACGCTCTGGACCCTCGCTAAAAGCATGCGGGGGTGATCGATGTGAGTTCCCGGCCGAAAGCCCGTAAGTACCTGAAAGCAAGCATAGAGCTTCTTAAGATTCCGGCCCGGCTTCCGCCGGGGTGACGGCGTAAGCCAGTTTCGAGATCGTCTCGAAGGCGACGGAAAACATTGCGGTGCCGCAAAGGGCTTGTGGAAAATTCAAGAAGCGACTTGCACTCACGGCTCCGCAAGGGGCGCGCGTCACTGACGGTTACCGGACCGTTTCCACTTCCGGGCTAGCTGACCTACACGTGGAAAAACGATTGTGGACGCTGGATGCAGCAGTAAGATAATGCGAACGTCACGCTCCAATGGCAAGGTTGTTCATCTGTTGTTTGTCCCTACCCAAGCCTTACATCCGATATCCGGTGAAGCATCCTGAGGCTCGACAAAGAACTGCGGCGAGGCTATAGTTGAGCTCAAGCATGAAAGTTCAAAGCTAAAAGGTTGATCAGGATTAGAGAAGGATTTCCTCAAATGAACAGGCAAGTGATGCAGGAACACACGCTCATCGAAAAGATTCGCGCTCTCCCACCCGCAAAGAGTTGCCGAGGTGGAAGACTTCGTGGATTTTCTGCGCCAGCGGGACGAGGACAGTCGCCTGGCAAGAACTGCTGCCAGACTCTCCGAGAGCGCCTTCCAGAGAGTGTGGGACAACCAGGACGATGCCGACTATGACCGATTATGAGTTCGGCGACGTTGTTCTTGTTGCGTTTCCCTTCACCGATATGACGCCGCCAAGAAGCGCCCTGCGGTTGTTGTGAGTTCGGCCGCCTGCAGCCGCAACCGTCCGGACATCATCCTCATGGCTATCACCAGCCAGATGCAGTCTATCCATTACCTTGGCGATGTCCCCGTAGCGGAGTGGCAGCAGGCAGGCCTTCTGAAGCCCTCCATCATCAAGCCGGTTTTCACCACGTTGGAAAAAGGATTGGTCTTGAAGAAGCTCGGTCGCCTGAGCGAAGGGGACAGGGCAGCGCTTCAACTGGGCCTCAAAGCCATCCTGGGCGAGTAATTCATCCCTGGCGCTGATGAAAACACATGCGACTCGCCGCGCCTCTTACCCGCGATCTTCGTCGCCGTTTCGGAGACGGAGTCATCCTCAACAGCTAACATGATTCGCCAGCCCAGTATCATGCAGCCCGATCGGCAGGGGCCAAGGCGCCCGGCGAAACTCTTGTATCATGACTGCTCTCGTTTACAGACCAACAGCTCTCGAGGCCGACAACATGTGAGTGACAGGCGCAAACGGATAGACAAGGTTAGCTCGCTCTCGGAATGATCGCTACACCCTTAGGATGATCATTTCCATAGCAAAATGGGCACTCCAAGCTCGAAAAATTGCCCTACGGACAGGTGATTGATACGTAAAGTCGCCTACTTCGCTTGGTCCGACCTAATGCCGGTAGTCAGAAGGCGTTTTCTGATGGCAAAAAGTGGCTTTTAAAGACAAAAAAGGCGGCCTGATTTCAATCCCTGATGGCCACCCAAAGTCCCCCACTTGTGGCCACCTCAAAATCCCCCACTAAACCATCCTGATTTCCCGGGAAGAATTGCTCCAAACGGCGACAGAACGTACAGCTCTCATTTGTAGAAATCACAAATGGGAGAGAGGAAGGATGAACGTTTTGAAGCCAGATCTGCAAGTGACAATCAAGACATTGCTGGGTAAGGGTCTGAGTCAACGGGAGATCGAACGAAAGACGGGGATCGATCGAAAGACCATCCGGAGGTATGCTCAGTCAACCAGTTTGATGAGGTTCCAAGAAACTGAGCATTCAAAATCCCCCACTGAGCAAGATGTGGCCACCGGGTCGGGAACGCCATCCGTGGAAAATCCCCCACCCTGGCCACCGGCTCAGAAACCAAACTTCCCCAAGCATGTTCGTTCCGCCTGTGAAACGCATCGGGAGTGGATCCAGGAGCAGGTGAAGCTGGGCCGTAATGCCATGGCCATCTACCAGGATCTGGTGGAACTGTTCGGTTTCAATCACCGCTACAACAGCGTGAAGCGGTTTGTGCGGGGGCTCAAAAGACAAGACCCTCAGCAGTATGACCGACTGGAATTCTTGATGGGAGAAGAAGCCCAGGTGGATTATGGGCTGGGCGCACCGACTCTTCATAGCAGCGGGAAGTATCGGCGCCCCCGTCTGTTCATCATGACGTTGAAGTATTCCGGGCGTGCCTTTCGTAAAGTTGTATGGCGATCGAGCAAGGAAACGTGGGCCAAGCTGCATGAGGAAGCATTCCGCTATCTTACGGGGTGCCCCCAATATGTCACCCTGGACAATCTCAAGGAAGGCGTGATCAAGCCGGACATCTATGAGCCGGACCTTAATCCTCTCTATGCCGCCATGTTGGAGCACTACAAGGTGGTGGCGGACCCGGCGAGGGTCAGCGACTCGGACCGCAAGGGAACGGTGGAAAATGCGGTGAAACACACGCAGAACACCGCCCTGAAAGGACGCAAATTCGGCAGCATCGAGGCCCAGAATGAATGGTTGCTGCACTGGGAAAGTCGCTGGGCATCGCTGCGGATCCATGGCCGGGCCAAACGCCAGGTAGAGGAAATGTTTCAGGAAGAGAAACCCTATCTGACGGAATTGCCCCTGAGGCCGTTTCGCTATTTTCAGCAGGAGACACGGACGGTCTACGATGACGGGACGATCCAGGTGGGCAACTCCTACTATGCGGCGAGTCCCGCTCCGTTAGGCAGTGAGGTGATGGTGCGGATCTTCGATGAAGAAATCGAGATTCTCGATCCTCGCCGGATGGAGGTCATTCGTCGACATCCAAAGAGTATGCGGGCGGGTTCCTTGATGATGGAACCCGGGGACCGGATCTTCAATCCGTCTCGGGAAACGGACAGACTGTTGGCCCAAGCCGAAGCCATCGGCCCGCACACCTTCGGCCTGTGCGAGAGATGGTTTAACGAAGAAGGGCGCAGCGGCCAACGCCGGATGTATGGCCTGGTTAATCTGGTTCGGCATTACCCGGCCGGCACCGTGGAGAAAGCGGCGGAACTGGCCAAGGACAATGGACTGAGAAGTTCCAAGGCCTTGCGGCGGATGGTGGAGAGCATGGCCGCGGAAGTCGGGGAAAGGAAGGTCGAACCATCCAAAGGGCTCACGCAAGACCATCCCTTGATTCGCTCGGGTGAAGACTACGCCGCCTTCTGGGATAAGCATGCCGCCCAAGCGGCGCCTGAGGCCGGAGTGAGCCCAATCATCCGCCGGGAGCAACTGCCCCAAATCTGGCGGCAGGCCAGTTGGCTGAAGGTGATCGAGGTCTTTCAACTGAGTGTAGACCACAAGCGCCGCCGCCGAGACGATGAAATCTGGCTCAAATCACCGTTTACGCTTGAGGAGCAGGCCTCGATGCACGTCAGTTTATCGGCAAACATCTACAAGGATTTCAGCAGCGGCAAAGGCGGCGGTATCATGCAATTCTGCCGGGAGATGTTGCATGAGCAGGGTCGGGAAATGACCATGTTCGAAACAGCGCAATGGATGGTAGCCGAAGGAATCTCCACGGCCAAGCCCGGAAACTTCCGTGCACACGGCCAGCGGCCGCAGCCAGAGGCAACAGGCCATCCCTTGGTCTCCAATCACACCAATCGCGCCATCGAAGTCGATCTGCGCCGTTATCTGCGCCCGGATCATCCCGAATGGCGTCGTCGGGGCATATCCATCGCCACCTGCCGCTACCTGGGCTGTGGGTATTTGCCGAAGCTCACCAACGGAACGGCAACCTCTCCCCTCAATTCCAGGTTAGTGTTCCAGATTCGTGGCCTGAGGGAAAACGGCCATGATCTTCAGCCGATTATCCTGAGTCACAGCGGACGGGCACTCTCCCGGGAACAAGAAGACGCGGATGGGAAATACTGGAGCTATCCGTTCCGGAAAGGGTGGGAAATCTACAATCAGGATCACCTGCTGTTGGATGCCGAAGCTTGCCGTCAAGCAAACACTTTTGGCCTGGTTCTGGTGGAGGGGTTTTTTGATGTGGCCAAGCTGGTGGAAGCGGGTTGCCGGAACGTCGGCGCCTTGATGGGCACACACCTCTCCGGGGAACAGATCGAGCGGTTGGCGTGGCTTCGTTCCCGCATCCGGTTCCCTCGGATCGTGTTGTTTCTGGACCGGGACCAGGCCGGGCGCAACGGAGCCCGGCAGATACGCGAGCGACTTCGGGGTCACCACTTCGAGGTGAACGTGTTTGACTGGGATCGGAACATCTCCTGGAATGGTAAACACCTTGAGCCGATCCCGGACGCTATCCAAGACCCGGCCGACATGCCGGTGGAACAACTTCAGCAGTTGCGCAGGGAAGGCATCATTTAAAAAAAGCAATCACCGGATGAAAAAGAAAACAAGGAGCCAAACCGATGGACATGCCGAACGCAGAAATCCAAAGACATCTTGGGGCGCTTCGCCTCCATGGTATGAAAGCCACCCTGGAGCCCCGACTCATTCAGGCCAATCAGGGCGCTTCCTTTATAGAGATGTTTGCCTGCCTGGTGCAAGATGAGCTCGATTGGCGGAGCTCAAGGCTTACTGAAACCCGCTTCAAGGCCTCCGGTCTCACAGAGCGACCCACTCTGACGGAATTCGATTGGGGCTTCAATCCGAAACTGCCCAAGAAGGAAATCTATGAACTGGTCAGCGGCAAGTTCATTCGAGACGGCGATGACGCCCTGCTGATCGGGGCGCCGGGAACGGGCAAATCCCATATCGCCAAAACGGTGGCCCACGCCGCCATCCAGACCGGCTATAAAGTCGTGTATCGGGAAGCTCACACCTTCTTCGAAGACCTCTTCGAAGCCACTCAGCTCAAACGGAGAAAAAAGATGACCAAGCTCTTCTCCGAAGCAGATCTCTTGGTCATCGACGACTTGTTCCTGCGAAAGAAAGTCAACGATCACGCTACCGACGATTTGCTCGATATTATTCTGAATCGCTATTCCTCCAGGAAAAGTTCGATGATAACCTCAAATCGACCCCTGGAGGACTGGGGAAAACTCCTTTACGACAATGCCGCCTCCTCGGTCATCCTGGACCGCCTCCTTCACCGGGGCCATCTGCTCAAGTTCGAAGGCAAAAGTTATCGCCTCAAGGAGGCATCGATCCGGTTGACGGAAAACAAACGAAAATCTCTGGATGAAAAAGGAATAAGCTTGGATCTCTGAGCAGATTAACGGTAGGTTATTTCTCTACTGTCGCCGAAGCACTTCGACCCGACTACAGGGTGGGGGATTTTGACCCGGCCACAAGTGGGGGATTTTCAAGTGGCCATCCGGGTCCAGTCCTGCGGATTGGCGACTTTCATAGTCTTAATGTCTCCATGACGAGGTCTTTCCCAGGCAACCTAGGGTTGTTACCGTTGAAGAATTTTGTGGGGCGATTAGATCATACTCCTTGAGAATGGCTGGGGATTCGCATGTGAACATCAAAACCACTCACTTCGCTTAATGGCTTTCTTCAGGCCTTGTTACTTCTTCAAATCTTGGAAGGCCTTATCACGCACGTTTCAACGATACCGGGACCATAGCCTGCTTTCAGCATCACCAGAGACTAAGGTAAGCAGGTGTAACTCGATCCCCGTCCACTCTTGAACCAGGTCGATGGTTTCAAATCGGATTGAATGCCCCTGCAAAACGATTCTCTCAGACATTTCGTACCCCACGGTAGGGTACAAGAGAATACCTGAAGCCATTTGATGATGATCCGAGAGATGCTCCTGCGACCTCAGATAGGCATAGAGTTGGTAAATGTGAGAGGAGTCGAAAACGGCTTTTCCCAAAGGCCTACTGATAAGGCTGTTAGCTGTGAACTTGGTATCGAGCACGATGATCTCACGAGAGGATTCATTCCGTAAGATCAAGTCGGGCAGCATGGATGGCAAGTGCGGGGAGGACTCTGTTGCATGCCAGCTCAGTGGTGTTTGTGAGCTAACTGCCCAGCCTCTCAAGTGAAGTCTGTAAAAGTTTGCGACAAACTGTTCGTAGACCCTCCAGAGGGTTAGCGTGTCACGATCAAGAACGGGTAGCTGTCTTGGAACCTACTGATTCGGTCGGCATTTGGCGTTGCAGGAGAAGGTCACAGATGGTAAGCATCAAGCGGTAATCGCCATCATTGCGGCCAAGCTGCTGCTTTCGAATGAGATTGGGACTGAGTTCCACCAGATCAATACCGTCCAAATCCCGTACCAACCGACGCAGGCGGTATTTCAAAGCTTCGGCTTTAGCCCTGTTTGGTCCAAATTGACCGGTTTGTATAAGACGCACCAAGGTGCTGCGTATGATCTGGTTCTTAGGTGCGTTGGCACTGTATTCCTGGAATTTGCAATGTGCCTGTCCGTTCTCGAAAGCAAGGTGTCTTATGCTCTCTGCGAAATCAACCCGCCCCCGGATACCTCTAAGAAGTCGGGACTCATTCATGTAGTTGCGCCCCAACCCAATGCGTAACCGTTGTTGAATGAGATCCATCAGAATAGTTGCCAGAAGGGCATCCAGGTTAGGAGCCTTCTCTACCTCTGCTCTCCAGCAGGCCTTGATCGCTACCTCATTCCATGCATAGAGAAGGATGTACCACAAGTTCCGGATTGGGATTCCCGGGGACGTAACAGACAATGTCCCGGTGTTGGTATTCACAGCACCCATCATGGCGCAATAAGCCTGTCGCGAGCCTGTCCAGCGCGATTCGGGTTATCGAACCAGTACTCTTGCAGCAAAGGAATAACTTCGCAGTGGACAATCCCTTCATACCAGTTCCGGTCGAGTCCCGAGAAATTGTCCCCTTTTGGGCAAAAAAAGCTGTGCCCGAGTTGATAATTCTCCCCAAGCAGCGGATCTTCCGAGATTTCCCTATTGAGTGAGACCATGCGCTCGATTATCAGGTTGATGAGGTCAGCATGCATATTACGCTCACGGAGCCAATCACGAAATATCTTGCTCTCGTACTGGGGTTTGAGCGTCATGAAAGCAAAGCGCCGCCGCAAAGCATAATCCACAATGGCAAGCGAGCGATCGGCTACGTTCATCAAACCAATCAAGTAAAGGTTCTTGGGTACGTAGAATCGAGTCTCATCAGGATTTCTGAAGACCAAAGGCACACTGTATTCAGTGCCACGCTTATCGGCCTCGATGAGCATCAGCAGTTCCCCAAAGATTTGGCTGAGATTTCCTCGGTTGATTTCGTCAATTATAAACACATAGGGACGGTCGGGATCCGCCTTTGCCAGGGCACAGAAAGAGAAGAAAATGCCATCCTGCAGGCCGAAGGTTCCGGCCTTCTCTGGTAGCGGGCGATAACCTCGGACGAAATCTTCGTAGGAGTAGGACTGATGAAACTGCACCATTTCGATACGCTCATCATCACGGGCCTCCATCAGCGCATACGCCAACTTTCGAGCTATGAAGGTCTTCCCAACTCCAGGGGGACCTTGCAGGATCAAGTTCTTCTTTGACTCAAGTCTCTCCAACGCCTGCCTTAGTTCTGTTTCCGTCAAGAAGACGCCTGATGCCAAGAGATCTTCTATGCCGTACGGTGCAGGATCTTGGTCTCCGTCTGCACGCCACCATTGCTGCACAAAGAATGGGTAATCCTGTTCTGCATTATTGAAGGCAAAATCGATCAATTGCCGCGCAAACTTATCCTCACGGCGCAATCGCCATACCGCTCGCTGGTAAGTGTAAAAATACCAGTCTTTGGGCTTGAAAGTGGGATCCCACTCGACCTCCACGGTACGACCATCCCCACGGTTGGCCACAATAGTTCCTGTGGCTTTGATCGTCATGCGAGAAACGGTCTTTCCTCGGCAATCGAAAGGCAGACCAAGGCGCTGTGTAGAGGTCGCCTTTATCGCAATCTTATCACCAACTCGCATGGACCGGACTTCATCAAGGTATTTATTCTCATACCCATTTTGCCAGATACCTTCGTCTAGGAAACGCTGTGTCAGATCTGGTGGATCATTGTCGCTCCAGTACGCACCTACCATCCAAAAGTTGTTTTCTTCCGGTAATACAATTGGTGTGACGATAGGCTGAGTTGCCTGCAGCCAGGCTTCGTGAGACAGCTGCGGCAATGACTTGCCTTTGGAAAGGGCTTCAAGCACGATCTTTTTGTAAAATTCTGCTGATAGCCCAGATGGTGGAAGCTTTGTATCCAGAAACTTCCGATTGGTTTGATCGAGATTCAGAAAAGTGTCTGGGCGAATCCAAAAAAGCCCCATGGTCAGATTCAAATTGGTGCATTTTACGCTGAGCGCTTCGTCGAAGGCTTTAAGAAAATCGGGGCTATCGAGAGGTTTATCTCCGAGTGCCAACTCAAACACTCGCCACAACCGCTCCACATCATCAGGCTTCCTTTCCGATTTATAGGTAAAGAACCATGAACGCTGATTGTTCAGCAAGGGAAGGCCATCGAAATCGGTTGGTGCAGCAACCTTCCAAATCGAATTTTTTCATAATACCGGCGATGATTGCGATCCGTTGTTCGATTCGAATACCTCGATTGAATGTCCCGAAGAAGGTGAAAGGATCAATCTCCGTGAGAAGAAATCTTGCCCCTTGATCGTCTTGATCCATTAGAGGGGTGATAACGAGTCCGTTAGCACGAAATTCTTCAAGGAGCGCGATGAGTTCACGCTGACGATCTTTCCAGGTCAAAAGCTGATAGGCAATGCGACTGTAGATTTCTATCCATGTGAACTGTTGTTCCAAGACATTATTTCCTTTCATGCCCTTTCTAAAATGCTGGCTTTTTTGTACTCAGCTAAATGTTCCTTCTTTCCTTATGAGCCTATATCTAGGGCGTCCAAAAATGGCCTCTGAGGCCCGATTTTAGTGCTCGGGATTTGGGCCACAGAGCGTGCTGGACAGGTTGTGTCCGCCGTTGTACGATAACCTGGATTTTATCAGCCATAATCCAGGGGGTAAGTGCAATGATCAAAATACACATCCTCAGCGGCAGCAGCGGCGCATCTCGCTGGGCGGGTGCGCTATGAGTCCGGAGACCAGATACAAAAGGAGCCGGGATAACTGGAAACAGAAAGCCGCATGCCGAGCTGAGAAGAACCGCTACCAGAGCAAAGAGCTGGCCCGGGTCAAGGCGGAGCGCGACAGATTCAAAAAAGAGCTCAAAGAGATCCGGGCTCGTGTGCACCAACTGGAGAGCCAGGGTCGGGTGATTGTCGTCCAGAGCAAGGTGGATCTGGTCTTCTTGGCCCTGCAGCTGTTTGTGGTGGCTCGCATCGGGTTCCGGGCCGTGAGCCGGGTGTTGGGCATAGTGATGGGAGCCCTGGGTATAAAAAAAAGTCCCTTGTCCGCAGACCATCATCAACTGGGTGACCAGGCTCTCTCTGGTGCGCATCCGATCTGCCCCGATGCTACAGGGGCTGCCGATGGCGAAGGCACCGTTTTGTAACGGACTTATCTGGATGATCGACATGAGCATTGGTCTGGGAACGGGTAAGATTCTGACTGTCCTCGCTCTTAACGCTCATCACCATCAACTCAGTCCAGCTGCCCCCGGGCTTCAAGATGTCCATTGCATGGCAGTATCAGTGGCCGATTCCTGGACGGGTGAGTCCATTGCGGCCTTCCTTGAGCGCCTCATCGCCTCGGCGGGACGCCCGGCTGCTTACCTCAAGGACGGAGGCACCGATTTGCAGAAAGCCATCCGCCTACTCGATGAGCAAGGGCTGGCAAGCCCGTGCATTGACGACATCTCCCATGTCATTGCCAATCTGCTCAAGTGGTGGTATCAGGATCAACCGATGCTTGAGACCTTCCTCTCTGCCTGTGGCCGGGTCTCGGGCAAGCTCAAGCAGACGGTGCTCGCATGCCTCGCTCCCCCGAAGGTACAGACCAAAGCGCGCTTTATGAATGTGCACCGCCTTATCAGATGGGCAGACCAACTGCTCAGACTCTCTCCTGCCGGAGGTGCCCGGAAGGGCTCCACCCTCTCAAAGCTGCGAGCCTGTCTGGACCGGCTGCCCTCATGCAGGGCTTTCATCAAACGATTCCGAGACGATGCCGTGCCACTGCTCGAGTGCCAGAGGATTCTCAAGGCTCAAGGGCTAAGCCACTCCACGATAGCCCAGTGCGAGCCATTTATCCAGGCCATCGGCTCAAGCCCTGTTCGCCGTGAGTTCGTCGCCTATCTGCAAAACCAACTCCAAATCGCTGCCAAGCTTGGTCTGGATCATATCGGTCTGCCGGTGAGCTCCGATCAGATCGAATCGCTCTTCGGACTGGGAAAGCTTCACGGCACGGGCGAGATCAAGGATGCCAATCGTATCGCCCTTCGCCTGCCCGCCCTGTGCGGCACCCCCACCCGGGCCGAAGCCGAGCAGGTGATCAAGATCAGCGTTGCCGAAGAGCAACAGATCACTGGTCGCTTCACCTCTTTGGTCAAACAAAGACGAGAGGTGCTCCCACATCCTGACCGTCTCGAGAGCTTGAGCACAGAGCAGGCCGGGACTCACCTCGAGCTCATTGCCAGTGCCAAAAACCGGGAAAATAGCGGAGAAATACTTCATCTTCCAATACCTTACAAGAAAACCCATGGTCCGCAGCTACAGTGTCAAACAGGGCACGGCTAGGCGCAAAATGCCCTCACATGGGCCATTTTGGAATGGTAGGAGCATTGCTTCCCAGTGCCTGGAGTCAAAAACCAGTCAATGGGCGTGCGCCGATTTGGACGCCCAGCCTATACTCCTGATATCAAAATCAGTTACTAGGACATTTTAGTTACTGAAACCCTTGAATTAATGGGCAGGTCGAGGCAAATCAACGGACTTTTTACCAAAATCTGGTAGCAACATGGAGAAGGAAAAACGCTCCCCCAACGGAGGGCGTTCCCACTGCACTCTAACGGATAACGACCTCCTTTATGGTTGAGTTTTGCTAAAACATGTACCAAAGCTCTGGGACTTCTTACTCTTCCTTGGGTTCCTCTTCGAGTTCCTTGAAAGCGTCACGGACTTCCATTTCAACCTGTTTGAGCTTTTGGTTCAGCTCTTTGATCAATTTCGCCCCCACCTTGACATCCTCTGCGAGCTTGTCGATGGGCGTCTCGGAATTATCCAACCGGGTCAGGATTTCATCCAGCTTTTGAACCTTCTGTTCGTAGGTCATTTCGTTATCTGCCATGCTATTTCCTTTTCACAAGTTCGATTTTGCTGTTGATTTCCCCATCGTGCATCAAGGTTCTGATCAACTCGCCGGGCGAAAGCGTTTCAACGGATTTGACCAGGTCCTCGTCTCTATAAACCAGAGAAAATCCCCGTTTCAGGCTGGTCATGGGATCTGACGCTTTTATCGTGGCCAGTTTGTTGATCAAGTTGATTTGTTCGGACTCGATTCGTTTGAGAACGGCCTCCATCCGAAATCTCGATTGAAGTTCGCCAGGCCTTTCTGCATACACATGACCTGGGCGTTGAAGACTCTGAGTAGGCTTTCTTTTGAGTGACCAGGCCGGCCCTTTCCCGAGCGATCAGCTGCTGGAACCTTTCGAACTGGAACCGTTTTGTTTGGTTCAACAGATCCTTTCTGTTCGGCCGTCAATCCGATGTCTTACTCGATGTGGAAAGTCTTTGCAGCTTCTCGGTGAGAATCCTCTGCTGGTTCTTGATGTGATTTATGGGGGCTGTGCTGATGATGCGTTTTGATACCGTCAGCTTCGTCTTTGCATTGGTTATTCTGTCGAGAACCCTGGATGAGAGCAGGTTGACCATTCCCTTCAATTCAGCTTTGGTGGCATCGAGCAGTTTCCGTGTTCCTTGAACAACCCCGACTTTTGCTCTCTCGACATACTTCTTTTCAATTTTCAGCCTGTAGGACCAAGTGGATTTGAACCGATTCTCTGCCTCCTCAAGGTGCCTCTTCATTTCGACAAAACGAGAAACCAGCTCCTCGGCCACGGCGGTGGGGGTCTTGAAGTAACGGTTGGCGACATGATCCAGGATGCTGACGTCGGTCTCATGCCCGATGCCTGTCCAGACGGGGTATCGATAAGAGGCAATCTTGCGGGCAATGCGCTTCGTTGTCCAAGGCAAACAATTCGGTTCGGCTGCCTCCCCCGCGGATGATGACGACCAGTTCAAGGTTAAGCTTTTCCAGAGCAGTCAGTGCTTCAAGAATGGATGGCTGGGTTTGGTTCCCTTGAACAATGGAGTCTGCGAGGTACACTTGAAAACCGAAACCGGATTGCCTCAAGGTTTTTATGAAATCACTGACTGCCGCACTGGTTTTGCTGGTGATGAGACCTATTCTGATTGGCAACAGGGGAACTGGCAGCTTCTTGTTTGGCTCAAGCAGGCCTTCCTTTATCAAACGGTTGAGGATCTCTTGCTTCTTCAGTTCCAGTTCGCCAAGAGCGAAAGATGGATCTGCATCCACGACTCTCAAGGACAAACCATATCTTCGGGCTGTACTGAAGGCAGCATTGCAGACCGACGAGGGTGCCATCGTCTAATATTAGGTCGATGCCTTTTTCCTGGAATTCCTTTCTGATTTTCTGCAGGTCACGGGACCAAATGGTGCACGGCATCTGGGCGATGATTTGCTTGGCTTCATTGGTCTCGACCAGGTCGCAATAGAAGCTTCCTCCTCTTTCCCTGCCGGATGAAATCTCTGCCTTGACCCAAAAAGGCTTGCCGATGTGGGGTTGAAGAATCTCTTGGATTCTTCCTGTGATAGCCGAGAGGCTGAAGAATTTGCGTTGTTCCATCGTCTCGTGAACTTCAGTTGCAGCCAGTTATTCCTCCATTACCGTCCTGGAGACTTCGAAGATCACCCTCGTCTCGGGGTCTGGGCATTGCAGGGTATAAACCTCATCCCGCCCGAAATCCTTTGGGTCGTTGGCTTTTCCCATCATGAAAAGGGAATATTGGATGGCACCAAGGGCAACAGCACAGACGTTCTTCGATTCCTGCAGGTTCAACATGGTTCCTTCAATGACGATGGAGTCCCCCACCTGAACATGCGGGCACCGGCTATCCTTCGCTTTGGCAATCACTTTATACTTGGGCATTCTTCCTCCCTGGCCTTCTCACTATTCAGCCTTTTTCTTAGCTCTTTTCTTGGCTGGTGCTTTGGTTTTGGCTCTCTTTTTGGCGGGCACTTGGTTTCAGGGGTGCTGATGGGATCAGTGGTATGGGTGCAGCTTCCAGCACAGCCGCTTTCTCCTGCTTTCGTTGTTCCTGAAACTTCAACAGCTTCTCGGGGAGCCCCCGTTTCTTGGCGGATTTGCTGCGGGCTCTAGACAACGATAATGCTGAAAGTGATTGTTTTCGAGGAAAACCCCATTTGGTTTTGTACTCACGAATGGTCAGGCCGTGGGAGCCCAGGTGCTTCGCCGTCAATTGCCTCATTTCTTTGCTGCATTCAAGGCAGATCACCTTGTCTTCTTGAATAGAAGATTTGGGATCAACAGGAACTTCTTCTTGAACGGGTTCTTCAGATGGTTTGGCCTGATCGAGAAGGAATCCACCATCTTCTGCAATTTTCATTCTCTGGAGGGTCACGAAAACAGTTGATAGCGCTTGCTCAAGTGCATCCGGTGTCATTGGACCTATCTCTGCTTGAGCTTCAATAATGTCAGCAGCAATCTCATAAAGTTTCCTAGTCATGGTAAATTCTCCTGGATTTAATGGGTTGATGGGATTGGAAAGACGTTGATGTTAAAACCAGCATGGATTGTCTCTAATATCCGCGATTATTCAAGCTTTTTCTTTTGCAAAAATGAATCTGTCAAGTCCTCAGTTCAAACGAAGGGATAAGTGACTTATCTCGGAGATGTTGAAACGCCGTCGGTAATGAGCTAATTATTGGTGTGTTGCGAATCGACAGGTCGCACCCTAAAGAGATGGGACATAAAGAAAGGAGTGTCAAGTGATCAAAAAAGTACTGCTTGTTGTCCTTGGCTTCGGAATGATCACTTCGGGAATTGCCGGAATCACAATCTCAATCGTTGACCAGAAGAATCAAGTCGCCCTTCAACAGCTTGAAAAGATTCAGGAGGAAGCGAGAACAGCGGCGGCTGAGGAGCAAATAAAGTTAACAGAAAAGCAGCAAGAGATCGACCGACTTGCGATGAAGATTGAAGCAGAAAGGATACAATTACAGGAAGATCGTCACCGCTTAGAGCAGCACCAGCGATCCAGAATGGCGGCCATCGAAAAACAAATGAGAACAGCAACTGGGCCTAAAACAGCAACCCGCAAGGATTACGTGAAAGGGAAGACCGAAGAAGAGGAAGAAGACTGTCCTCAGTTCGCGTCCATCTCCAACCCCGCAAGCTTCGATGACCGTGCAAGAAGATTTCAGGAGGATCAGCCAGAAAGCTGGTCTGGAGGCTGCCAGGTCTTTTGTCCCGGTGAAATACTACAACCGAAGCACTCGAGAACTCGTCCTGGCAGAACCATTCAACCGCGGTCCAGGCTCAGTGTCCGTCCGTGTCCGAGTTTGGAGAGGCGAAAGGCTCGCTCAAGATACCTTGATCAACTTCTCCAAAGCTTTACTCGCTGATCAAAGGCGGGGCGGGCCATATTTGTGAAGGAACCCTTGGGTGCCTCTTGAATTAATTTTGGCTAAGGAACTCCTATGACTATATCGACAACGATTTTCTTATATAGCCTCAGCATCATAGCTGGTATTGTTCTTGTGGTGTATGGTCTTTCGATAAAACCACGAAAGAGAGAAAAGGCGGGTGCATACAACCTTGATGAGGTTCCACCAGATTCGTCTCTCTCAATCGATGCGGATTTCACGCTTCTGCCCCAGGAGGATTCTTCTGGAGACCAGGAAGCTTTAGAGCGAAAATTGATCGAGTAGGCAAAACTGAAGCATTCTCAAAAATCTCCTGATTGCTCTTGAGTATAGAATCGAAAGTATTTCTGCCACCACTTGCGGCAATAAGCCGTCACATTCGAATTACTCCGGTCGGGAAGCCCGGGAAAGGAACAAATGAAAGCGTCCATCATCTATGGACTGGTTGCACTCTGTTTGCTGGGTTTCAAGGCTCAATGTTTATCTGCGGAGGTGGCGATTGAGATCTCATCTGAATCCTTGGCTGGATGCAGAAGCTCCCGAAGATCCTGGCTGTTCCAGATGTTGCATCGCCACAATCGACTCGTGTACAGTGAAAAGCTGGACCTCGCACGAGAACTCCGGGATTGTTACGCCTTGGTACAACAGCATTGCATCCGAGAAAGAATGCCCTTCGGATTGCGCTATGTGCGCTTCGTGTTCACAGCGAGGCGAGACAGAATTACGCGCTCTTCTTACGGCAAGGCCCAAAGACTGCGATTGTGCAAAAGTCGCGATGGGCATTGATCCCCGTTTCGCACCCATGAGCTGTCCATGCTATTGCAGCAGATGGGAAACTCTGAGGACGCAGTGCCCATACCAATTAGTTGGAGTGAGCCGAAGCCCCAGCTGGAGGGTCCACTGTGGCAGTTCGATTTAGACTTTCATCACACATGGATTTCTTGCTTAGCAGGACGAGGGTATCCAACACGTCATGAGCGGGTAGCGGCACTGTTTCGGCGGCGTTCACTTTCTTGTGAAGGGCTGATGCCCAAAGGGTTTGTGTCTCGTTCCGGACGACCTGAATACATTCCAAACCTGAACAGCCAAAGGGGACAATCGAAAGAGCTGCACCGTCCCACTTCGACGTGAGGGCCAGTTTGGCAGTCAAGACATTTCCGCCTGATGGCTGCCAGGTATGTCTTATCAGGTGCAGCCTTTGTCCCGATCCGGTAACGGTACAAGAGGCAGCTGGTTGCAGCACAAGCCTCAACCTCCTTATGTTGATCGTTCGAGCACCAGAGGCACATGGCTCTAATTGCTCGGAGGGGTTGCCATGTCAGCTGACGGTAGATCTTATTCTTGCTCTTGAGCGACATACTTCAAATGACTTCCACAGTTGTTCCTGCAGTCCGCTGCCCCAAAGCGGGGAACCAGGATCTTCCCTTCGGTTTCTTGATTTACCACACATTCGTCTCTGTCAAAAAGTTCCACCTTGATGATTTTGGAGTGAGAAGTGGCCAGGAGGTAATCAATATGCCACCGAAGCTTTTTCCTTTTTGACAAATGCCTGGAGATCCTGGCTTCGATGTTCTTCTTGGCACTTCCCGTGTAGACATACTCGCCTGCTGGAAATTCAAACCTCCCGAGCTTGCCGATTTCCAAAACAACTGGTTTTTCGACGACAAAATGGATCTGGTATGACCTCATTGGAAATCCATTTGCACCACCTTGGAACAGTGCCTATGTTCAGGCTGTTATTTTACGATGGGAGATGACGAAGACAAAGCACTAAAGACGGTCTGGCGGCAATCGGCGTTCAATCAAACTCCCCTCTACGACCTAAAATGCTCTGAAGAGCGAGAAGGTCACAGGAGAATAGTATGGCTACCACGGAGGTTATTCGGAAGGTAAAGGCTTTCCTTGTTCTGAAAAGGCTATGATGGGATGGTTAATGGTCCGGTTAGTTTCGGATCGGTGTATCACTCAGGAAACTCTGAATGAAAGGAATGGATGATGAAGAAGTGGATGGTAATCATTGCGCTGGTTTTTGTGTCACTGCCGGTTCTCGCGCTTGCTCAACAGGCGACAACTACTGCACCCCCTGCAGGCACTGAAAGCAAAATGGACCAGGACTGGCAAGCCAAGCATGAAAAGATGGTGGCCGAGATGAAGGCCATGGATATGCGTCTCGAAGAAAAGCTTGCTGCCATGAACGCTGCTAAAGGGGACCAGAAGATTGAAGCCATGGCCGCCGTGATCAACGAGCTTGTGGCTCAACGGAAAACGATGAGAGAAGGCTTTGGCCCCATGCACCACGGGATAAAGTGCCCAAGAATGGGACAACAGGGCGGAATGTGTCCGGACTGCCCTATGATGAAGCAGCAAGGCGCCGGGCAGGTCGATGCACCGAAGAAAGAAGGTACCCAATAAAGAGTTTTCGTCAATGTGAAAAGGGATCGAGGTGAAAAGCATCGTTTTTCTCCTGCCGTTGATTTTGGCCGTCTCCTGCACCAGTCTCTCGGGAACAGCAGATTACCGTCAGCAGACTGTCGAACAGGTTGACCTGGAGCGTTACATGGGGAAATGGTATGAGATCGCATCCTTCCCCAACTGGTTTCAAAACGATTGCTACTGCACCATGGCGGAATATGAACTGAATGGTGATCATGTTTCGGTGAGGAATAGTTGCCGTAAGGGTTCTTCCCAAGGAAAACTTGATCTGGCAACAGGAAAAGCTTACGCCGTTTCCGGCAGCAACAACTCCCGCTTGAAGGTCCAGTTTTTTTGGCCTTTCAAGGGAGACTATTGGCTCTTGGCCCTAGATGACAACTATCAGTACGCAATGGTCGGGCATCCAAGCAAGAATTATCTGTGGATCCTTTCAAGGACTCCTGAGATGAGTGACAGTGTCTACCAGAGCTTGGTCGGGAAGGCTGCTCTAAAAGGGTATGACGTTTCCAAAATCAGAAGAACCCTCTGCAACGATACCGGCTAGGCATCCCTGGAGATGACATAATTTGCGGCAATAAAGGAGTCCGGGAACATGATCGCTCCATTTTTGATGCCACCGGTTTTGGGGTTGCTGATACTTCTTTTGCTAAGTGTTGATGGGTTTGCCGGCAATGAAGGGCAGCGGAAGGATGTTCAAGACTGCCCCTCATCTCCAAACTGTGTTTCAAGTCTGAGTAAGGATTCTCGCCATTTCATCGATCCGCTGCATTTTAAGGACTCCCCGGACGAGGCTTTCGAGTGTCTCAAACAGATTGTCAAAGACGAAAAGCGAACAACAATCATTACAGAAGAAAAAGAATACATGCATGCTGAATTTAGGACTGTTCTGGGTTTTGTCGACGATGTGGAGTTCTCTCTTGATCGTGAAAACCGAGTAGTTCACATGCGATCAGCCTCAAGGGTTGGATATTGGGATCTAGGGGTAAACCGGCGAAGGCTTGAGGAGATGAGATCTCGGTTCTTGAAAGAATGCAGCAAGCTTTAATCTCGAACAAATCTCATTACAACATCCGAGGTTCGGAGAGGACTTGAATGGGAACAAAGGGTTTTGAGGAAATGTACAGAGGGATGCCTCCCTGGGAAATAGACGGGCCTCAGAGCGAGATTGTGCATCTTGCCGAAGCTAATGAGATAAAGTCTCCGGTGCTTGATGTTGGCTGTGGGACAGGTGAGAATGCCCTTTATCTGGCAAAGCTTGGCTTCGAAGTCACTGGAATCGACATTGTGCCTGCAGCAGTTGAAAAAGCTCTCGGCAAGGCAAAGGAGCGCTCTTTGGCTGCAACCTTCCTGGTCTGGGATGCCTTGAACCTTCAAGGATTTCAGGGAAGTTTCAATACCGTCATCGACTCTGGCTTCTTTCATGTTCTGCCTGACAAAAAGCGGCCGGTCTTTGTAGAGAGCCTCACCTCGGTGCTGAATCCTGAGGGGAAATACCTTATGATGTGTTTCAGCGAGCATGAGCCCGGAACCTGGGGGCCAAGACGCGTAACCCAAGCCGAGATTCGGGAAACCTTCAAGCAAGGCTGGATGATCAATTATATTCGGGAACGCGAATTCGATACCAACCTTGGTTCTCGGAAATGCAATGCGTGGGTTTCTTCAATCACTTTGATGGATAGCGGAAAAGTGAAAGGGCCATGACACATGCAACTGGCCTAGTAGACGGCGTTAACATGCCCTGCGTGTCGTGGCTCCGGAGTCACATTATGAGAAGTATCTCTTGATCTGCCCGCAATGGTTTCACAGTCAACAGAGGAGAGATATCTGGAATCGATGGACTACGGGGCAAGCAACGCGATACAAGGCAGCTGTACCTTACCGAGGATGGCGATAGGGACCGAGGACCGGGATATCCATAAAATCGAGGCCGGATGAGTTGAGAGGCTCACGTCCGGTTCTGAAAGGGCGTCGGGGTGCGATTCCCGGGCGCTACTCGACTCTACACCCGAGCTATCGGTGACCTGCTTTTGCATCGACCAGCGCATCATTCCACCGCAACACAATGACACACCATGATGATTGTTCTCAACACTTACCCTGAAAACACAGGCGGTTTTCATTATTGCGGATGATCAAGTGCTGATCATGGACGCTTGCCTGAAAATCGGCACGTAAATGTCCTTGACAGCATCGACGATAAGGTGCTAGCCTAAAAACTTCAAAGTGCAATCCCTTATCACCTTATGAACCATATTCTTGCCGCTACGCAGCGTTCGTCTCTATTATCATATCAAATATCATGCTTCATCGAATCAGGACAGGAGGTGTGTTATGAAAGGTAAGACGTCGTTCTTCTTTTCGGCTCTTCTTTTTTGCACGCTAGCTTCATTCATGGGATACGGTTACAACGCAGAGGCTGCAGACTCTTGTGCGAACGGAATACTAGCCCCCGGTACCGGTGACGATCTTTTGGTGACCGGATCGTGTACGGTGGGAGCGGGCACTTATCATTACGGTAACGTGAATATCATAGAGGGCGGCACCCTGCAGTTCATAGAAAGCACTAAGGCCGAGACGGACTTCTGGGCAAAGTCGATCCTGGTGGAAAATGGGGGGAGCCTGATCGCAGGAAGACAAGCGGAGCCCATAGGTACCCATAACGGAGTCTTAACGATACACCTTTACGGAAGTGATGAGGATAAGAGCGGCATCGAATGCAAGTCCCCCCTTGTCGACGGCGTGCAAACGTGCGGTATCCCCAAGGATGTTTGGGAATCCAACATGCCCTCCTTGAACCCTACATCATGCAAGAAGACTGACCTCCCGGGTGTAGTGAACGATTGTTTTTACCAGTATATGCCGGCGGGTAATGTACCAGGTGAAACGGGCTTGTTTGGCCGCAAGGTACTGGCGGTATCCTATGGTGGAACGTTGAAGTTATTCGGCAAACACGGCGCTACCTATAAGGGGCCGGTTGCGAAATGGGATTCCGGCACGAGTTGGGTCCGCCTTAAGAGCAGTAGTATGAGCCCCGGCCAAGACACCCTTGACCTGGATCGTCCTGTTGACTGGAAAAAGGGCGACCGGGTCGTGGTCACGACAACAGACTATCTGCCGGGCCATTCGGAAGAGTTTGAGATCGTGGAGAAGTCGGATCCGGAAAGGATCAGAGTAAGAAGAATTGACCCTGCAACGAATCTGCCCCCGCCCGGTTGTCCGAACGTTTCTCCGTTCGGAAATGCTGCAAAGTGCGGAACTCAATACGCACACAACGGCAATCTTTACGATTTGAAGACCGTGCCTGACCGTCTGAACCTCGACATTAAGATCAGGAACGGTGGGGAAAATAGGGGGAAGGAAGCCGCCGAGACGAGGGCTGCCGTGGCTCTTCTCACGCGCAGCATCCGCATCGTGTCCGGGGGGAACGCTTTTGATCAAAGCAAACAATCATGCAACTACAACTGTTTCCCCTTGTCGGAAGGCTTTTACGGCGGACACACGATGATACGACAGGGTTTTAAGACCTACCAGGTGCAGGGAGTTGAGTTCTATCAGTTGGGTCAAGGGGGAAGGATAGCACGCTATCCAGTCCACTTTCATATGGCCCGCAAAACACCGCTTAACACCTTTGTACAAGATTGCTCCGTCCACGACTCCATGACACGTTGGTACACACTTCATGCGACCCAGGGTGTGAGGCTGGCGCGAAACGTGGGCTACTTATCCATAGGGCATGGCTATTATTTAGAGGACGGCACCGAGACCGACAACGACTTCTATTCGAACATCGGGATCTTTGCCCGCGCGGCCATAAACAATGACCAGAATCCCCGTAGGGTGCCGGGCATCCTGGCGTGGGGGGGCGTCAAAACAAGTGCAAACGTACCCTTCAATTCCGATTTTGCCAATCCTGCTGTGTTCTGGATCATGAACGGATGGAACGGTTTTGAGTATAATATGGCGGCGGGCGCCAATGCTTGTGGTGTCTGTTACTGGTTGTTGCCGGGTATGATCAGCACTGATTCGCGAAACATGGTGTGGGAATCTTACGCCTCGATTCAAAAGAACCTACCCGGGGGGGCGCCGCTCAAGAACTTTCTGGGAAATTACTGCTCCTCGGCACAGTTGTCGTTTAATACCGTCGGAGCCACAGATGCCTGTAACGGTCTTGGCGAACTGGGCCCTGTGGATAACCCGCTGGCACGAGATCCGAACATGGGAGCCTGCTCCAACGACCCGGGACAATCTTGCCAAAATGATCCACAATGCGGAACAGGAAATACCTGCAACTTTTATAGGGACACATATTATCCAAAAATCAGCGGGTTGCGTCAACCCAGCCTGTGCACGGGAACCTGCTCCAACAACAAAGGACAACCGTGCGAGAGCGATGAGGATTGCGGCGAAGGGAATACCTGTACCGGAGATTGCAGCCAAACCCCACCGTGCGCCACGCCAAGCCCCGGGGCGGCGTTTGACACCCGCGACTTTTGCCCGGTCACCGTTCTCGATCGCTACACGTCTTCCTTCCACTGGCCCGAGAAGAATTTTGCTGCTATTTGGCTCCGCGGCAAGTGGATGTTGCTCAGCAACAGCGTTCTATCCGACTCACAAAACGGTGGGCTCGGCTTGGTCACCGGGGGTGACTATACGTTATCGAGCGTCATTCCCGGAAATTGGCAGGTCGCGACAAAAAGCGTCTTTATCGGGAATACCCAGAAGGATAACCCTCTTGCCTCTAATGCCGGACCGTTTAATCCGCTGAAAAGCACGGACAAGGATATCATCGGTCTCAAGTGCGATAACACCTCGAATAGGTCTTCCTACTGTCTCTCGAAGAAAGAGGGCATCACCATGCCGATTTCTAATTTTTCGATGCAACAGCGGTTGTACAACGTCTACGACGGTCCCAACTATCAGGACTCAAATGCATATCTAGACATCACGAAAACTCCGCTGAGCCCGCAGTGTGTACCGGGAAATTGTCCTGCTAACACTGATTGGATGTACACATCAGCTCTGGGCATCCCCATTGATCAGCAAAGCGGGAAGTGTGTTCTGCCGAATGCGGCCATCGGCTGGAAGCAACCCAACGGGTTCTACTATCCCCCCGCCTTTCATTCGACAAACCTCTTCTTTAGGAATGTCAACATCCGTCATTACGTGATTGAACCTCTGTGGAAAGCTGGTACGTTTGAATCGGACCTGGATCAGATTCAAAAGAACTATTGTACGTATGACATCACCACGCCTATGAATAAGACATTCGACGGGTTTACCGCAGTTGACCGCCAGACCGTACTCAACGACGACGACGGCTCGCTTACCGGGCTGCTGGGTCCCACCACCCCTTGTGAAGGAGAAACCATATCGGTAAACTTAGATCCTTTTTTTACTGCCCCGGTCGAAGCCCCTGAGTGCAAGTCTTTTAATATCAAGACAACGAGTGGGAGCGAAACCGGCGGCACCGCCAAAACCAGCCCTTATCAGTATCTTTCGACTGTCGTGTATCCTGCCTGCGTGCTGGAAAAAGACTGCGGCGGGCACTGCTCAATAGACAACAAGGGCTGCGCGAGGGACGAGGACTGTGCCGTCATCCCCAGCAAGCCTCTTCAGACGTGCCTCGATTCGAAGTGGGGTAAAGATTGTTCAGATCCAAGTTGTTATGGTGTCCCCTTGTCCCGGCAACTGGTCACGTCACCAGCGGATACCGACCGTACCATTCCCATGATGGGGATGGGGTTTTTTCAGCGCAGCATGCTTACGGTGAACAGCGGTGTCTACTACATCGATACGACCGTCAGTGAAGCAACCCAAAAGAAGGGTAGCGGGGGACCCGTTCCTATAACTTCGGTTAATGTCTTTGAGCCCGAGGGAAGCTATTATCTCTTCTTCGTTTACGCCGATGAGCTCACAAAGCAAAAGTATCAGATCTATGTCGGGAAGGGAATCAAAGACTTTGATGCGAATAAGAGTAACTACGTAAAACCGGTGCGCGCCGATATCCGAACCGTCGATCTAAAGTTCCAGGAAGACGTCCCCTGGAACGGGCTGGAGGCAAGGTACAATCCGGACAACGGCACCTTGACGCTGAGCACGGACTTCTCTGAATTCGAAGGTGATTTTGTACAAACGAAGGCGGATTATTGTCAGCCTAAGAGCTTCTGCAAATTGCTAGGGGGGAAGTGTCAATCCTCTTTGGACAAGAACGATCCTTTCTACGATGAATCGCGAGGGATCTGCGAGACGGTGGCCGGAAAGGACATCGATTGCCCCCTGTTTCAGTTTAACACAACACCGACGGGGAAGCTGCCCGGCTGCATCGGAGTTAAGGTAAGGCTTGGGGATAGCAATCAATTCCAGGCTGATGACGCGGACTTGCCGGCACCAAGCTGCTTTCCAAAACAGCCATGGGAGGATGGCAATCTCACTCGACAACAGCCTAACATCGCAGGTAGTTGCAGTAACACGGTCATCCCTACTCCTCAGTTTTGTAATTAAGCGTGTCCCTGAATGAGAGATGGCCACGGTGTGATGTA
>CAWEHK010000037.1:0-144156 GCA_963808625.1 uncultured delta proteobacterium
CCAAAAGGATGGGCGCCACACCGGTCGCGATCTGGCCGAAAAACTCCTGAGCCATGACGCTCTGATGCCTTTTTCCATAGCCATCCTTTACGATACCTCCATCGATCTCAGGGATGCCTCGCTGGTGCTGTGGAAGGTCTTTAATAATGTCGATCCCAAGCGCGACATTATTAGACAAGCCGGCCGAATTGCCATCGATGCCACCAGGAAGGGACCCGAAGACGATCACCATCGGCCGTGGCCGGACGATATCGTGATGGCTCCCGCTATCGTTGAACGAGTGGCCTCGCGGGCGGAGGAACTGGGCATTCAGGAACTTGTCCAACCACGCCGATAGTCGTAAGACCAAGCGGGTGGAATGCCGGAGAACAAAATCGCAAGAGCTTCCGTCACATGAGTCGTGCAGATCCTGAATCGATCACGGACATAAGCTTTTGAAATATGATATGCTGGCTTGAAAGTCAGCGAGTATTGATGATTTATTTCCTGAGATCGCGAAGTTACCACCAGCGTCTGGAAACTTGGTCGGAATCATCACCAGAGCAGGCGCGCTTAACAAAACAGCTGAGTTTCGTCTACTGGCCGCGTTGATCTAACGATAGCTCCCTTGGAGGAGGACAAATCCAATCGCCAAAAGTTGATGATTCAAAAACCATATCCACGCCAGACAATTCTCCCCTTCAAGGTTCTGGATCTGTTAAGGTATCACCACTTTCTACTTTCCACGGTGACAGATTGCCGGGCTCTCAGCATAGCGGTGGCTTCACTCGGGTCTTCCTGCGAGGTTTGCCTTGGTGTGCGGATGAAATGCGATTATTGAGGAAGTGGGGAGCGCTCACAGGTCAACGTATAGGCAGCTATCCATACCCGAGCGGTCGGTCAACCTGCTTTCGAGCCAAGCTGCCCATCACTCCGCCCCCCAACACAATTACATACCCTGATGATGTTTCTAATCAACTGCCAAGAAATCGGCATGCAAATACTTTTTTGTTTTCTTATTGACAAGGCGCAAGAGTTTCGCTAGCAACCTATCTGCTATATTTTTGTAAGTGTTCAATTGTCTTGTTGTGCTGGCCGAAATAGGTTGAGTCGACCGCAGAATCCTTTCGACCACTCCCGTGCTCCGATTGTCGAGAAGGCCCGAGAATGGGGCGTCAACCGAGATAATGTCAACAACCAAAAGAAGGAGAATGATGAAACGGATTTGGTTCACCATGTTGTGTAGTGTGCTGCTGGCATCTGCATTGCCTGCTCGCGCGGCCATTTTCTCTGAAAACTTCGAGTTGGGCCAGAATGGCTGGTCAGCGGACAACGGCGTGTGGGAGATTGGCGCGCCCAAAACCGTGGGGCCAGTTGCCTGTGCCGGGGGCAGCACGAACTGCGCCGGCACAAACCTCAGCGGCAACTATCCCGACGATAGTACGGATAGCCGCTTGCTCAGCCCTTCCATCGTGCTGCCCGCGGTGACCGGCACGCAGCAAATCCGCCTCCGTTTTTCGGAATGGCATCAGTACGCAGTGGCGGGCTATGAGGATGATCGCGGTAAGGTGCAGATCTCGATTTGGGACCCCAACGCGTTGTCCTGGTCGGCCTATCACGATATTGGCGATCCAGTGCGCGCAGGCTCGCCGGTTTGGTCCGTCAAAGACCTGGATTTGACTGCCTACGCCAACCAAAAGGTGAAACTCGCGTTCCGCCACATTGACGATTGGGTGGACGGTGGCGACGAGGTCGCTTCTGGCTGGTACATAGACGACGTAGCGGTGATTCTGGAGACACCGCTACCCTGGACTGCTCTAGGCGGCGATTTTGAAGCGGGCTGGGGTCGGTGGAGCGCCGAAAACGGCCTTTGGGAGGTGGGCTCGCCTACGGCAGGCCCAGGCGCTTGCCACAAGGGCGGTTCTTGCGTTGGAACCATCTTGGCCGGCGATTATCCGGACTGGGACACCGATAGCGCCCTGTTCAGCCCTGAGATCCAGTTGCCTCCAATAACCGGATTTGAGGAAATCCTTCTGCGCTTTTGGGAATGGCATCAGTACGCAGTGGCGGGCTATGAGGATGATCGCGGTCAGGTGCAGATCTCGATTTGGGATCCCGCCCTCGACAAGTTGTCCTGGTCGGCCTGGAAGAATATTGGCGATCCAGTGCGGGGCTCGTCTGCCGTGTGGACACAAAAGGAAATCGATCTGACTGCCTACGCCAACCAAAAGGTGAAACTCGCGTTCCGCCACATTGACGATTGGGTGGACGGTGGCGACGAGGTCGCTTCTGGCTGGTACCTCGACGATATTGAAATCGTCGCGCCGCCGGGAGATCACGAACCCCAGGTCAACATAGTGCAGACGATCGGCATGAAAGACCTGAACGGCAAAGGCGGGCAGGTGGCGACCCTGGCCCTGATCCGGGACGAAGTCAATGGTGACGCAATGGAAGTCTTGGTTCGGGATGCCTCCGACCTAACGCAGCATTCCATCATCAACTACGGGACGCCTCAAGGCAAGCAAGCGCCTCTCGCTTTGGCCGAAATGCCCGACCTTAACGGCAATGGCGCACCGGAAATTGCCGTGCTGATCAAGAACAACGACGGCTCCGTGGTCGTCGACATCCGCGACGCACTGACCTCGACGCTGATTAAACAAGTCAACTTTAACAAGATCAGTGCCCTCGCTAAGTCGCTTGTAGTGTTGGACGATTTGAACGGCAACGGCGTTCCCGAGCTCGGCGTATTGACTCATACCAGTAATGCCTTGACCGAGTCGCTGGTGATCAGGGATGCCGAATCCGGCAAACTCCTGAAGAAAATTGCTGTGCCGTAAGTGGCCAAACTCCCGCTGGTTTCTTGCGATCAGGACCCGGCGGCTGTTAACGTTTATTCCTGTTGCGCATACCATGACGGGCGGGATATCCCCTCCCGCCCGTCTTTGCCAAACCTCACTGATATTCCTCAAACGTCGGCTCTACCGGTCTATGTATTGATATTCCCCGCCACCTCCGGGAACACCCCGGCAACTCTGTCCATGGATGCCAGCCGCTCTTTCGCCTTCTGGAGGTGAGGCGAGTCTTGGGCGCCCTCGAAACGTTCCAAAGCCTCTGCGACCCATTTCACCACATAGATATTTTCGTGCTCGACAAGCCTTTCTAAAATCGCAAGGCTTGCGGGACCGGGGACATTTCCGAGGACCTTGATCAGGCCCCCTTTTAGTTCGTCAAAAGCAGGATTTTCATTGAGGACGCTGTCAATAACGGTTACGGCCCGCTCCCCGAAGGTTTCAAGATTGGCAAGACATTTTTGGGCAAAGTAGGGAAAACGGAACATCGAAAGTTCTGCCAGAAGTTTGATGCTTTCATCCGTGCCATAAGCATGCAGAAGGTCCGGGACAAACAGGCTGGCCCAGGAAAAGTAATAGGTGAGGGGAAGGAGGTAAGGAATTGCCGGGGGTCCCTCGCGCTCAAGTCGTTCCAAAACCGAAGCCAGGCCCTGTCTGCGAATCAGGTAGCCATCCTCCTGGCGGGAAGGGAAGCGCTGAGCATCATTGGCGGTCATCAGCTCCCTTGCAACCATTGCCAGCGAAGAATCCGCATGGGCTGGGAAGAGGTCGCGGTAAGCACGTGCTCGCTGAGCGATCCAGAACTTTTCAAGCCAGGTTGAAGGAGCGTAGAAATGAACGAGTTGGCTATGGTCACTTCCTTCTCTCTGGTGATATCCCTGTTCCCGGAAGAAATCCCGTTCTTCGAGAGCCACCTGCCAGCGCTGACGGCATGCGACAGAAGCGTCATCATAATCACCCGCTGCGAGAAAGGATGTCACCAGCATATCATGAAGGCGGTCATCGTCGGGATAGGATTTCAGAAGACGGTGGGCGAGCATCTGTGCCCTTGGAAAATCCTGGGAAAACAGGAGGTCGAACCCATTCTTGACATCGTCTTCGAGTTTCTGCCGCGCTTTTGTCCGGTCCTCCAATTCCCGCAACTGGTCCTGGGGGAGGTTCTTCCTTGCTTCCTCGTGTTTGAGGAGACAGCATTTCTTGAACTTTTTGCCGGAGCCACAAGGACAGGGCTCGTTTCGTCCCGCCTTCTTCGTGCTTAGCTGCTCCGCAAGGACGAGTTGATGGCGGGAGGTCTGATAAGCTTCAAGTCTTTTTTCGAGTTCTTCCCGCGTGATCCCATAGCTGCTGCAAATAGCCTCGGGGTCCCCACCCTGAAGCAAATCGAGGACGGGTTGCAGCGGGCCCTTTGATGGTGGCTGTGATCGCAATTTGTTCTCTTCCATGAACACCCTCAAAATTCCCTTAATGGATGATGTTGCTTGAAGACCTGGCTTATCCCATGCGAGCGATGCCGTTGCTCCGACTTCAGGAAAACTGACGGCCTACTTAACAGTTTTTCTCGATCATGTCAAAAAGATGCGATGGCTTGGCATAACCAACCCATCGGAGTTGCACCTTGACGCGCCGTAGTGAAGTGGATAAGCTAGAGCGATTATAGATAGAATCCTTTACGATTACGCTGTCACCGCAGGTCTCACTGATGCTTTGCATGAACATCGGGGTCGAGATAGAAGCCTGGGCAATAAACGTCAGGGACGTGACTAAACGTCGGCTGAATGTGTATAAGTTAGAGTCGCTATAGAAGCCAGACGCATCAAGCGTCATGGAGGGGTACTTGAGTCATCCGATTTCAGCAAACTACCACCCGGTAGGGAAGGACAAAATGAGAGCGACGAACCAATTCCTGGAGAGGCTTCGTTTTTCCCCAGGCCGGTCACCAGGCAGCCCTCTCGCAATATTGTTAATTTGCCTCTTTTGCGCCCTCTTCTTCGTTGGCCTGTCGTTGACCATGTCAAGGCCGGCAGAGAAATTACTGCGAGCGGACAGGTATGGCCAGCTCCCACTGTACTTTATGAAGAACGAGGGGCAGCTCAATCCTGAGGTGAAGTATTACGAAAGGGGCCTGGGGCATTCCATCTTTTTTTCAGAAGAAGAAATTGTCTTCAGTTTTGAAAAAACGGGAGACCGTTTTGCTAATTTGTCTGAAGGTGAGTCCGTTGCGAGATCTACGGAAAGATCAAATTCGAGGCGCGGCGAAAAGGGCGCCGAATTCTCCCAAGTGCGGCTCTTCCCGATCGGCATTCACAAGGATGTCAGGATCGACGGCCAGGAACAACAGGATGGCAGGGTCAACTACTTCCTGGGGAAAGGTCCCGCGAAGTGGAAGACAAATATTCCAACATATGGATCCATTGTGTATCAGGAAGCCTATCCTGGCATTGATTTCAGATTCTACGGTTCGAATCAGCGTTTGGAATACGACGTCATCATCAAACCCGGCGCCAAGCCATCCCAGGTCAAGTTCGGATACCAAGGCGTGCAGAATTTCAGAACCACAGAAGAGGGGGACCTGCACTTAGAACTTCCTGATGGGGGCATCCTGGTTCACAAGAAACCAATGGCGTATCAGGAGATCAATGGGAAACATGTTAACGTCGCCGGAAGATTCGATATCGAACAGCGGTCTCCGTACTCCTCAAAGGAAAGTCCTGACTTTGTCTTTGGGTTCGAGGTGGCTTCCTATAACGGAAACTACCCCCTCATTATCGACCCGGTGCTGGTTTACTCCACCTATGTCGGCGGCTCCGGAAGTGACGCCGGCTATGCCATTGCCGTTGACGCTCTGGGTGGCGCCTATGTGACCGGAAGAACTTCATCGTCCGACTTCCCCACCAAACCGCACTTGCAGAGCTCCTTTATGGGAGGGAGTGCCGACGTGTTTGTGTTGAAGCTCAATGCGGCGGGGGACAAATTAGACTACTCCACCTATTTGGGGGGCAATGATACCCAATCCGGCTACGCCATCGCCGTGGATGAAACGGGCTGTGCCTACATAACGGGAGTGACCACGTCTCCCGACTTTCCCACCGTTAATCCTTATCCAAGCACCCCTGGGAGCCCAGATTCACCCCGCGCCTTTGTGGTCAAGCTGAACCCCAAAGGGTCGGTGGTCTATTCGACCTATCTCGGAGCCAGTCAAAGTGACACCGGCCTCGGGATTGCCGTGGACAGGGACGGCAAGGCTTATGTCACCGGTGAGACTTCTTCCTCCGACTTTCCCATCGTCGGGAGTGCCTTCACCTATGGCGGCGGATCGTTTGATGCCTTCGTAGCGAAACTCGGTATATCCGGTGATGTACTTGAATATTCGACGTTCCTCGGGGGCAATGATACCGACTCCGGTTATGGCGTCGCCGTCGATGATAACGGAAGCATATACATAGCGGGAGAAACTTCTTCATCTGACTTTCCAATGGCCGGTGGGGCGCAGATTGAATATGGTGGCGGAGCGGCCGATGCTTTTGTGGTGAAAATCGACGGCACATCTGGTCTCATTGGCTACTCGACTTACCTGGGCGGCAGCGGCGCCGATTTTGGTCGGGGGATTGCAGTCGACCTTAATCATAGTGTTTACGTCACAGGCAAGACCTCATCGGCTTCTGGCTTTCCCCTTGCTAATCCCTGGCAGAGCGGGTTCGGCGGCGGTGCATTCGATGTTTTTGTCACGAAACTGGACCCCACGGGATACAGCCTTTCTTACTCTACCTTTCTTGGGGGCGATGGGAATGATACCGGTCAGGCCATTGCGGTGGACGGTAGCGGCAGGGCTTACGTTACCGGCCAAACCTCCGGGAATTTCCCCACGATAAAAGCGATCCAAAACGTCCATGGCGGGGGGAGTGCTGACGCTTTCGTCGCAAGGCTCAATGCCATGGGAGATAGCTTGGATTTCTCCACCTATCTTGGGGGCACTGCCGATGACATCGGCTATGGCATTGCTACTGACTCCAAAGGCGACATCTACGTGGCGGGGAAGACATCGTCTGTCGATTTCCCCTGGATCGCCAACGCCTTTATGAAGGTGAACGGCGGAGGCTCTGATGCCTTTGTGGCCAAGCTCAACGCCCTGTTGGCCAGCTTCAGCGCCAGTCCAACCTCTGGTGGATATCCCCTTACGGTCAAGTTTACAGACCTGTCCGAAGGCACGATCTCGAGTTGGTCCTGGAATTTTGGTGATGGAAATTCCACTACTGCTCAAAATCCAAGCCACACCTATGTGGCGCCCGGCAGTTACGCGGTAAGCCTGAAGGTCGGCGGTGAAGCTGGAAATGATACCGAGACAAGGGATGGTTATATTACGGTCACAAAACCGGACGTTACCATCGTTGCAACAAAGGCTCGTGTCTCTAAAGCGGGATCGGAAAAAGGCGAGTTTACAATTTCCCGCTCATCTTCAACAAGCGTTGACCTGACCGTGAATTATACGCTTGGCGGATCAGCCAAGAACGGTATCGACTACCAAGCTTTGCCGGGGTCTGTGATAATTCCTGCGGGCGCCAGCTCTGCTGCCATTTCACTCACTCCGATTGATGATGGCATCTATGACGGCAATCAGACGGCAACCGTTGACCTTTCCGGCGGCGCCCTTTATACCGTCGGCTCTCCCAATGCTGCCACCGTAACCATCGTCGATAATATTTTGCCTGCGGTGAGTGTCACGGCATCGTCTCCAAGCGTTCCGAGGTCAGGGTCGCAATCGGCTCAATTCGTTTTCACCACCAGCAAGGCTGCTTCCTTTCCGGTGACCGTAAACTACACCGTCGGCGGGACGGCAACCAGCGGCACCCATTTCAAACCCTTGACAGGGCCCGTTATCATTCCTGCCGGTTCTACTTCGGCAACCGTGGCGCTCACCCCCGTTGACGGTTTGTATGACGGCAACCACACGGTGGTGGTTACGCTCGCCAGCGGCTCCTTTTACACCATCGGTTCGCCCGCGACTGCGACGATAACCATCGTGGATAATTTTCCGGTGAGTGTCACGGCATCGACTCCAAGCGTCCCGAGGTCAGGCTCGCAATCGGCTCAATTCGTTTTCACCACCAGCAAGGCAGCTTCCTTTCCGGTGACCGTGAACTACACCGTCGGCGGGACGGCAACCAGCGGCGCCCATTTCAAACCCCTGACAGGGCCCGTTATCATTCCTGCCGGTTCTACTTCGGCAACCGTGGCGCTCACCCCCGTTGATGGTTTGTATGACGGCAACCACACGGTGGTGGTTACGCTCGCCAGTGGTTCCTTTTACACCATCGGTTCGCCCGCGACTGCGACGATAACCATCGTGGATAATTTGCCGGTGAGTGTCACGGCATCGACTCCAAGCGTCCCGAGGTCAGGGTCGCAATCCGCTCAATTCGTTTTCACCACCAGCAAGGCTGCTTCCTTTCCGGTGACCGTAAACTACACCGTCGGCGGGACGGCAACCAGCGGCGCCCATTTCAAGCCCATGACAGGGCCCGTGATCATTCCTGCCGGTTCTACTTCGGCAACCGTGGCGCTCACCCCCGTTGACGGTTTGTATGACGGCAACCACACGGTGGTGGTTACGCTCGCCAGCGGCTCCTTTTACACCATCGGTTCGCCCGCGACTGCGACGATAACCATCGTGGATAATTTGCCGGTGAGTGTCACGGCATCGACTCCAAGCGTCCCGAGGGCAGGGTCGCAATCCGCTCAATTCGTTTTCACCACCAGCAAGGCTGCTTCCTTTCCGGTGACCGTAAACTACACCGTCGGCGGGACGGCAACCAGCGGCACCCATTTCAAACCCATGACAGGGCCCGTTATCATTCCTGCCGGTTCTACTTCGGCAACCGTGGCGCTCACCCCCGTTGACGGTTTGTATGACGGCAACCACACGGTGGTGGTTACGCTCGCCAGCGGTTCCTTTTACACCATCGGTTCGCCCGCGACTGCGACGATAACCATCGTGGATAATTTGCCGGTGAGTGTCACGGCATCGACTCCAAGCGTCCCGAGGGCAGGGTCGCAATCCGCTCAATTCGTTTTCACCACCAGCAAGGCTGCTTCCTTTCCGGTGACCGTAAACTACACCGTCGGCGGGACGGCAACCAGCGGCACCCATTTCAAACCCATGACAGGGCCCGTTATCATTCCTGCCGGTTCTACTTCGGCAACCGTGGCGCTCACCCCCGTTGACGGTTTGTATGACGGCAACCACACGGTGGTGGTTACGCTCGCCAGCGGTTCCTTTTACACCATCGGTTCGCCCGCGACTGCGACGATAACCATCGTGGATAGTTTGCCGGTGAGTGTCACGGCATCGACTCCAAGCGTCCCGAGGTCAGGCCCGCAATCGGCTCAATTCGTTTTCACCACCAGCAAGGCTGCTTCCTTTCCGGTGACCGTGAACTACACCGTCGGCGGGACGGCAACCAGCGGCGCCCATTTCAAACCCATGACAGGGCCCGTTATCATTCCTGCCGGTTCTACTTCGGCAACCGTGGCGCTCACCCCTGTTGACGGTTCGTATGACGGCAACCACACGGTGGTGGTTACGCTTGCCAGCGGTTCCTTTTACACCATCGGTTCGCCCATGACTGCGACGATAACCATCGTGGATAGTTTGCCGGTGAGTGTCACGGCATCGACTCCAAGCGTCCCGAGGTCAGGCCCGCAATCGGCTCAATTCGTTTTCACCACCAGCAAGGCTGCTTCCTTTCCGGTGACCGTGAACTACACCGTCGGCGGGACGGCAACCAGCGGCGCCCATTTCAAACCCATGACAGGGCCCGTTATCATTCCTGCCGGTTCTACTTCGGCAACCGTGGCGCTCACCCCTGTTGACGGTTCGTATGACGGCAACCACACGGTGGTGGTTACGCTCGCCAGCGGTTCCTTTTACACCATCGGTTCGCCCGCGACTGCGACGATAACCATCGTGGATAATTTGCCGGTGAGTGTCACGGCATCGACTCCAAGCGTCCCGAGGTCAGGTTCGCAATCGGCTCAATTCGTTTTCACCACCAGCAAGGCTGCTTCCTTTCCGGTGACCGTGAACTACACCGTCGGCGGGACGGCAACCAGCGGCGCCCATTTCAAACCCATGACAGGGCCCGTTATCATTCCTGCCGGTGCTAATTCGGCAACCGTGGCGCTCACCCCCGTTGACGGTTTGTATGACGGCAACCACACGGCGGTGGTTACGCTCGCCAGTGGTTCCTTTTACACCATCGGTTCGCCCGCGACTGCGACGATAACCATCGTGGATAATTTGCCGGTGAGTGTCACGGCATCGACTCCAAGCGTCCCGAGGTCAGGCTCGCAATCGGCTCAATTCGTTTTCACCACCAGCAAGGCTGCTTCCTTTCCGGTGACCGTGAACTACACCGTCGGCGGGACGGCAACCAGCGGCGCCCATTTCAAACCCATGACAGGGCCCGTTATCATTCCTGCCGGTTCTACTTCGGCAACCGTGGCGCTCACCCCTGTTGACGGTTCGTATGACGGCAACCACACGGTGGTGGTTACGCTCGCCAGCGGTTCCTTTTACACCATCGGTTCGCCCGCGACTGCGACGATAACCATCGTGGATAGTTTGCCGGTGAGTGTCACGGCATCGACTCCAAGCGTCCCGAAGTCAGGCTCGCAATCCGCTCAATTCGTTTTCACCAGCACCAGAGCGGCCTCGTTTCCGATAACTGTTAACTACACCGCTGGCGGGACGGCAAAAAGCGGCGCCAACTTTCTGCCGCTGGGGTCCGTAACCATCCCTGCGAACGCCACCTCTACCACCATGACGCTCACCCCTGTTGACGATCATTTGTATGACGGCAACCAAACGGTGGTGGTTACACTCGCCAGCGGTTCCTTTTACACCATCGGTTCGCCCGCGACTGCTACCATAACCATCGTCGACAATGATGTGCCTGCGGTGAGTGTCACGGCATCGTCGCCAAGCATCCCGAAGATAGGTTCGCAAACCGGTCAATTCGTTTTCACTACCAGCAAGGCAGCTTCCTTTCCGGTGACCGTGAACTACACCGTCGGCGGGACCGCGAAAGACGGCACGAATTACACTCTGTCGGGTTCCAGCACCATTCCTGCATTGGCTACCTCCACAACCCTGACGCTCACCCCTAAGGATGACGGTTTTTTTGACGGCAACCAAACGGTCATTGTTAATCTCGCCAGTGAGACTTCATACACCATCGGCTCCCCCAATACGGCCACGATAACCATCGTGGGCAATGATGTGCCCGTAGCGGTTGTCACGACAGCGTCTTCAAGCGTCCCGAAGATAGGTTCGGAAACCGGTCAATTTGTTTTTTTCACCAGCAAGGCTGCTTCCATTCCGATGACCATCAACTACACCGTCAGCGGGACGGCGAAAAGCGGCACGAATTACACTTTATCAGGCTCCGGCACCGTTCCCGCGTGGGCTATTTCCACAACCCTGACGCTCACTCCTAAGGATGACGGTTTCTATGACGGCAACCAAACGGTGACCGTTAACCTTGCCAGTGGGTCCCTCTACACGGTCGGCTCTCTTAGTATCGCCACCATAACCATCGTGGGTAATGATTTGCCCGCAGTCAGTGTCACGGCGCCGTCTCCAAGCGTCCCCAAGTTAGGTACGCAAACCGGTCAATTCATATTCTCCATTACCAGGCCAGCCGCATTTCCAGTGTCCGTGAACTACATCGTAGGCGGGACGGCAAAGAGCGGCGGCAATTACATTTTATTGGGGTCCAGCACCATTGGCGCATACGCGACATCCACAACCATGACTCTCCTACCCAAGGATGATGGTCTGTATGGCGGCGACCAAACGGTCACCATTAACCTTTCCAGTGGGTCCCTTTACACTGTCGGCTCTCCTGACGCTGCCACCATAACCATCGTGGGCAATGATTTGCCGGTGGTCAGTGTCATCGCACCGTCTCCAAGCATCCCGAAGTTGGGTTCGCAAACCGGCCAATTCGTTTTCTTTTCTTCCAGGCCAGCCTCCTTTCCTTTGACTGTAGCCTATACTTTAGGCGGCACGGCAAAAAGCGGCGCCAATTATATTCTGGCAGGATCCAACACGATTGCGGCACTCGCCACTTCCGCCTCCCTTACCGTCACACCCAAGGATGACGGCCTTTATGACGGCAACCAGACGGTTATTGTTAATCTTTCCGGGAGCACCTTTTACACTGTCGGCTCTGCCAATACTGCTGCCATAACCATCGTGGATAATAATTTGCCCACGTTGAGCGTCGCCGGGATACCTGCAAGCATCCCACACCTGGGGCCGCAAACCGGTCAATTCGTTTTCTCAACCACAAAGGCTGCGTCCTTTCCGATAATCGTTAACTACACCGTTGGGGGGACCGCAAAAAGCGGCACTCATTATACGTTGTCAGGGTCCAACACTATTGCTGCCCTTGCGACCTCCACAACCATTACGGTCACACCCCGGGATGACGGTCTTTATGACGGCAACCAGACGGTCATCGTCAGCCTTTCCGGGAGCGCCTCTTACACTATCGGCCCTGCGAATACCGCCACCATAACCATCACGGACAACAATTTACCCACGTTAAGCATCGCTGCAATCCCTGCAAGCATCCCAAAGCTAGGGCCCCAGACCGGTCAGTTCGTTTTCTCCACCAGCAAGGCGGCTTCCTTTCCGATAACCGTTAACTACATCGTCGGGGGGACGGCAAAAAGTGGCACTCATTACGTTCTTTCAGGGTCCGGCGCCATCCCTGCGTTCGCCACTTCAGCAACCCTGACGCTCACCCCTTTTGACGACGGTTTGTATGATGGTAACCAAACGGTTGTCATTACGCCTTCCAGCAGCCCCCTATACAATGTCGGCCTACCCGGTAATGCGATGATCACCATCGTGGATAATAATTTGCCTGTGGTCAGTATTACGGCAATGTCTGCCACCGTTCCCAAGCTGGGGCCGCAGACTCAATTTGTCGTCTCTCAATCCCGCAAAGCCTCTATCACGATGACCATAAATTACACGACTGGCGGGTCGGCGACGGGTGACGTCAATTACCAAAAGCTGCCAGGATCCATCACCATTCCTCCTGGCTCCGTGTCTGCAAGCATTCCGCTCGCACCCATTGATGACGGTTTGTATGATGGCAACCAAACGGTAGTGGTTACGCTTGCCAGCGGCCCCCTTTACGCTCTCGGTTCTCCAAAGAGTGCGGTAGTCACCATCGTGGATAATAATTTGCCTGCGGTGAGTGTCACGGCATCGTCTCCAAGCATCCCGAAATCAGGCTCGCAATCCGCCCAATTCGTTTTCACCAGCACCAGAGCGGCATCGTTTCCGATAACTGTTAACTACACCCCGGGCGGGACGGCAAAAAGCGGCGCCAATTATGTGCCGCTGGGACCCGTCACCATCCCTGCGAACGCTACTTCCACCGCCCTGACGCTCACCGCTGTAGACGACCATTTGTATGACGGCAACCAAACGGTGGTGGTTGGGCTCGCCAGCAGTTCCTTTTACACCATCGGTTCGCCCGCGACTGCTTCGATAACCATCGTCGACAATAATGTGCCAGCGGTGAGTGTCACGGCATCGTCTCCAAGCATCCCGAAATCAGGCTCGCAATCCGCCCAATTCGTTTTCAGCAGCACTAGAGCGGCTTCGTTTCCGATAACTGTTAACTACACCCCGGGCGGGACGGCAAAAAGCGGCGCCAATTATGTGCCGCTGGGACCCGTCACCATCCCTGCGAACGCCACCTCCACCACCTTGACGCTCACCCCTGTTGACGACCATTTGTATGACGGCAACCAAACGGTGGTGGTTACGCTCGCGAGCGGTTCCTCTTACACCATCGGTTCGCCCGCGACTGCTACCATAACCATCGCCGACAATAATGTGCCAGCGGTAAGTGTCACGGCATCATCCCCAAGCATCCCGAAATCAGGCTCGCAATCCGCACAATTCGTTTTCACCAGCACCAGGGCGGCATCGTTTCCGATAACTGTTAACTACGCCCCTGGCGGAACGGCGAAAAGCGGTGCCAATTATGTGCCGCTGGGACCCGTCACCATCCCTGCGAACGCTACTTCCACCGCCCTGACGCTCACCGCTGTTGACGACCATTTGTATGACGGCAACCAAACGGTGGTGGTTACGCTCGCCAGCGGTTCCTTTTACACCATCGGTTCGCCCGAAACTGCTACCATAACTATCGCCGACAATAATGTGCCAGCGGTGAGTGTCACGGCATCGTCTCCAAGCATCCCGAAATTAGGCTCGCAATCCGCACAATTCGTTTTCACCAGCACCAGAGCGGCCTCGTTTCCGATAACTGTTAACTACACCCCTGGCGGAACGGCAAAAAGCGGCGCCAATTATCTACCGCTCGGACCCGTCACCATCCCTGCGAACGCTACTTCCACCGCCCTGACGCTCACCGCTGTTGATGACCATTTGTATGACGGCAACCAAACGGTGGTGGTTACGCTCGCCAGCGGTTCCTCTTACACCATCGGTTCGCCCGCGACTGCTACCATAACTATCGCCGACAATAATGTGCCAGCGGTGAGTATCACGGCATCGTCTCCAAGCATCCCGAAATCAGGCTCGCAATCCGCACAATTCGTTTTCACCAGCACCAGAGCGGCCTCGTTTCCGATAACTGTTAACTACACCCCTGGCGGAACGGCAAAAAGCGGCGCCAATTATCTACCGCTCGGACTCGTCACCATCCCTGCGAACGCCACCTTCACCACCATGACGCTCACCGCTGTTGACGATCATTTGTATGACGGCAACCAAACGGTGGTGGTTACGCTCGCCAGCGGCTCCTTTTACACCATCGGTTCGCCCACGACTGCTACGATAACCATCGCCGACAACAATTTGCCCGCGGTGAGTGTCATGGCATCGTCCCAGAGCATCCCGGAAAATAGCCTGCAACCCGGCCAATTCGTTTTTACCAGCACCAGAGCGGCTTCGTTTCCGATAAGCGTTGACTACACCCCTGGCGGGACGGCAAAAAGCGGTACCCATTTCCAACCCATGACAGCACCCGTCATCATTCCTGCCGGTTCCACTTCTGCAACGATCGCGCTCCAGCCTATAGATGACGGATTATATGACGGCAACCAGACGGTTGTGGTTACCCTTTCCAGTTCCAGCGGCGCTCCTTACAAAGTCGGCAGTCCCAACACCGCCACCATTATCATTCTAGAGAGAGATCTCCCGACAGTTACCATCAAGGCTACGCAACCCAATGCCGTAGAGCCCTCGGTTACTGGTCTGTTTACTGTTTACCGGACGGGAACCACCACGTTGCCGCTCACCGTCACCTATAGCGTTGATGGTAATGCAACGAGTGGCGTCCAATATGTGAAGCTTTTGGGCGCAGTAACTATTCCTGTGGGAGCCAGTTCGGTAGACATCGTGGTGCAGCCCCTTGATGACTCCATCATGGAAGGGTCGACTACGGTCATCGTTACTATCTTATCCCCTGGTTCCTATAATGTCGGCGTCCCCAACAGCGGTACCGTTACGATTGCTGATAACGACGCCCCTACTGTGACTATTGCGGCGAGTGACAATCGTGGAATCGAAGAAGGCATGGACCCGGGATCATTCCTGGTGTCCCGCAAGGGAAACACCAAAGGGGCGCTGACCGTTTACTATACGATCAGCACCAGCGGGTGGGCCGCAACCAATGGCGTTGATTACAATTATCTTCCTGGATATGTGGTGATCCCGGATGGTAATGCATCTGCAAGCATTCAGGTGGTGCCTATTGATGATTCACTTCCCGAAGATCGAGAAACCGTTATCTTGGCCCTTGCCGCTAATGGCTGGTACAAAATCGGCTCTCCATCCAGCGCCACGGTCTATCTTGCTAACAACGATCTCAGCACCGCGACCATCGTTGCCTCTGATGACAATGCATCGGAGGCTGGTCCCAAGAGTGGGAAATTTACGGTTACCCGTAATTCGAAGCAAAATACTCCCCTGATTGTCTATTACACCGTTAGCGGCTCAGCTCAAAATGGGACGGACTACGAGAGGCTTAATGGTACGGTGAGTATTGCTGCGGGCACCGCTTCGACAGACTTCTTCGTAGCTCCCAAGGATGATACGGTATACGGAGGAGATCGAACCGTTATTGTGACCCTTTCAGGAAGTGTTTATTACCTCCTCGGTAAGCCCAACAAGGGAACGGTCATTATTCATGACAACGACCTTCCAACAGTAAGTATCACGGCGCCTGTGAAGATTATCGAAGAAAATGGAACAACGGTTGGTCTTTTCACGGTAAGTCGAAAAAGCGGTGAGTCCAACGCCTGGCCTCTATCGGTGAACTATGATAGCTCCGGCGGTACCGCAATCAATGGTATCGACTATAATGGAGTGCTCTCTGGAACAGTTACCATACCAGCCGGTGATGATAATACAAGCATTCAGATCACTCCCATTGATGATAAGATAATGAAGGGGACCAGGACCGTTACCGCTACCCTGACGTCCAGCACTGCTTACAAGATCGCTTCTCCTGTCACGGCCACAATTAGTATTATGGATGATGAATGGCCAAAAGTAGCTGTTGGAGCAACCAGTGACCTGGTTTCCGAGGCTGGAACGAATCCAGGTAAATTCACTATTTACCGGACCGGGGACATGAGTTCTCCTTTAACCGTCAACTACACGATGGGTGGAAGCGCCTTTTCTGGTACTGATTATGTGGCCCTTCCCGGCAAGGTGACCATCCCTGCCAATACATCTGCCATGGACATTGAGTTAACGCCAATAGATGATAAGACGGTGGCGCCTGACAAGACGGTGGTCCTCACCATTTCTGACAGCTCTTCCTATTACACCGATTCGACGACAAATCACGCAACCCTGATAATTGTCGATGCTGAACAACCCAAAGTATCCATATACATGGTGCAGAACGCCAGCGAATCAGGAATGGTGGGACGGTTCAGGGTTCAACGATTCGGCAACTGTCATCATGACCTGACCGTAAACTACACTTCCAGCAGCACCGGTCAAAAAGATGTTAACTATGTCGCCCTTCCAGATTATGTGACCATTCCTGCAGGTCAAGCCTTTGCCTTCATCGATGTGACGGCAATAGACGATAATCAGTCTCTGGGAGACGTGACTCTTAATGTTGCGCTCTCGCCGGATCCCCTGCCCAATCTCTCATACGCCTTGGGCACGCCAACGAGCGCCTGGCTGCTTATTATCGACACTGACCCCCCGGTTGTTGTCATCAAGGCAAGCGAGAGCAGCATCATCGAGACCGGCGTCACCACCGGCAAATTCACTGCCACCCGCACGGGCTCAACCGTCTCAGCCTTGGTTGTTCAGTATGATCTGGGGGGAACGGCAAAGAGCGGCGTGGATTTCAAATCCCCTCCGTTCCCCCTCTTGATTCCTGCCGGTAAGGCATCGGCAGCTATTAATGTAACCCCCATTGATGACAAGGAATACAAAGGGGACAGGACGGTTGTCGCTACGTTGTTGAGCAGTTCCAGCTCCGCTTACTATTTGGGCGCTCCTGACAATGCGACTATTACTATCCGTGACAATGAGTTGCCGACTGTCAGTATCACCGTGGCCGATGCCGTCGCCAACAGACCAGGCAATACGGGAAGGTTCAAGATTAACCGGACGGGTATTACAAGCGCCCCGCTAAAGGTTAAGTACAGCACCGACGGCACGGCGACGAATGGTACGGATTACAAAAAGCTTGCCGGCGCCGTCACCATTCCAAAGGGTTCTTCATCGGTCAGCATCCTGATAACGCCTGCCGGCCCTAAAGCGAAAGTCAATAAGACTGTTATCCTCAAGCCTAAGTCGAGTACTGTCTACTCTTTGGTTGCACCGAAGAGCGGGACCGTCACCATCCTGGCTGACAACCTTCCGAAAGTAAGCGTCGTTGCCTCTGACCCGACTGCTACGGAACCGGGCCTGAAGGAAGGCAAGTTTACGGTGAGTCGAACCAGAGATACGACCTCTGCGTTGACGGTCCAATACACCCTCGGCGGTACGGCCAAAAATGGTACAGATCATGTCACCCTGCCGGGAACGGTAATGATCCCTGCCGGAGCATTGTCAGCAGACATCGCCGTGACCCCTGTGGTCGATGCAATCGTCGACGACAATCAGACGGTTGTGCTCAGACTTGCAGAAACCACAGCCTACATCTCAGCAGCGCCAAGCAGCGCCACCGTCACCATCAAAGACAACAGCCCGCCGAAGGTGACCATCAAGGCAAAGGATACCAGCATCTCGGAAGACGTCGCCACACCCGGGCAATTCACCGTTACCCGCACCCGCACGGGCGCACCGACTTCAGACCTGCTTGTCAATTATGAGGTCGGCGGGACGGCAAAAGCAAATGTGGACTATAAAGCTCTTTCCAAGTCGCTGGTGATCCCCGCTGAATCATCTTCGGCAAATATCGACGTAACACCGATCGATGATAACGTTTCCAGGGGGGATAGGACGGTTATTGTTAGCCTTTCGAGTAGCACCGACTACGATTTGAGCTCCCCGGACAATGCTACGATGACTATTCTGGAGAATGATTTGCCAACGGTCAGTATCTCGGTAACCGATAATACCGCAGCTTTACCCAGCAACAACGGAACCTTTAAGATCAAGCGGGCAGGAATTACCACCAACTCGCTGGCGGTCAAGTATACCATTGATGGGACAGCCAAGAACGGCGTCAACTACAAGAAGCTTACCGGCACCGTCACGATCCCAGCGGGTTCGTTGTCGGTAAACATCCAGATCACACCCCTTGACGATGGCCAGCCGCCTGCGGATAAATCCGTTATCTTAACCCTTGCACCCAGTAGCGCTTACACCATTGGCTTGCCAGCGAGTGGGACCGTCACCATTCTGGGAGACGATGTTCCGAGCGTTCCGATTGTCACTTTAGACCCTAAGGTCTGGGAAGAGAGTCCGAGGGAGGGGAAAGTTGCTGCCAAGAGAACCGGGGCCATGGGGTTACTTCCCTCGAAGACTAATTTCAAAGCGTCATGATGAAGTGGATAAGATGAAATGGACGCATCCAAACAAAGAAGAAGGCAGCAGCTATGATCGATGATCTTCCGGAAGGACTTTCTGCCAGCTTAGAAGATTATCTTGAGGTCATCTACCACCTGGAGGGGTCCAACCGAGTCGCTCGCGCCAAGGACATCGCTGACCAAATGAGTGTGCAGCGAGCTTCGGTAACAGGAGCGCTTAAAGCCCTGGCAGGTCGGGGGCTGATCAACTACAGCCCTTACAGCTACATCACCTTGACCTCCGCTGGGCGTGCCGTCGCCCGTGATGTCATTCGCCGTCACGAAACGCTCAAAGAATTCTTCATCGCGGCGTTGCAGCTCGACCCGGGCGAAGCCGAGGCCAACGCCTGCCGCATTGAACACGCGATTGACCCCATGGCTGTCGATCGCTTGGTTCGCTTTCTCGAATTTATCAAGATGTGCCCTCGCACCGGTCTGGATTGGCTGAGCGCCTTTGCTCGATATTGTCAAAAGGGTTCTCAGACCTCTAATTGTGAAGATTGCCTAAAAGAATGTCTTGAAAGAATCAACGTTTCTGTAAAGGTCGAAGAATCCTAATCCCCTGCCCTTCTTACGCGATTATCGGAAGATCGTGAATCGTGCCGACTTCTTGCTCCCGTCTCCTGACTTTTTTCTTCTGATTGCTCACTTCTGTCTTGTCACTCCTGACTCCTTCTTTTTTCTGTCCTGGATCGGGCCAGTTCTATGGAAAAGTCCAAGAGCGCAGAACTTTCCTCGAAGGCCAGCTCACAAAAATCTCCCAGGTGTTCGGCACTCCTTTCAAAGTCGCTGACGAATGCCGACAAATCGGCGGCGCTGTACCATTCCTTATAACGTTTCAGACCGGCTTCCAGGTGATCGAGAACATCCTGTGAGAACGGGTTCATTTGGGTAATTGCGGAGTAAAGGGACGGGTTTTGCGCAAAAATCCGGCCGAGGAGGTTCATTTCCAGGCGGTAGCTGGGGCTGGTAAATTCCATGGTTTCGGGAACATCCACCTCCAGTTCCCGCAGCACTCTGCCGGTCAGCATGGTAGTCACATGAAACAGGACCTGGATGATGCTCATCATGTAATCATGTTTTTCCGGGGTGCATTCCTTGATGCGCATTCCCTGGTTTTCGAAGAGCCCGCGAAGATGGCTCCATTCTTGCGGATCAATGCGCACCGGACACGCTGCCATGGTTTGGCCTGAAAAGGATGAGATGTTTCCTCCGAACATAGGGTGCAGCCCTACGATAGATGAGGGAGAGCGCAACATTGCTTGAATGGGAGCAACCTTGAGGCTGCTTAAATCCATGAGCAATTGCTCGGGGCGAGCGAACGGAATGAGTTCTCGGATAATGCTCACCGTCTGGTGAAGTGGCACGGCAAAGAGGACCATATCCGATATCCGCATGACTTCTTCATTGTCTTTACCCGCGTTGCAGTCTGCGATATGTACTTGATATCCTTGGGCCTTAAAGAAGCCGCCAAATAATTGCCCCATCTGACCCATGCCGCCAATGATTCCTATCCTGTTTCCGCGAATCCAGTGCTGCGATTCGCCATCTTCCTGCCCAGATAAAAAATGAGGAAATTCTTGCTGCGACTCCATACGTAGTCCTGTGGTTAGAAAAGGGATCGAAAAAAGAGCAACTTATTAATCTACAGTCCCTTAGCCGAGCAGGCCATCCTAAAGAGTCCTCCCGACCGCCCTGGCCACCCGTTGGCATTCTTCGATCATCGTCGCGAAAGCCTGGGGACGCATGGACTGAGGACCGTCGCTAAAGGCTTCTTCCGGCCTGACGTGGACCTCGATGAGCAAACCGTCGGCGCCGGCAGCAACCGCCGCTCTCGAGACTGCCGGAACCAGATCTGCCCGGCCCACCGCATGGCTTGGGTCCACAATTACCGGCAAATGGGTCAACTGTTTCAAGAGAGGAATGGCACTGATGTCGAGGGTGTTGCGAGTTTCGGTTTCAAAGGTCCGGATTCCCCGCTCACAGAGGATCACTCTCTCATTGCCCTGAGCAAGGATATACTCCGCTGACATGAGAAACTCCTTTATGGTGGCGCTCATCCCGCGCTTCAGGATCACCGGTTTTTCAATATTTCCCACTTCCGTCAACAGTCTGAAGTTCTGCATGTTTCTCGTGCCAATCTGGATGATATCAGCGTATCGGCAGACCAGGACGGTATCCCTTGGGTCCATGAGCTCAGTCACCACCAGCATGCCCGTTCGTTCGCGCACCGCATCCAGGAACTTGAGGCCCTTTTCACCCCAGCCTTGAAAGGCGTATGGCGAGGTTCGGGGTTTAAACGCCCCTCCGCGGAGAAAATGGACCCCCGAAGGCAGCAGGGCTTCAGCAATTTCCTCTAGCACCTCTCGGCTCTCCACGGCACAAGGTCCTGCAAACACCTGGATCTTTTGACCGCCGATTTCCTGACCGTTCACTCTGATCACGGTGTCTTCGGGTTTGAATTCTCTGCTCACCAGCTTGTAGGGCTTGAGGATAGGCAGCACCGATTCCACGCCGGGCATCGATTCCAGGGGCACTTCTCGCAGGATCCGTTCATCCCCGATAGCCCCGACGATGGTCCGATGTTCACCTTTTGAGATATGCGCACGGAACCCCAAATCCTCAAGGCGTCTTACAATGCGATGCAGATCATCATCTTCGTGTCCAGGTTTCAAAACAATAATCATGACTTTGGTCTCCTTGAAAGAACGGCATAGGCATCTCTTCGTCCGGATGCTTTGGCCAATTAAAAGGGCCGTCAGGAGATTTATTCCCACGGCCCGCGCTTTTGTTTGTCACTGAATCTGAAAACAAAAGAGCCGTGGGACCACTTCGGGATACCCACGGCTTCGATGCACTCAATTAGACTAAACTGGCAGCCTCACATATCCCAAGCGCTCCCTAAGGTCCGCTGCAATAATAATAACGATAATATTTCGCAACCATCAGTTCTCCCCTACTTTCATTTTGTGGCTAACAGTAACGAAAAAGAAAATACCTTGTCAAGCAGTTTTCCACTTGAAGTTGGTCAATATTCGCACTTGAAAACACGGGAAAGATCTTTAAGATGGGAAAACGAAGATTTGTCATGGCTTTGGCGTCCTAAAGAGAGCTTATGAAGAAGAGATTTCTTGCGTTATCTTTCCGGAAGACTGCCAGTTTCATCCTGGTTCTCTTCTTTGCATTCGTCCCGACCGGTTGCAGCCACAAGGTGGTGGCGGTGGCGCCCAGTGGGTCCGTGTCCGTTCCCGCTGCCAGGCCCGTTCTTCCCCCCCAGAGCGCCGCAACCCCCAGACTCGGGCGCCAAGGTTGTGGAAAAATGTTTCATCGATCCCGGAATGCCTCACACGATCACCCATGAGGTTGCCCCGCTGGAAACGATCTGGAGGATCTCCAAGATGTATGATGTGTCCCCGGAAGCGATCTATGCGGCCAACTCCATGAAACCTGGCGATCCCATCCATCAAGGCCAAAAGCTGATCGTTCCGAATGCAAAAGGGGTTCGGAATGTGATCGCCCTTTACCCGAACTCACGCTGGAAATATATCGTCATCCACCACACCGCCACCGATGTTGGCAAGGCCTATCTCATCAACCGTTCACACCTGGACCGGGGTTTCTGGAATGGCTTGGGGTACCATTTTCTCATCGATAATGGCACCTTAGGAAAAGGTGACGGTCAAATCGAAGTGGCTCCCCGTTGGATTAAACAGCAGAGCGGAGCTCACTGTAATACGGCGGGAATGAATGAAAAGGGTATCGGCATTGCGCTCGTCGGCAACTTCAATGATGAGCTCCCTACGACGAATCAGCTGCAGTCCTTGACCCATCTCCTGAAGACCCTGTCTGACTATTACCACATTCCGGCTGCCAACATCATCGGTCACCGTGATGCTCCAGGATCAGCCACGGAATGCCCCGGCAAGCGCTTCCCGATGGCAAGCGTGCGCCAATGCGTCGCGAGACCTTAGGGGCAGCAATTACAAGGACCCGACCCTGGACAACCCCTTGGCATCGCAGTCCCTAGACAAGCCTCTTCTCAACCACGGAATACACGGAATACACGGAAAGAGTCACAAAACAATCCTTTCAATCTGGGCCTTCGGATAGTGGCCGAAATTGATCAGGAATCCCAGTTCGTGCCCCGTGGCTTTCAAATAATTGTGGACTTGGGCACGATGTTCATCAGCCAGTTCTTTGACGGCCTTAATTTCCACAATAATCTTTCCGAGACAGATGAAATCAGGCTTGTAGGTTTGATTCAAACGCTCACCCTTGTAATGTAAAACCAACTCCGCTTTTGCGACAAAGGGAATCTTCGCCTCAAGAAACTGTCTTTCAAGGCATTCCTGATAGACGGGTTCCAAAAAGCCGCACCCCATTTCGCGGTAGACCTCATAGACAGCCCCCCGAATCCGATAGCTCTCTTCCTCGAATTTCAGTTTTCCCATTTTCTCATTTTCTCATTTTTCCGTGTGTTCCGTGTGTTCCGTGGTTTAAAGCTTCTTGAGGAGGGGCAAAGCGGCGCGGAATTCCGGCGTCCCGGCTCGATTCAGCAGTTCGAAGATCATCATTTCGGTGGTGCTGATCACTGCTCCCGCTTGCTCCAGACGCCGCAACCCAACTTCCCGGTTGACCCTGCTTCTCGAAGTAACCGCATCAGCGGCGAGGTGCACGCGAAAACCCAGTCGCAAGGCATGCGCGCCGGTATGAAAGATACAGACATGCGTTTCGAGCCCTGCGAGCAGCAGGGTGCGACGCCCGGATCCTTGAATTGCACGGAAGATCGCTTCATTTTCAAAGCAGCTGAATTCGAGTTTGTTGACTACCGTCGGCTGAGGGACTCGGTCCACCAGTTCGGGTATGAAGCCGCCTAATTTTTCGGCGTTGTGGACCGAGAACAGGATCGGAATTTTAAAGAGTTTGGCGATATCGATCAGGGCAGCAGCATTCTTGGTTACCAGATCATGCTCCAAACACAGGTCGAGCATGACTTTCTGAATGTCAACCAGCAGCAGGATACAGTCCTCTCTTACCAGAAACTCTGCATGCGTGTTCATGGCTGTCCTCCCCTTTATCCGAAATCCGATATTCCCAGCACCAGCTTCGCCACCCGGTCCGCTACTCCCGGCGCTCCCAGCTTGTTTTTAATCCGTGCCAGGTCTTGCGCGCTGCCGTTCCAAGCGCTCCGGATGTTCCAGAAGGTCCAGCGCCTCGGCGGCAATAAGCTCGGGCTGGGCATCATTCTGCACCAATTCCGGCACGATCTGACGCCCGGCTACCAGGTTTGGAAGGCCGATATAGCTGACTCGTATCAAGTGTCGAGCAAGATAATAACTCAGATCGGACACCCTGTTAACGATGATCATCGGCGCACCCAGAATGGCGGCTTCCAGAGTGGCCGTGCCCGAGACCGTCAGCAGCAGATCACAGGCACGCACCACGCCATACGTGTCGCCCGTCACCAACCGTACGGGAAGGTTGCGATCCCGGAGCGCAGTTTCAAAGGAAGGTGCATGCAGGGAAGGTGCAACGGGAATAATGAAAGAGACGTTGGGCAGATGCTCTCTAAGGACCTCCGCCGCATCCAGGAAAAGGGGAAGGAGAGAGCGGATCTCGCTTTGGCGACTCCCGGGCAGGAGTCCAATAAGCGGCGTCGCCTCCGGGGTCCGGTATCGCGCCCTTGCCTGCGAAAGCGATGGTGGAGTTGCCAGGACATCCAGGAGCGGATGCCCGACAAAGCATACCCTCATGTTATGCCGAGCGTAGAACTCGACTTCGAACGGCAAAATTACTGCCATCTCGTCTGCCAGACGCTTTATGGTCCGCACCCGGCGGCTCCTCCAGGCCCAGACCTGCGGACTGATGTAATAGAATACTTTGATGCCAAGTCGCTTGGCAAGGCGAGCAAGAAGGAAGTTGAAGTCGGGGAAGTCTATGAGCACAACCACATCAGGAGGGTTTTTGCGGAGGTGCGTGTTGATCGTTCGCCACGCCTGGTAAAGTACCTTGGCATGCCCGGCAACCTCAGAGAGGCCCACAACCGACAACTGGCGATGGTCCACCAGGATCGTGGCCCCGGCAGCCTCGAGAAGGGGCCCTCCCATGCACATGATGGGAGTGTTGGGAGCGTGAACCAGAAGGGCTCGTACGAGATAGGAACCGTGAAGATCACCCGAAGCCTCGCCGGCACTCAAAAATATCTTGATGATTCACCTCCGCAGAGCGCTCATCCAGTGCGCATCCGCTGCTCAATTTGGGCCGATATTTCCAGAGCGACGCTCAGGGCGCGTCTGCCTTCAACGCCATCCACCGCAGGAGTGCCCCCACTTTTGATGGCGTTCAGGAAAGTGAAGACCTCTTCTTCGAGGGCATCGCGCTCCTCGATTTCCATCTCTTCCATCGACACCTGAGGATATCCTTCCTCATCCGGTTCTTCCTCGCGATAGACCGCATAGGCCCGGCGCTCAGCGTAGTCGGCGACCAGATAGGAGTTCTCCTGGAACACACGGAGCTTGCGCATATTCTTTGTGGAAATACGACTTGCGGTGAGATTGGCAACGGCGCCGTTCGCGAACTCCATCCGGACACTGGCGATGTCGGGCAAAGCAGTCAGTACAGCGACCCCCGAAGCACGGAGCTCTTGCAGAGGTGAATCCACGATATGCAAGACAATGTCGATATCATGAATCATAAGATCCAGGATGACATCCACATCCAGGCCCCGTTCATTAAACAGGGCAAGGCGATCGGTTTCCACAAACATGGGATTCCGGAGATGGGGGCGGAGGGCGGCGAAGGCGGAATTGAAGCGTTCGAGGTGCCCGACTTGCAGGATACAACCATGGCGCTCAGCCAGGGCAATAAGATGGTCGGCCTCAGCAACGGTCTGGGTCATGGGCTTTTCCAAAAGCACATGCACGCCGGCCTCAAGGAAGTCCCTCGCAATGGGGTAGTGGAGCGGGGTGGGCGTGGCAATACTCACCGCCTCGACCCGCCCGATAAGCTCCCGATAATCTGTGGTGAATTCGGTTTGAAGTTGACCGGCAATCGTTTTGGCGCGGTCTCGATGAAGGTCGGCAATGGCAACGAGCCTGGCTTCCGGCAGCCTGGCGTACTTCTGGGAGTGAAACTCCCCGAGATAACCGACTCCCACCACGCCGACCGGCACGGCATCGGGCCGGGCTCTTCTTACCAGGACTCTTGGCGGTGCCAGAGGGGGAGTTGGTTGCTTCCCGAGCGAAGATTCAGCAGTCCCGCCGACAGCATCAGGGGGAGTGGGGTGCTCCCCGTCCGTCCCCGGCAAATCTCTTTGAACCACGACGCTGATGCCGCAGGCATCGGCAGTGTCAATCATTTTTTCCTGGTCGAAAATGATGGTTTTCCCCGCTTCAATCACCAGTACTTTGGCTTTGACCCGGCGCATCGTCTCAATGGTTTCCAGACCCACCGCCGGAACGTCGAACCGGAGGTCCTGCCGAGGTTTGCTGACCTTAATAACCACCGCACCTTCATGGCAGAGCTCCCCCCCGCGAATAATCGTCGCATCGGTGCCATCGATGCCTTCCACGGCCAGGACCGACAGGTTCTTGACGACGAGACACTGGCCCACGTCCAAATGTCCCATGCCCTTGGCCAATTGCCAGCCGAAGACAAGGTCCTCTTCTTCCCGTCGATTGGGCTTGCGGCGCGTCAAGATGCCTTCTGGGGCGAGGAGCGTCGGGAGGAGCATTGTGGAGGGTTCGATTTGGATTCCTTCAGCCTCCAGTTCCTGGGCAATGGCTCGGAGAATGAAGTCATCTTTCTTGTTGCGGAGCTTGTTCAAAAGCTTGACGGCCCGCCAGTCCGGGCGGATACGGGTATAAAGCCTGGTTTTGTTGATGGCGCCGGCCATGGCCGCACGAGTGATTCCTGCCTTCTGGAAGGCGCGAATCAACCGGTTGAGCTGTCCCAGTCTAAGCAGATGGAATTCCTCGACGTAATTTGCCAGGGCCGGGTCGGTTTCCCCCTGGAAAGCGACGGCGATCACCCGAATACCGGCTTCGGCGGCGGCATGAGCAAAAAGGAGCGGAAATTGTCCGCTCCCTGCAATCAGCCCGATTTTTTGGAGGTCCCCCTGAGGATTCAAAGAGGCTTCGACCATCTGCAACTACCTTGTAACCCCCCGTTTTGAACGACCCAGCATAAACTGGATGAGGTTTTCCACTTCCGGGACCGGCTCCACTTCCTGACGAATTGTCGCGATCGCGTCAGCAACCGTGAGTCCGGATCGAAACATGATCCGGTAGCTTTTCTTTAAAGCCTGGATGGTGGTCCTGGGGAGACCACGCCGCCTCAGCCCAACCAGGTTTGGGCCATAAAGTTTGGCCGGGAGCCCAAAACCAAGCATGTAGGGTGGCATATCCATCCTCACCCCCGATTTTCCGCCAACAAAAGCGTAGGCGCCAATGCGAATAAACTGGTGGACGGCCACCAGGCCTCCTAAGATGGCGTGATCATCAATGCGCACATGTCCGCCCAGGGTTGATACATTTGCCAGGATGACGTAGTTGCCGATAGTGCAGTCATGAGCGACGTGGGCATAAGCCATGAGCAAATTATGGTTGCCAATGCGGGTAATACCGCCACCCCGCTGGGTCCCGCGGTTGATCGTGGCACTCTCCCTGATGGTATTGTCATTGCCGATTACCACTTGCGTCTCTTCACCACGGTAGCTCAAGTCCTGGGGAGGGTAGCCAATGGTGGTGAAAGGAAAAATCTGATTGCGCTCACCAATCGTCGTCCAGCCATCAATTATGGCATGGGGTCCCACGACCGTACCGGAACCGATGGTAACCCGTGGGCCGATGATGGAATAAGCTTCTACCTTGACGTCTTCAGCCAGTTCCGCTTGGGGCGACACCACCGCCGTGGAATGAATCTCCATATGAGGGCTTACCTCCTTCCTACCGGATAAGGCATCCATCTTCGACTTGCCAGTTTCAAGAGTCGCCAAAACTTCGGCTTCTGCCACCAACTGATCATTAACGAAGGCCTCCCCTTTCATTTTGAACACCGCTCCCCGCTGTTTGATCAGTCTGACCTTCAGGATCAATTGATCACCGGGTCGAACAGGCTTGCGAAAGCGCACCTTGTCGAGTCCCATCAAATAGACCGCAGATCGTTCCTCCTGAGGATTACGGGCACACGCCCAGAGCCCTCCAGTTTGAGCCAGGGCCTCAATGATCAGGACCCCGGGCATGACCGGGTGCGCTGGAAAATGGCCCTGAAAAAAGGGCTCATTGATGGTTACATTCTTCAGCCCCACGATTTCGTCTTCACTAAAGATCAAAACCCGGTCCAATAAGAGAAACGGATATCGGTGCGGCAACAGTTTCAGGATTTCAAGAATGTCCTTTTCCATAGTCATTCCCCATGTATGACTTTCTCAAGTGCTTGGACCTTCATTTTGAGTTGTCTGAGCTCTTCCTTTAGCTGCGGCAGGCGTCTGACATTAACCGTCATCTTAAGCCATTCCTTGTGGGGCATTGCAGGACTGCCTGACACGTCCTCTCCCGCTTTGACATTTCGTCCCACCCCCGATTGAGCTCCAACCCTTGCCCCATCACCGATTTCGAGGTGTCCTACCACTCCCACCTGCCCGGCGAGAACAACGTGTTTACCCAAGCATGTGCTGCCCGAAATTCCCACTTGGGCGATGACGATGGAATGCTCCCCGATGACGACATTGTGGGCGATTTGGACTAAATTATCGATCTTCGTTCCGTGCTGGATCCAGGTTCGCCCGAAGGCAGCGCGGTCAAGGGTGCAGTTGGCCCCGATTTCGACATCGTCATCAACCTGGACAATCCCTGTTTGAGGGATCTTAACGTGGCGCCCCTTCTCATCCTGGGCAAAACCAAAACCGTCACTCCCAATGACCGTACCACTATGAATGATGACCCGATTGCCGATGCGGCACCGGTCGAGGATGGTCACTCCAGGATAAATAAGGCAATGATCACCGACCTCAACCTCGCCGCCCAGGTAAGCTCCCCCATACACCCTGCTCCCCTCACCGATGCGGCAACGGCGCCCGACATGGACCATCGGGCCGATCCTCACCCCGCTTGCAAGGTGCGCATCTTCTCCAACAAATGCGGTGGGGTGGACGCCCGTTGGCAGATAAGGCGGCTCCGCGAACAACTGCGCGGCGCGGGCCATGGCCAGGTAGGGCTGAGATGAGATGAGCAGGGGGCGATCGAGGTGTTCGAGAGCGGGCGGAACAATCAGTGCGGCTGCCTTGCAGTCGGAGATTAAGGGTAAGAAGCGCTCATCGCTGAGAAAACTCAGTTGATCGGCGCGTGCTTCTTCAATGGAATCCAGCCCGTAAATGCGGATACTGGGATCTCCCTTAAGTCTTGCCCCCGTAAGACTGGCAAGCTCCTGCAACAAAAAGGACTTAGGCGAGCTCTGATCCGGAGTAGTGTTCATGACCACGCTGTCCGGCTACGGCCTCCAGGGCGGCAGTTTGTCTAATTCTTTAGCTACTTGCTTGGTTATGTCATCCTTGTCAGTAGCGTAGACGAGCCCCGTCTTCTCGAAGATGAAATCGTACTTTTCCTCCTTGGCAAGCTTCTCGACAACTTCATGGACCTTTTTAGCCAGTGCCGCCTGGAGATCATTCAGCTTGCCCTTGGAATCCATAAGATATTTTTGCCCTTCCTGCTGCATGTCCCGGAGCTCCTGCTCCTTTTTGGTCTTGCTCTTCTGGTCGAGGACATCCTTCTTCTTATCGAATTCGTCTCTCGCTCCCGCGAAGGTCTTTTGCTTCTGATCGAGATCGGCATCCATTTTTTCGGCCTGCTTTTTGAGCTCCTCGGTCGCCGCTTTACCCCACTGAGACTGCTGTAACGCTGCCACAGCATCCACAACGCCGATCTTCGGAGAAGCCGCCCAGGTTGTTGTCGTTGAAAACAAAATGATAGCCCCTAACGCTAAAACCACCCATCCCAAATTTCTTTCCTTCATGTGTCTCACTCCTTAGAAAAACGCTCCTGCGGAAAACTGCCACCGATACCTGTCCTCACCCGGTTCTGGATCGAGGTTGTAGCCCCACTCAACCCGCAATGGTCCCAGAGGGGAATTCCAGCGGATACCGAGGCCGGCGTCGGTGCGAAAATCATTGATCCTGAAATCCTGCATTTTTAGAAAAGCATTCCCAGCATCAAAGAACACGACCCCACGCATGCCGATGCTCTCAACCAGAGGGAAGAGCACTTCAGCGGTGCCCAATCCATACGTTGTACCACCTATGATATAATCTCCGTCGTAGGGTCCGACGGTCGACCATTCGAACCCCCGCAGAGAATTGATGCCTCCAAGAAAGTACCGGTCATACAATGGCATCGAGGTATTATCATCTTCCCCAAGAATATTGATGTAACCAAACTCTCCGCGCACATACCCGACAAGCTTCCAGAACAGCGGGAAGAAAATACCGTGGTGAACCTCAGCTTTGAGAAAGTTGCTCTCGCCTCCCAGGGAAGGACTGGCCCATTGGACCGAAGCCAGGGAGACGGCGCCGCGCGTCGGCAGAAAAGGATGATCCGTACTGTCTCGCTCCAGCGCAAGGGTAATACTGCTCGTGATCATGCTGTCTTCCTGCTGCTTGTATATGGGTGGAGCATCGTCCGGCATGTCGGTGGCCGAGGTATCGCTAAAGGTGTAATACGCTCCAATACGACTATAATTGCCGAACCGATACCCGGAACGCAGCCTGAACCCAGTGCTGTCTTGGGTAAAGTCCTGGTATTCCCGAAGCCAGTTATAAAGATCGATGCCACCAGAGATGGGGCGGTCGAACAGGTACGGTTCGGTAAAGCTCAACACGTAGCGTTGGGCCTCTTGTCCCAGATATCCTTTTACCCCCAGGTACTGGCCGGTTCCAAACAGGTTGCGCTGAGTCACCTCACCGCTGGTGAACAACCCGTCATCAGATGAGAACCCACCGCCGGCGCTGATGGTTCCGGTCAGTTTCTCCTTGACCCTTACGTTAAGATTCATGATATCGCTTTGTTCCGTATCGGTCGGAGTGATTTCAACATCCTCAAAAAAATCCAGCTTCCTCAGGTTGTTAAGGCTTCTTTCAAGCTTGGTTGAACTGAAAAGGTCCCCTTCAGCCAGCTTCAATTCCCGGCGGATAACCTTATCCAGCGTCTTGGTATTCCCTGAGATGGTTACTCTGCCAATGTGGACGATATCCTTCTTCTTCACGTCAAAGTCGATGCTTGCACTCTGATCCTGAGCTTCACGTTTTACAATCGGGTCGACCGTAGTATACGCATAGCCCTGGTCCATATAGGTTTTGCTGATTTTGTCCATATCCTCGCGCAGCTTTTCGCGACCAAAGTAATCTTTCGGTTTCGATTGCAGCTGTTTGACGAGGAGATCGTTGTTCTCCAAAAGATCTCCGGTAATTCCCACGCTCGATACCCGGTAACGCTCTCCTTCCTCCACCGGAATTTCTATATGGAAGCCATCATCCTTCATGGCTACCTGAGGGGTGCCGACTTTGGCCTCCATAAAGCCCTTATCGTGATAGAAGACGCTCAGCCGGTCAAGGTCCGTATCCAGTATGTCCTTTTGGAGGATGCCCCGGTCGGTGAACCAGGAGAGAACCATCATTTTCTCTTTGGTTTCCATAATGCTCCGGAGTTTCCGCGCGGAAAAACTCTTGTTCCCGGTAAAGCCGATCTTTTGTATGAAGACTTTACCCTTTTCATCTATGGTGAAAGTGACCACGCCTTTCCGGGGGTCTTTGGGAAAGTCGATGGACGATTTTACATCGACATTGAAGTAGCCCTTTTGATGATAAAGTTTGATGATTTTTTGGACATCTTCAGCAAGCACGTTTTTCTGGACGACCGTGTAAGGTCTTGTGGAGATGGCGGCCAGGACATCTTTTTCCTTGATCTTCTTATTGCCGGCGACGTGCACTTCCTGAATGGTTGGATTTTCGACGACGGCAAAAATAAGCACTTTACCCGCAGGGGTATCGGAAACCTCGGCGTCCACTTTTTCGAAGAACCCCATCTTGTAGATGGCCTTTATGTCTTCTGCCACCTGCTCCGGTCGAAGGACTTCGCCTTTTTTGCTCTTGATATTTAATTTGATGGCCTCCGGTTCGATCCGCTCATTCCCGCGAACCTGAACCTCAGCAATCACCGCTTTTGCCAGGAGATGGACCGCCATGCGCTGGACGATAGTGTTGGTGGCAGCCGCCAGATTTTCCATCCCCTTTTCTTCAGCAAAGATGATTTCGGTCTTCTTCTGCCCCGAAACGTCAACGAGCTTCGCATCGAGACTGATGCTATTGCCGATCTGGTTAAAGCTACCCATCAACGACATATTCCGCCTGCAGCCTGCGCCCGAGCAGCCTGGCCTGTTCCTCGGTTTGTACGGACTCTCCCGGCTTCACCACCTTTTCGACGTCCTGGGGACTAACGACCCTCGCTCCCTCGGTGGTAAGTTGGCGGATCAAAAGCTCTTCAATAGTGTTTTGAATTTTCGCCGGCTCCTGCTGCTCCGCGCACGGTGAATGGCATAATCGCAACCCTGGGATTCTGCTCCTGTGCCCACGCTGCCGACCCCAGGATGACAAGAAAAGAGGGACCCATAATCCATGGACGATCCTCTTGCCGTTTAACATGGTCCTGGCCCTCCACCCTCTTAGAATTCAAAAGCCCCTATAAACCAGCTCTTTTCCGAGTAGAACCAACTCAAGCAATTCAGCTTACCTTCTATAGCCCACCCCGCCTCTCATCACAACTGATTCCTCTTCAATTCGCTGCTTCCAGGCGGAGTTGGCCGTCCACCAACCGCAGGGTGCGATGCATCATGGCGGCAAGTTCCGGATTATGGGTCACGATCACCATCGTTAGACCAAGTTCCTCGTTCAGAGTCACCAGCAGTTCATGGAGTCTTCGCCCGGTCCGGCTGTCCAGGTTTCCGCTCGGCTCGTCAGCCAGAAAAATCTTCGGCCGCAAGAGCAAAGCGCGCGCCACGGCCACCCGCTGTTGCTCACCACCAGAGAGTTCGCCCACGCGATGCTGAAGCCGGTCCATCAGGCTCAGTCTTTCCAGTAAAGAAAGGGCCTGGGCTTTGACTTCCCGCTGCGGGAGGCCACCGATAATGCCTGGCATCATCACATTCTCCAGGGCGTTAAACTCCGGCAGGAGGTAATGGAATTGGAACACAAAACCAATATGACGATTCCGAAACTGGGCAAGTTCCTTTTCCTCCCACAAAAAAATGTCCTGCCCGCCAAAGAGGACTTTCCCACTTGTGGGTTTCTCGATGGTCCCGAGAATATGGAGCAGCGTTGATTTGCCTACTCCCGAGGCGCCCACGATGGCTACGCTTTCGCCGCGACGAATGACCAGATCCAGGTCCCGGAAAAGCTCGATGGTGCGGCTGCCCTCCCCAAAAACCTTGGTGAGGGACAAGGCCTGAACCTCTACTGGCTGCTGGTCACTATTCATAGCGCAGGGCTTCCGCCGGATCCAGCTTTGCAGCTTGACGAGAAGGATAGAGCGTCGCCACGAGACTGATGAGGATGGCTGCCAGGGCAATCATGCCGACGTCAAGGGCTTCCATCTTCACGGGAAGCGTCGAGATATAGTAGACGTCTCGAGGCAGCTCGATGAATTGATACTTCTTCAGCAGACTGCAAAGGACAAACCCCCCCAAAAGACCCAGGAGCGTCCCTGATATCCCGATCAGAAAACCTTCCATGACGAATATCTTGCGGATGCTTGCCGTGGTTGCCCCCATGGCCTTGAGGATGGCGATATCGCGCGTTTTTTCCATGACCAGCATGATCAGGGAACTGACGATGTTAAAGGCCGCGACCAGGATGATCAAGGTCAGGATAATGAACATGACAACCTTTTCCAGTTTGAGGGCGGAGAAGAGATTGCGGTTCATCTGCATCCAGTCGCGCACCCAATAAGGAAGGCCGAGGCGAGACCGCAGGGACTCGGCAATCTGGCGAGCCTCGTAAATATCATGAAGCCTGACCTCAACGCCGGACACCGTATCCCCAATGCCCAGAAACTGTTGTGCCGCCGTGAGGCTGATATAGGCGAGAGTATTATCATATTCATACATTCCCGATTGAATGATGCCGACCACCTGGAACAGCTTGCTCTTGGGGACCTGTCCCATGGGCGTAAGACGCCCGGAGGGCGATATGATCGTGACCCATTCCCCCTGACGAATCCCGAGATTGTTGCAGAGCTCCACGCCGAGGATAAGGCCCGGCTGCCCGGAAGGACCCGAGGCCGAAGGTGTTTCAGAGCGCAAATCTCCCAGGTTTCCCCGGAGCATATTCTCTTGAATGTTGATGACCTTTGCCGCGGTCTGTAGGTCGATTCCGCGCAGGATCGCACCCGACACGTTCTTCCCGGAACTGATCATGACCTGGGCGTAGGCAAAGGGAGTCGCGGCCACCACCCCGGGTTCTTTCTCGACTTCTTTCATCAGCGTCTGGTAGTTCGAGAACGCGCCGTTGAAGCTGCCCACTACCACATGGGAGGTGATGCCGAGGATGCGGCTGCGCAGGTCGTCCTGGAAGCCATTCATCACGGCCAGGACGACAATCAGCGCCGTTACGCCAACGGCGACGCCGGCGATGGAGATGAAGGTTATCAGGGAAATGAAGGTTTGACGCCGCTTTGCTAACAGGTAGCGAAGGCTGACGAAGAGTTCAAAATTCATATTGTGCTTACATCTTTTTTTCCGGCTTAAGGTGCGGAAAAAGGATCACATCACGAATCGACGGGGAATCGGTAAAAAGCATCACCACCCTGTCGATTCCGATGCCTTCGCCCGCTGCGGGAGGCATTCCGTATTCCAGGGCCCGGAGGTAGTCATCATCCATCAAATGAGCTTCCTCATCTCCTGCCTGGCGCGCCTGAAGCTGGTGCAGGAACCGCTCGCGCTGATCGCGGGGATCATTGAGCTCCGAGAAAGCGTTGGCCATTTCTTTGCCGGCGATAAACAGTTCAAAACGGTCGACGAGGGTCGGGTCCGCCTCGTTTCTGACGTGAGAGCGGCGAGACCTCCAGCGGGTAATGACTGATAAAGGTCGGTTGGATGAGCTTTGGTTCGACAACGAGGTCGAAAATCTTGGTGAGCAGCTTACCGTGGCCCTCCTGGCTGTTCGGGTTCAAGCCCCATGGAACCGGCCAACTTCATGGTCTGATCGGGGTCCTCGATGGCCGCGCGTGGGATTCCGCCTATTTCCACCAGAACGTCGTGGAACCGGTAACGCGCCCAGGGCGGCGTGAGGTCGATCACCTGCCCCTGGTAGTGAACGGCGAGGCTGCCATCGTTCACGGCCATGGCCACCGCGCCGAAAAGCTCTTCCGTCAGGCTCATGAGCTCCTCAAACGTTGCATAGGCCTGGTAGAATTCGAGCATGGTGAACTCAGGATTATGCTGGGTGGAAATGCCTTCATTCCGGAAGTTGCGATTCAATTCAAAGACCCGCTCGAATCCTCCTACCAGCAGACGCTTGAGATAGAGCTCCGGAGCAATACGCAGGAACAGTTCCATCCCGAGAGCATTATGGAAAGTCTTGAAAGGTTTTGCCGTGGCGCCGCCGGGGATCGGCTGCATCATCGGCGTTTCCACTTCCAGAAAGCCCCGATCCATGAGGAACTGGCGCACGGTTTGGATAATCTCCGCGCGTCTTTTGAAGGTTTCTCGAACGGCATCATTGACGATAAGATCAACATAACGTTGCCGATAACGGAGCTCGACGTCTTTCAGCCCATGATACTTTTCGGGAAGAGGGCGCAAATTCTTGCTGAGAAGAACCACCTCTTTGGCGAGCAGCGTGAGCTCGTTGGTGCGGGTTCGAAAGAGAGGCCCCTGGACGCGGATGATATCTCCGATATCAAGCTTTTTGGAGAGGCGGTAGCTCTCTTTGTCCAGCTGGTTCTGCTGGAGGTAGACTCTGAAGCTTTCTGTCCGGAATCCAGGAGATGCATGAAAATGGACTTGCCAAAGGAACGAATCGCAACGATCCGTCCCGCAACAGTGTAGGTGTCAGGCTGTCGCTTCGAGCTCTTCTGCCGAGCTCGAACCAAAGGTTGCCACAAGGTCCTTGATGCGATGGGAGACGGGATACCGGTTAGGAAAAAGCGCCACGCCTTCCTTTTCCATTCCGTCCGCTTTTTTATACCGCTCCCGCATCACCAGGTTGAGATCTTCCATACCAGACGCTCTTCTCCGTGTGAATTCCAGCTTCAGATAACCGACTCGCCATTAAGCGCATGAAAGTTAGATGATTTGCTCCGAGACGTCAAGGGCAATTACCCCGGCCTTGAGAATTACCCTCGCTCACTTCTCTTTCTGCCTGCTTCTCATCATGTTGGAAACGGTGAAGGCGACGATCAGAAGACCCAGGATCAGCAAGATCCCTTTGCCTTCCTCTGAAGAGCTCAATGAGCCCAAACACCACGATAACACTTCCCCCGAGCAAGCTCAGCCACTGTGTCCACCGCGTCATAACCATGCTCCTCCTCTACCCAAGAATTACCCACGAAAACCCCTATCGAACCGTTGGTTTTTTACGACTTGTCCTCGCAAAACACAAAAGAAAAATGATCCCGAGGGGAATGCTGAGAGCCGGACGATGAGGAGAAGGCTGTTGACAACACCTGGCGAAAACGGACGCAAAGAAGTTGCTTTTAAAGCCCTGGCGAACGACTTCCCAGTGACTATACTAAAACCGTAGGAAATAGGGTCCCCAAAGAAATGAAACAGGGACTGAAAGGAGTGCAAGATGGATACCCGAAGCAAAGAAAAATCTGAATTCAAGGGAGCTGTTGAGTTGCGGTGCGATCATCAGCGATGTTGGAACTGTCAGGGCGATGTTTGTGAAGAGCGGGCCGATGATGGATTTTTGGAGTTGGCCAGTTACTTCATGTGGTCATAATAAGGGAGTTTTGAGATCTACCCTGTGAGCCACTCCCTCACAATGCCCCCGGCAACAGCATATGCAAAAGACCTTGGCGCCAGCCAGGGTCTTTTGGTTTTAGACAGCCGAGCCTGTTTGGAAATTCGAGACGCCGATTTCAGATCCTGCATTCTTGACAGCCACGTCCCGAATTTTTGACACCCACGTCCCGCATTTTTGCCTCCTGCCCGACCTGATTTTCCTGGCGATAGCGGAGCTTGGCGAATCGGCTTTCCTTGGGGCGTTTTCATTGGCAGGTGAGTCTTTGTCACATATAGTCCCATCCCTAGAAATGTGATAATGAAAGGTTTCGGGCAGATTTTGAAGGAGCTAGGAAACCGTGATTAATCTCAAGTGCGATCAAGATGTCATTACGCTCGGCATTGTAAATCTCGGTGGGTGGAACATGTTGGCTTTCTGGGAACATCTGGATTCCTGCGACAAGTGCCGGCAGGCAAAGCGGCGCTGATTGAGGAGCTGAATAAAGTACTCAGCGGCGAACAGGAAGTTGAGGAGGTTTCACCCAGCCAGGAGTAAGCGCGAATCCGCCAGCTCCGCCGTGGTGTACTGACCGGCAAGGAGGCAACCTCTTTCTAAATGAAAGAGTGGTAGGCCATTATTTGAATAAGGTTCAAAAGAATAAAGCTACAAAGCCTTAGCCAGTCGTGGAGTTACAAGGCGACGGTGAAAGCCAGCCGCCCAGATGTCGAGGTCCTTAAGCTGGCGCCTGATTAAAAAGAGCTTGCCGTCGGAGTCGACCACATCGGCAACGATAAAATTCCCCTCTGACTCGAACAGGAAGAATGTAGCGTACCCGTCAGCCCGAAGCCAGCTACGATGCTTTTTTACAAAGTTTCTTATCTGGGCCTGGGTGAAGCAAAGTTTCCTCCTATCAGTATTCAGTTCGTCGAAGATTTGGGGGAAAGTCGCATCCTTTGCCATCTCGTGGACGGCCACAGGAGTTTCAGCCGTTGGATTGCCGATTTCATCGGCGTCTTTTTTGAACTCCGGGTCGATGTCACCGGTAAAGACGTCTTTCGCATCCGCCAAGTTTTCGGTTCCGTCAACAGCATCGATGGTAAGCGAATAATCGCCGGAGATGAGCCGCAGGATAGGTTTTGTGACAACACCCGTCCAGCAATTCTCCTGGCGGAGAAACTTTTCGAGTTCAGCAAACCATTCCTGGCCGGCTTTGCTTAAAAGCTTTTCAACCAGATTGCAGATTACTCCGAGCATTTCCAGAGGGAGATCCACGATCTTACGAATTAATACACCAAGCATGTCTTTCATAGTCAGTTCCTTTTCTCTTATTTGACTTATCTATTCCGCCAACCCACCGGTCAACCCCCGTATTTATAATGCACGTGCCGAATTTTTGATCATCAAGTAGCGCATTTTTGACAGCCAGGTCCCGAAAATTTCACAGTCTCCCCAACGTCTGCGAAAATGAAGCATAACCGTTTTACATTATCTTCATGGAATCATCGAATCGCCCAAGCCTGCCAGCAGGGAAGGACTCCCTTCCCATGGCCGAAACCAAACCGGTCTTGGCCTGCCCGTATTGCCACAGCCGAGACATCATAAGAAAAGGCAAGCGAAAGAAAAAGCATGAAACTATCCAGCTCTATTTCTGCCGGCGGAAATTCACTCCGCTTATCAGCAAGCACTGCAAATGCCAAGTTATTGCTGCAGGCGGTGGGCAACAACAAACTGCGCCATCAGAAACTGCAGGAATTCATGCTGGCCCATGATTCCGTTAAGATTACATCACGCTTTACACAAGGAAGGCGCCGCTTAAGGCGATTCAGGAATTGCTGGGACACGAGCGCCCCACCACCACGGATGTTTACTTGCGAAGTTTACGGGGAAGTGTTAAACAAGCGGTCAAGCTCTTGGAGGATTTAAAGTGATTCACTCACCAAATTCACTCACAAGGGTTTTCAAAAGCTCGCAAACTCAATGCGCGCCTGTAGCTCAGGTGGATAGAGCAACGGACTTCTAATCCGTAGGTCGGGGGTTCGAATCCCTCCAGGCGTGCCAGTTTACATGGTTGGGGTGTGTGAATTGGGGGTGAATCACTTCAATCTCTCCAACTTTTTGACCGCATCTCTGGCGTTTCCTCACCTTCTCGGCGATTACGCTCAAGAATTCAGACGGACTGGCTATCCGCGTCTTTTTGAACCTCTGGAACGGACAATGTTTCTTATTGCCGGTGCTAAGGAAATCCGCCTTTGCTTCTTGCGCGCATTCCAGGAACTATTGTCTGCCATCTCCATTATTATGATGTCTAAGAGCGTGTCTGAAAATTCAATTTCGTGCAGCCGTCGGTCCCAAAATCCCCTCCGCCCTCCCTCGTATACAAAAGGGGGAAGTCGAAAGTCCCCCTTTCATAAAGGGGGATTTAGGGGGATTTTCAGACAGCCTCTCAGAAAAGCTTCGAGATTTGTGGTAAGATTCTTACGAAACACGATTTCCTCTGCAGCGTCGGAAATGCAGACCTGCAGCTTCTTCGTGTGGAGATCGATTCCAGCGTAAAAATGGAAGGAATTGCATGAACTATGATCCATTATATTATCCCTATCCCTCACGCCGCAGCATGGTCTTTGCCACCCGGGGAATGGTTGCCACCTCCCAGCCGCTGGCTGCTCAAGCGGGCCTGGAAGTATTGAAGAAAGGAGGCAATGCGATCGATGCCGCGGTTGCTACTGCTTCCTGCCTGGCGGTTGTGGAACCGACTTCAAACGGCATCGGGGGGGATGCCTTCGCCCTGGTCTGGACCGGCGGCAAACTCTACGGCCTCAACTCCAGTGGTCCGGCGCCCCAAAAACTGTCGCTCCAGGCACTCTCAGCAATAGGCCTCACGAGAATCCCACAATATGGTGTGATTCCGGTCACCGTGCCGGGAGCGCCGGCAGCCTGGGCTGAGCTTGCCCGGCGGTTTGGAAAGCTTCCCCTGACCGCGTCCCTGCGACCCGCTATTGAATACGCCGAGCACGGTTTCCCGGTTTCTCCGGTGGTTGGCGATCTCTGGCAAGCAGCCTTCAAGACCTACCGTGCACAGAGCGGGGAAGCTTTTCAACACTGGTTTGAAACCTTTGCACCGAACGGCCGCACTCCAGCGGCCGGCGAAGTGTGGCGATTGCCCAGTCAGGCAGCGACCCTGGCGGCGATAGCCGAATCCAATGCGGAGGTCTTTTACCGCGGGGATCTGGCAGAGAAGATCAGCGCTTTCTTTCATCGGTACTCCGGCTATCTCACCGCCGCCGACCTTGCCGCTTTCAAACCCGAATGGGTTGAGCCGGTGAAGGTCAACTACCGGGGATATGACGTCTGGGAGCTCCCGCCGAATGGGCAGGGCGTTGTTGCCCTGATGGCGCTCAACATCCTGAACGGCTTTGAATTCCACGCCAGGGATGACGCTGAAACCTCTCACCGACAGATCGAAGCGATCAAACTGGCCTTTGCCGACGGCCTCCGGTGCGTTGCCGACATCCGCAAGATGAAGGTCAAGGTCGCCGATCTGCTCTCGGACGCTTACGCCGCCGAAAGGCGCAGCCTGATCGGTGACCAGGCGCTGAGCCCCTCACCCGGCAAGCCCCATCGCGGCGGCACCGTCTATCTCGCCACGGCCGACGGGGAAGGCAATATGGTCTCCTATATCCAGAGCAACTACGAGGGCTTTGGTTCCGGCATGGTCGTTCCGGGCACCGGTATCGCGCTCCACAACCGGGGATTTTGCTTTTCCTCGGACCCTCAGCATGACAACTGTCTCGAACCCGGCAAGAAGCCCTATCATACCATCATCCCGGGATTCCTCACGAAGGATGGGGAAGCGCTCGGGCCTTTCGGGGTGATGGGTGGTTTCATCCAGCCGCAGGGCCATGTCATGGTGGTTATGAATACCGTCGATTTTCAGCTTAACCCGCAGGCGGCGCTCGATGCCCCGCGATTCCGATGGCGGGAAGGCAAAACGGTCGAGGTTGAAGCGCAATTTCCTGAACCTCTGGCGGAGGCCTTGCTGCGCATGGGCCATAACGTGAAACGCGGAGCGGTTGGTGATCGCGATTTCGGCCGTGGCCAAATCATCTGGCGCCGCAAGGACGGAGTGCTGGCCGGGGGCAGCGACCCGCGGGCCGATGGTCAAATCGCCGCCTGGTAGCGGGTCGGTAGAGAAAACCCCAAGTACACATACGCACAATAAAGTGACCATAATCCTGATGCGTCATTCCGGTGAAAACCGGAATCCAGAAAAGAGTCCTGGATACCGGCTTACGCCGATATAACGAACGGAATTCGGACACTCATTTGCCTTGGGCGGTACTGCTAGCGGTCCCAAAATCCTGCAGCGTTGGACTAAAATCCCTGGCGGGTGCTTTCGAACAGGACCTCCAGCCAGGTCGGTTGCGCGGCAGTGAGGATGATCACGCCCCCGAACCCCACCTCCTCGGCAAACGCTACGATGTGTTCGTGGATTCTCATCTTGGGATTGCCGATCTCCCCGACGCGATAGGCCACCCGGCTAAAGGATTTGCCAAGTCCGCGCGCGGTGAAGGGTCCCCCCGTGTGATAAAGATCTTCAACATCCGCCGGCGCCACCGCAGGAGGAGGCAGCCCCCGAGGATCGGCGAACGAGACTTCATCAAGGACCAGGAGGCCGTGTCTTGCCTGAAAGACCTCGGTCACGTCCAGGCCGAAAAGCGAATTCCGCCACGTCATCACGGCCTGTTCGCCGTCACGGAGCACGGCGGAGAAGACCTTTCTTCCGGTTTCGCCGTCCCTGAGCTCAACTCGCGTGTACCTGCCCGCAGGAGTCTGCGACAGAAGCAGTAACCCAAGCACAGCAAGCAAGATAAGGCCAAATTTTCTCACCCAAACCCGAAGCCAAGACCCACGAGCAGGGAAGGACGGCGATTCTTTAAGGAGCCAAGAAAGCCAAGGGCCAAGAGCCAAGAGCTACTTCAGGACACCCTTTTCCTTGAAGAATTTCTGGGACCCGGGATGCAGGAAGTTCAACGCGTCAGGGGTCACCTGGTTGACGGCCGTCTCCGGGGTCATCTTGGTGGCGTCTTTCCATACCGCAGAGAGCTCCTGGGTGCCGAGCCGAAGATGGTCTTCACGATCTCATACATCCGGTCCGCGGGGAAGTCGTCCATGGCGGTCAACACCGCCGTGATGGCGATGGCCGGCACATCGCTTTCCACCCCGGAGTAGATGCCCTTCTCGAAAAGCGGTCGCGTGGAAGACACCGGGGTTGGCTTTCATGATTTGCTCGCGAACCTCACCGTCTACGGGCAGCAGGACGATCTTCAGGCCCGGGGTGGACGCGAGATCGATGATGGACGAGGTGGGCACGGCCCCGCTCCAGAAGAAGGCCTGGATCTTGCCGTCCTTCAGGGCGGCCACGGACTCGGTCGCCCCCAGTTTCTCGCGGCTGAAATCCTTGTTCCAGTCGAACCCGAGCGCCTTGAGCACGTAGTCGGCCTGTTCTTCCGTACCGCTGTTCGGGGCGCCGGTGGACACGCGCTTGCCCTTGAGGTCCATCAGGGTCGTGATCCCGGTCCCTTCCTTGGTCACAATATGCAGCGGCTGCTCGTAGAAACCCAGGACCAGGCGGACCTTGTGCTGGCCCGGACAGGCCGGGGACCTTGCCCTCGTTCGCCCAGACCACGTGATAGTCATAGCAGAAGGCCATACCCGCACGGCCTGCGGTGAGCAGTTTGAGATTGTCGATGGCCGCGGTGGTGGCCTCGGAAGTCGCTTCGGTGTTGGGGACGTTGGTGCCAATCAGTCCCCCGATGGCGCCGCCCAGCGGATACCACACCCCTCCGGTGCCGCCGGTGGCGATGCTGAAGGAGAACTTGCCCGCGGCATGTACTCCGGGCGCCGCCCAAACCAACAGGGCAAGAACAGTGGTGATGCAGGCAATGGTCCTGAAGCTTCGACTTTTCATGGCAATCCTCCTTAAGTTATCGATTAATTTTGACTTCTGATTTTGGCCCCCGAAAAACAAGGGCAGCCACTCCGCAGAGACACGACATCTCAGCCGAGAAACCTCTGTAGCTCATTCGCCGAACGATCTCGAAGCCGGCCGTTATCCCGCTTGCTGCCCTTCTCGGCGATGTGCCGACAGATTGTGGAGGACAACGAACATGCCAACCGCCAGGGGCGCCAACCCCTGCAACGACAGCCCGATAGGGAACAATGCCATGGCCATCGCCGCAGCAATCAGGAGGCCCGTTCCACCATGTTCAGGGAGCTTTGGAAGTGGCCCACAATGCCGAGCGAGAGCAGAAACAGAGCGGCCACACTGGTGAGGGTTGCCAGGAGAAAGCCGGGCAGGGTCGCATCGACGATAAGCAGATTTGCTCCCTCTGGTGTGACCGAAAAGAAGAACGGCACCAGGAAGGCCGGCAGCGAATACTTCCAGGCCTGCATCATCGACCCGAACGGGTTGCCGCCGGTGATCGCCGCCGCCGCTGAGGGTGAGAGGCCAACCGGTGGTGAGACCTCGGAAAGCACCGCGAAGTAAAAGGCAAGCAAGTGTGCCACGTGGACCGGGACCCCCACCTTTACCAAGGCCGGGGCGACCATCACCACGGTCATGATGTACGTGGCCGTGATCGGCAGGCTCAGGCCAATGATCATGGACGCCACCATGGCGAGCAGGATGGCGAGTATCCGCGAGCCGCCGCTGGCGGACATGATCAGGCCCGAGATCTTGAGCCCCAATCCGGTGAGGGTGAAGGTGCCCACAATCAACCCGGCGGCAGCCAGGAGTACGGAGACTGGGAGCACGTTCTTGCCGCCTTCGATGACTGCCTCGATAATTTTCCGGGGCGTCAACCATTCGCTCCGGTCCTTGCTGAGAAAGCTCGTGAGCACGGTCGTCAGCAGGGCGCCGATGGCTGCGTATTCCGGAGACTTGTTCCAGACAGCCAGAAGCAGGATGAGCACCACCAGAGAGATCAGGTGATATCCCTTGGTTCGCATGACCTGCCTACGGTCTTGGCTTCCGCCTCCGGAGGAACGAAACGGTATCGCCGCGCTTCCATTTCCAACACAAAAAAAGTCCCCAGGTAGTAGAGGAGCGTGGGCACGAGCACCATCACCACCACCTCGAAGAAGGTGACATTCAGGAACTGCATGATGAGGAAAGCGGCGGCGCCCATGAGCGGCGGGGAAATGACGGCGCCGATGCCGCCTGCCGAAATCAGCCCCGCAGCCATATTTGCCGAATAGCCCGCTTTCTTGAGGATGGGCCACATGATGGGGGCCACCGAAATCGTGGTGGCGACCCCGCTTGCCTGCGGGCCGCCCAGAAGCGCCGTCGTGATGAGGGCGCCGCGACCGGCGCTGGCCGAGGTGCGACCCATGGTCGCCAGCGACAGGTCCAGCCAGAAATTGCCGGCGCCGGCTACGTCCATAAAGGTCCCGTAGACCACGAACAGCAGGACGAAGGACACGCTCACGGAGATGGGCACGCCGAAGATGCCCTCAAGGGTCATGAACATATGGCCGACGATCCGGTCGATTTCATAGCCCCGATGAGAAAGGGCGCCCGGTAAATAGTACCCGAAATAGGTGTAAAGCAGGAAACCCAGTACGACGAGGGTGAAGGTGTTGTCCACCACGCGCCGCGAGAGTTCCAGCAGCAACAGGATGGCAGCGATCCCGAAAAAGACGTCCAGGGGGTCGGGAAGCGTCGAGCGACGGAGAAACTGGTCGAGGTCGCTGAGGGCGTAAACAATGCACGCCGCACCGAGAACGGCCAGGGTTATGTCAAGGTAAACAGACCAGCGGCCGGCTCTTGGGAAAACCGGGTAGACCAGAAAACCCAAGGCGAAAATGAACCCCAGGTGGACCATGCGAAAAGTGTGGGTTTCCACCGGGAAGACGGCGCCATAGAGGGACCAGCCAACGAAGGCCGTGTAGAGAATGCCGATAAAGACCGCGGATCTACCGAGAACTTCTCGCATTACTTCCCCTCCATGGGACCGTCACCTTGTCTCCTTAATCCCAAATATGCCGATGCCTTGTCAAGGAGGCAGAACAAAATATTTGGACTATTGCGCAACTTGATGAGGCGGTGCGATTTCTCCCCGCCAGCAGGCAATCAACTCTCTTTCCAAATGCCCTTTTCCACCAGCACCTGTCTCAAGGTTTTTAGCGCCGTATTGGTTGCCGGCATTCCTCCATAAATGGCAGACTGAAAGATCACTTCAGCAATCTCCTCGGGTTTGCATCCCACATTGAGGGCGGCATGGAGGTGAAGTTTCAGTTCTTCAGGTTTGCCAAGCACCGTAAGGCAGGCTATCGCGACGAGCTGGCGGGTGGTGTGGGGGATCTTCTCCCTGGCATACATCTCTCCCGTGATAAAAAGCGAGAGACTTTTGGCAAGTTCCGGGTCGAAGGCCCTCCAGAGATCATAAGGCTTCTCGTCGGCTACGCCTTCAAAATAGAGCTCTGCCGTCCTTTTTGTTTTCTCAATCAGCTCCTTGTTCAAAGCGCTCCCTCCTTTATCCCGTGCTTTGTAAACATGACCAGTAACGAAATCCGCAGCTCCCGCCTGCCTTCGAGAGTGGGCGCTTATGCTCACTTTCTTCGGCTTCATGCTTTCGGCTCCCCGGTATTCCCACGCTTCGTTGTGACCTTCTTGGTGTGGCAATTATACCAGCCGTGGTGGTGTTGAAGCGGCAAGGTCAGGCGGCATCAGGAGTGGGATAGCCCGGCGCTTGTGTTTACGGTAGATTTGAAAATCGGTATCGAGGGTAAGAATCGAACTGCTGTCGTGTAGTTCGGCCATCCGAACCAGACACGCATCGGCGAGCGATATGGGTACGCTCCCATATTTCTTCAACAAGACTGAGACTGGAGCGATCTGGTCCGCCAGGCAAAAGCAGATTTCTAAAACCTTCCGTTGCAGCAATTCAATTACGGAGGCCATGCCTCTATTCCATTGCCTCAGCAGAAAGCACGCCTCCGAGACAACCGCTTCGCAGGTCAATAGGGGAGGTTGAATTTGAGCCCATTGAGTCTTCGTCCAATCGTGATACCTGTCCCGTGCATTGAGAAAAGCGACCAGCGGACCCGTATCCAGGATGACTTGCCGTTTCATCTTCCGTAGTGATCCATGTGCTCAGGATTTGTGGAAAGATCCGGTGGGCCTTGCACACATCCCGCAAGATCATGGGCAAGGTCGAAGCAGGAGCCGGTATTCTCTTTCTTGGAAAGAAACTCCTCAAGGGCTTCACGCACGACTGCGGACCTGGTTTCGCCTCTGTTCCTGGCGGCAGACAGGATTGCAGCCAACAGATCATCCGGCAGCTTGGTAGCGATTGTCTTCATGGCATCCTCGCATAATACGGTTTCGGTAGTATGGTATTACGATAAATCATGAAATTCAATGACTACCGGCTGAAAGCCGGTAGATTGTTGTGGGCGTAAACGCCCGGTAAGGCTAAAGCCATCTTAACTATTCGGATGAATCCGACTCAACCTTCCGCTCGCCATCCTCAGCACGCGCGGATTCATCCCAAACTTTGAACGTTCCTGCTTCTTCAGACTGGTTTGCTATGTACTGTTGGAGCTGTTCCTCTGTTATCGCACCAACTGTTGAGCAGAAATATCCCCGACTCCATAAGTGGCGCCCCCAGTACCGTTTCTGGAGGCTCGGAAACTCCCTTTGAAGCCGGTATGAGCTCTTTCCCTTCAGATATTGCGCTATCTTTGCCGGCGAGTAATACGCCGGAGCACTGATCAGGATGTGGACATGATTTGGCCTTATGTTGCCCGATACTACCTGCAAACCCTTCTCCGTGCAGATCTCTCGGATAATGTCGCGCAGTCTCAAAGCCACATCGTCTTTCAAAACTCCGTAGCTGTACTTCGTCTTCCACACAAAATGGTACTTCAGCTCGGTAACAGTTTGAGCTCCTCTCTGATATCGCTCTTTCTCCATAATACTCTCCTCCGCTTGTCGCAAAGGAGTATACCGCTAAAGCATCCGTCCTTGAAAGAACATGTGCTGAAGACTTTTCCGCCTCAAAGGCGAAGGTTTATACCCGGCCCCCTGGAAATCAAAGCCATTTCGTGTGGGCGAAATGGCAAGGAAAAGGCCGAAGAAAACGGCATGGCACCCTTCTTAACCGGAAACCCTGGACTCATTTCTCACCAATCAAAATGGGGCTCTTTGTCGTCGGCCCCGATAGCTTTGTATCGATGAGGAATACCGCCGCTACCACGGGGTGATTCATCTGGTCTCAACGGCCATCGGCGCGCCCCAGTTCTACCGTTACCATCCCGAGGAGCACCGCCCGGAAAACCCGCAAGAGGCGGCCGTTCTGGACGATCACCTAACCCGTATATGGCGCGGACATGCGGGTTACATCCGCATCCCCAATGACACCCTCGACTGGTGCCCCAAGAGCGAAGCCGCCCGCACCGCCCTGCAGCGTCTGCTTTCGGATTGATCAAACACAAGCCCGCTCGGGTGTGACACCAGAGTCATTCATGACCCTTTGGGATACCCCTAAACCATGCAAAGTAGGGTGGGCAGGCTGCCCACCAGGACTTCTCGCAGCAGCTCCTCATGTCGTCTTGCGACACCTTAAACCATGAAAAGCTGCGGGATGACGACCAGACCGACTCGGTTTCCAAAACCGAGTCGGTCTTCGCACCAGGACTTTTCGAATCAGTGAAGAAAAATGATCGGACAGGCACACTGGCGCGGCAATATTTCGCCATCCCCACTTCGCTCGGAGTGAGAGGTTGCATGCCAGCCGGTGGACACAAAAAGACGTGCCCTCCCTACCAGACTTTGATATATTTTACATTGGCTTTGTTATCGAGAAGTTATTAAGGAGGACGCATCGTGGAGCAACATGTCAGCCTGCGTGAAGCCAACCAGCACCTTTCCCGCTATGTTAAAGCGGTACAGCAGGGGCATGAGATCATCCTCACCCGCCGAGGCCAACCGGTGGCCCGTTTGGTGGGGGTGACCAGCAAAAAGTTATTGAGCGTCGAACAGCAGGAGGCCAGAAAACGTAGCCTGCAGCGTATGCGTCGCGGTTATCCATTGGGAGGGCAGCCTATCCGCCGGGACGAGCTGTATGAGCGATGAGCGTTTCACTCTGGATACCAATTTGCTAGTCTATGCGATTGACCGCGATGCCGACGAGCGACATCTACAGGCCATTGCCATTGTCGACCGGGCCGTGGAACAGGACTGCGTGTTGACCTTGCAGGTGCTTGCTAAGTTCTTCCATGCTGTGACCCGCAAAGGAAAGATGCCTGCAGCAGAGGCGCGTGAGCAGGTTAGTGACTGGCTAATCATGTTCCCCGTGGTCGCCGCAGATGGACAGGCGCTGACCAGGGCAATGGGTGCGGTACAACGCCACAACCTACCATTCTGGGATGCTCTGCTGTGGGCGACAGCCAAGGCTGCAGGCGTCACCGTGCTGCTCAGCGAAGATTTTCAGGACGGACGTGAACTGGAAGGCGTCCAGTTTCGCAACCCCTTTGCCATGGAAGACCCTTATGCAGCAGGTAATAAGGCAACCCAGCCGGGATCGAGCCAAGCTTACTGAGCACATTGGGATTCCTCCACGGGATTGGTGGCTGAGATTTAAGCTCGACTCAAAACTGCCCCGGATCTCGATTAATGAAAGAGGCCTGCGAGAACCTGTCTTTCAGCGGCTGGTTGTGAACCTGCAGAAGAGCATCCGACAGGCGATGGCGCAGACTCTGGACGGCGAGGCACGCGTGTTGCTGACGCATCGGGGAACGCTTGATCCGCTGGCGTTCTGCCTGGCCAATGGCTGAACGGAGGAAAGGTTCCTACGCATCACCGGGGTGAGTATCGAGGAAGAATATCGCCGCTACCACGGGGTGATTTATCCGGTCACAACGCCCATTGGCGGGCCCTGGTTCCAGCGTTACCGTCCCGATAAGCAAGGCCCTTCGCTCATCACGGAAAGTAGCATACACCTCTGTCTTTTCTTGGGACGTCCTGGAAAATGCTCATCCCAGAAATCGCACCTTGAGAATTGCGGAGAGGAACCGTTCGTAGTTGAAATTATTTCTCAGAACTCTAAAATGGCAATGAGATGCCATAATATTTGGGCAGGAGATAAGCCATGAAACGAGCAAGCCTCCGCAATTTCCATGTTCCATTATCCGAGGACCTTTATGATAAGCTCCGGGAGGAGGCTGGCCGCTGCAGGCAGCCCGCAACGGAGCTGGCAAGAGAGGCCATCGAGCTTCTGCTCAAAGAAAGACGTAAGCGCACTCTTCACGAGGCTGTGGCGCTCTACGCCGCAAAGCAGGCTGGTACTGCCTCAGATTTGGACGTGGAGCTCGAGGCCGCCTCGGTTGAGCACCTGGTCTCTGGTGGAGAAGACTCGCAATGAAGCGCGGAGATCTTTACTGGGCTGAACTCGCTCCTCGCTCCGGCTCTGAACAAAGCGGCAGGAGACCGGTGGTTGTCATCTCCCATGACGGCTTCAATCAAACTCCCGGCTGGCGCTCCATTATCGTGGTCCCGATCTCGACATCAGCAACCCAGGCCGTGCGCGGACCAACAGCAGTCTACCTCCCCAAGGGAGCAGGAGGGCTTAAAAAAGAGAGTATTGTTTTGTGCCACCAAGTCACCACTCTGGATCGATCCAAGCTTACTGAACGCATAGGGGCCCTTCCGCAGAGTCTCCTCGGTGAGATTGAGAGAAGGACTCAAAGCGGCGCTGGATCTCGAATGAATAAGGGCGCCACATAAGCCAGGGCGGACAGGCCCATATTTTTGTCCCCTCTTTTGCCCGCTCACCAGGTCCCTGTTCAGATGCCATCTCTAATTGCGTGTTGACTTTGCAGGTGTTTGCCGAGCTCTTCCATGCCGTGATTGGGCGTGAATGGATATTGATGTTGGGTTTCGCTCCGCTCAACCCAACCTACAAATGATAGTTCTGCTTAAGGACGGATTTCACCTCTTCTACAAAGGCCTTGGCATGATCGAATGAGAGCTGCGCATCTTCAAGGGAGATCGAGCTCTGAGCGGAGTAATCAGAAATCTGCCGCAGATCAAAGGCCTCGTGAAGCCATCGAGAGAGGTCTTTTGCAAAAATGCCTCGTTTTACAAACTCCTTATCGAACAGGGACACCGCGCCACTGTGCTTGGATGTTTCCTTCTTTTCGATGGCGAGCAGTGACAGCACCGCATAAAACATCGCGTAGTAGGAGCGATTGACCGCGGGCCGGAGCATCATCTTTTCCATGAGAATCCGGGCTGCTTCCAGCGATTCGTCCGCCTGCTCCAGGCGATACTCAACGAGAGCTTTGATGTTCGGTGTTATCACGCGGCAACCCCTTCATTCAGGACATGCTCGACAAGCGTGCTTTCCGACATGGGACCGTTTTCGAATTGGTCTTCGTCCATAACGATCGTGGTAATGACCCGATCTTCATCAAAACCCACCTCCCAGGCAATGCGGCGAATTGTTTGGGTCACTATTCGATCCACTCTCGGCAACACAACGCAGATATCAAAATCAGAATCCCATTCAGCCGTGCCGCGCGCCCGCGACCCAAAGGCCCAAATGCGCGCTTCAGCGTATCGCTTCCGTATCCGTCCGGCAAACTTATTCAGGATCTTTTGGTCGTCTTTGCTCAACATGACAGACTCTCACTTCTGTACCGGATTCACCTTTATGGTCCTCTTGTCGTTGGGAGGCCACTCTTTGCATTTCCAGCCGACAGTACAGATATCACATTTGCGATTGCCTCTGAAGAGCTTAACGTCACATTCTGCTCCCTTTTGGCGGTGCATGGCGCAATTTCTGTCATGCACTTACTTCCGGTCAATTGCACTCGAGCGACGTATCCCAAACAGGACCATGGCGGATGCCAATCACGGCCAGCGCAGCGTTTGACAATCGGACTGATTATGATACCATATTAGAACTGGAGGTAACAAAATGAATATTTCAAGAGATATCAAACCGATTACATACCTCAAAGCAAACGCTGCCGAGCTTTTGAAGCAAATAAACGAAACCCGCCAGCCCGTTGTCATTACTCAAAACGGCGAGCCAAGAGCGGTGCTTCAGGACCCGGAAAGTTATGAGAACATGCGAAATGCCATAGGTATTTTGAAACTGATTTCCCAAGGCGAGGAGGACGTGAAGAGCGGGAGGTCCAAAGCCCAGCAAGCCGTATTCGCGGAAATAGAGAAGACCCTCAGAAAAAAAATGAAATGAAGAAAGGGTAGTTCAAAATTAACCAAGTGATTGCACCCAACTGCGACTATCATCACCCCTCGGGATGGAAGCCATGAAGTCACTCCGGCTCTTTACGGGTAACAGACTGGATCTGCTGGCGACAGGCGTTGGCCAAAGTCCTGGAAACTCCGCTGGCTTCGCCCTTCGAGCAGGAAATCATCGTCGTCCAGAGCAAGGGCATGGAGCGGTGGATTTCCATGCAATTGGCGTCGCATTTCGGGGTGTGGGCGAATGGGCGCTTTCCCTTTCCCAATGCTTTTGTCTACGAGATTTTTCAACGGGTCCTCCCTGATCTTCCGGATTGCTCGGTTTTTGATCCGAAATTTTCCACGTGGAAAATCATGGGACTCCTTCCGAGTCACCTTGACGAACCCGGTTTCGAGGGCCTGAAGCATTATCTCGATGGCCCCCGTTGGAGTCTCAAGCAACTGCAGCTTTCCCGGCGCATCGCCGAAACCTTTGACCAGTACCTCCTCTATCGACCCGAGATGATCGCCGGGTGGGAAGCGGGTGAAGAGGATCACTGGCAGGCTGTCGTCTGGCGGGACCTGGCCCGGGGATGCGAGCAGCAACACCGGGCAGCCCTGGGGAAAATCCTGCTTGAAAAGATGCGAAAAGCTGCTCCGGGCGCTTTTCGCCTGCCGCAGAGGGTATCCATTTTTGGCATTTCCTACCTTCCCCCCTTTCACATGCAGATCTTTGAAGGATTGTCGCGGCTGACTGAAGTCAATCTGTTTCTCCTGAATCCATGCCGGGAATACTGGGGTGACATTGCTTCGGAGCGGGACATCAGGAGGGTCACTTCCGGCCACAAGACCCCAGAACTTTCGCCGCAGGAGCTCTTCATCGAGCAAGGGAACCCCCTTCTCGCCTCGATGGGCACACTGGGGAAGGATTTCTTCGAATTGATCACCGGCTTCGATTACGAGGAAGCCACGTTCTTTCGCGATCCGGGGGACGGCCACTTACTCGCCGGCATTCAATCCGATATTTTGAACCTGAGAGATCGCGCGGAGCACGCCACTCAGCAGGCAATTGTCTCGGAGCAGGACCGCTCGATTCAGATTCATTCATGCCACAGCCCCATGAGGGAAGTGGAAGTCCTGTACGATCACCTCCTCGAGATGTTCGAACGTGATCCCGGTTTGCTCCCCAAGGACATCCTGGTGATGACTCCCGAAATTGAAATTTATGCGCCCTTTATTCAGGCCGTCTTTGACGCCCCCGAGGATGAGCGCAGGAGGATCCCTTACCGCATTGCCGACCGCAGCATGAGGAAGGAAAGCCAGGTCGTGGACGCCTTTCTTGCCATGCTGGAGCTTTGGGGTGAGCGGCTTACGGCGCCCCAGGTCCTGGGCATCCTGGAAGCGCCTGCGGTCCAGGCCAGATTCGGGTTAACGGATGCCGATCTGGACCTCATCGGGCACTGGGTGAGAGAGGTGCGGATCAGGTGGGGAGTCGATGAGGAGGACCGGCGTCAGTGGTCGTCCAACGCCTTCCGGGAAAACACCTGGCGAGCGGGCCTCGAGCGGCTGCTCCTGGGCTATGCCATGCCGGGGAACGGCGAGAACCTCTTCGCCGGCATCCTCCCGTACGACCATATCGAAGGCAGCGAAGCCGCGGTGCTGGGAAGTTTCATCGAGTTTGTCGAAGAGCTTTTCCCGTTTGTTGCCTCCCTGAGCAGGCCCAGGACGCTCAACCAATGGTCTGAAGACCTGTTGAACGTGCTGACAACGTTTTTCCTGCCTGCTGAGGACGCCAGGCGAGAACTTCGCGAGGTGCGGCAGGTCATCGCTGATCTGGGGAACATCCAGGAGGTTTCGGGTTTCCGTGAAGCGGTGGATATAAAGACCATCAAGTGGTATCTGGAAAAGTATCTCGAGCGCGAAGGCTTCGGCCTCGGGTTCATGACCGGTGGGGTTACCTTCTGCTCCATGCTGCCCATGCGGAGCATTCCCTTCAAGGTGATCTGCCTCATCGGCATGGATGGAAATTCATATCCCAGGCAAGTGAAGGCGCCGGATTTCGATCTCATTGCCAAACATCCCAGGCCGGGCGACCGCTCCGCGCGAAATGACGACCGCTATTTGTTTCTCGAAGCCATCATCTCGGCGCGGGAAAAACTCTACATCAGCTATACCGGACAAAGCTGCCAGGATAACAGCACGATGCCGCCGTCGGTCCTGGTGAGCGAGCTCATGGATTATATCAACCGCGCTTTTACGTTTCCCCAGAGTGAGGGACCTGATTCGTTGGTGATCAAACATCGGCTCCAGCCCTTCAGTCCGGCGTACTTCAAGGGGGATCGAACGCTCTTCAGCTATGCCGACGGCCGGCTGCAAGAGGCCCGAGGCGTCCTCAAAGAGAAAACCGCCCCTCCCCTTCTCATTTCCGGAGCGCTATCTCCCCCCGAAGAGGAGTTGCGAAGCATCAACCTAACGCAATTGTGCCGGTTCTTTGGCAATCCGGCCAGGTTCTTCCTGGATAAGCGTTTGGGGATCTATTTCGAGGAGAAGAGCTCGCTTCTCGAGGAAACGGAACCTTTCGAGCTCGCCGGCCTGGAGAAATATTCCTGGAGCAGGAGCCTGCTGGAATCCAGAATGGCCGGGCGCGAATTGACCGGTCTTTTTCCTTCCCTCAAGGCCTCCGGAAAGCTTCCGCACGGAGTTCCCGGAGAATGTGTTTTTGGCGCGGCGAGCCGGAAAGTAGAAACCTTTGCCCGGGAGATGGCGCCCTACCTGCTCCCCAGGGCACTGGAACCATTGGACCTGGAGCTCCGGATAGCGGACTTTACCATCACCGGAAGGGTTTCCTCGATCTTCCAGGAGAGAATGGTGCGCTATCGTTATGCCACGATCAAGGCGAAGGACCATCTGAGCCTCTGGGTGCAGCACTTGGTCCTGAACGCTCTCCAGCAGCCCGGCTATCCCAGGAAGAGCATGATTGCGGGTTTGAATTCGGGGAAATGGTATGCCATCGAGTATGCGCCGGTCGAAAACAGCCGGAGGTCCTTGAGCACCTGCTGCAAGAGTACTGGAACGGACTCGTGAAGCCGCTCCATTTCTTTCCTGAAACCTCGTTCCTGTATGCTCAGTTGGTGCTCCAGAAGGACAAGTCCCCGGAAGAAGCGCTCCGCAGAGCGGAGTCCACCTGGTCGGGAAGCGATTTCAACCGCGGCGAGGGCGAGGACCCTCACTTTCAGCTTTGCTTCAAGTCCTGTAACCCGCTCAATGCTGAGTTTCAGCGGCTCGCTATAACGGTCTTTCAACCGCTCCTGGCCAGCCAAAAAGAGGTATCTTCTCAATGAGTATGGGCCAAGCCGTCACCCCACATGCACCAAGCCAAGGTTGATGGTCCCGTAGTTAAAGTCGTTATGCCAGAATCGGACCTAGTAATTTCCATGTGTTACGATGGCTTAAGGTGCCATTTTTCGAGCTTTTTACGAATTCATCGAGGTTAACCCGGGATTAGTTATGCCTGGCGACTGGTTGCCTGTCGGCTGATGAGCGCCATGAAAGGGCTTCCGGGTTGTGGTCACCTGAAATTTTACCTTGGCGACTGGTTGCCTGTCGGCTGATGAACGCCCTGAAAGGGCTTTATAAAATAGCCCAGGGTCAGCCACAGCGCCACCCTGGGATGGGAAGCCCGAGATCCTTTTCCTTTACCCTGAAAGGTCAGTAAATCCGACACATTTCGGGAGGGGATAAACCCCTCCCCTACAGTCCGAACTCAAACATGTGCAGCTTCCGGATGAACACTAGCTAAATCGTTGTGTCGAGATGATTTATGTAACCCCTTCAGGGTAGATATTCGCGTTGTGCTTGGCTCCCCAGGGTGGCGCTATCGCTGACCCTGGGCTAATTTATGGAGCCCCTTCAGGGCAGAAATATTACAGAAAGAGACCACCAACAATGAATAATATTCGCGACTTCGATCTTTTGAAAAGCCCGCTTGCCGGAACGAACCTGATTGAAGCCAGCGCCGGAACGGGAAAGACCTACGCGATTACGGGGCTGGTCTTGAGGTTGATCCTCGAGCGGGATATTCCCATCAACGAGATCCTGGTCGTAACCTTTACCGAAGCCGCGACGAGCGAACTGAAGGATCGAATCAGAAAGCGGTTGCGCGAGGCCATCGAGAAATTTTCGGGGGGCGGCGCCAAAGATGAGCTGCTCGAAGAACTGGTGAAAAGCCACCCGGATTCGGCGGCCGCAGTGAGACGCCTGACCTGTGCGATCAATGACTTTGACCAGGCGTCCATCTTCACCATCCATGGCTTCTGCATGCGCGTCCTGCACGATCACGCCTTCGAGAGCGGGATGTTGTTCGATACGGAACTGGTGACGGACCAGGAGCTTTTGGTTAGAGAAATTGTTCATGATTTCTGGCGCAAACATTTCTACCGTGCGTCTCCCCTTTTCTTCAATTATGCGGTCGCCCGCAACTTCAATCCTGACAGCTCTTCGCGCCATGGTGGGCAGGAACATCGCGAATCCGTATCTCAAAATTATTCCCCAGAGCGAAGTTCCCGACTGCTCCGGCTTCGAGACGGAATTCCGGCTTCATTTCGAAAAGGTTCGCGACGCCTGGTCGTCCGCAAAGCATGAAGTGGAGGGCATCCTCACAACCGCCGACGCCCTGAGCAGAACAAAATACAGAAAAGAGAGCATTCCCGGTTGGATTCAGGCCATGGATGCTCTTCTCGCCGGTGAAGGTCGTGACTGTGCCCTATTTGATAAGTTCGAGAAATTCACGGCAAGTCACATCCTGTCGGCGCTGAAGAAAGGGGGCAAGGCTCCCGCCCACCCATTTTTCCAGCTCTGCGACAACTTGAGTATGGCGCAACAGCAGCTTGTCGACGGTTTCGAGCAATGCCTTCTCGGACTGAAGGTTGCATTCATCGACACCATCCGCCATGAGCTTGCGAAAAGAAAGCTGGATAAGAACATCATCTACTACGATGATCTCCTGCTCCTGCTGGATCGTGCCCTGTGCGGGCCGGGTGCGGAGAACCTGGCGGCAATCGTGAGGAACAAATTCAAAGCCGCCCTCATCGATGAATTCCAGGATACGGATGCGATTCAGTATGCCATTTTTGAGAAGATCTTTGGCCGGGGACAGAGCACCCTCTTTCTCATTGGCGACCCCAAACAGGCCATCTACGGGTTTCGGGGCGCCGACATCTTCACCTACATGGAGGCGGCAAGGCGCGCCTCCACACGCTTCACGCTCGGCGAGAATTGGCGTTCCGAACCCGCCTTGATTGCCGCGGTCAATGCCGTCTTTGCCAATGCCGGCCTTCCCTTTGTTTACGAGGATATCGCCTTCAAACCGGTCCAGCCGGCGAAAAAGAAGGAACATGAACTGCTCGTGGTTGATGGAGAGAGGTTGCCCCCCTTACAGATCTGGTTTCTAAATGCCGACAGGATCGCTGAGGGCAAACCCATCACCAGAACGAGCGCTCAAGAGGTGATCCCCGATGCCGTGGCGGGAGAGATTTCGAGGCTGCTGACGCTGGCTCGGGAAGGCAAGGCTGAGTTGGGAAAGCGGCGCCTCGAGCAGGGGGACATCGCCGTTCTGGTAAGGCGCAATGCCGAAGCCCGCCTGCTCCAGGAAGCCCTGTCAGACCTCGGGATCCATTCTGTCCTCTATAACATCGGGAACCTTTTTGAGACGCCTGAGGCGCTGGAGGTCGAGCGTCTCCTGGCAGCGGTTGCCGACCCGTCGGACGAGAGGCTCCTCAAGATAGCCCTGGTCACCGAGATGCTGGGGATAAGCGGCGAAGAGCTGGATCAAATGATCAGAGACGAGGCCCGATGGGAGGCATGGCTGATCAAGTTTGGGGAATACCATGAGATGTGGAACAGGCATGGCTTCTTCCGCATGTTCCGGCATCTTCTCGCGCGCGAGACGGTCCTGCCCCGCCTGATGTCTCTGGTCGATGGGGAAAGGCGCTGCACCAATATCCTCCACCTTTCAGAGGTCCTTCACCAGGCGACCATTGAAAGCAATCTCAATATGCTGGGATTGGTCAAATGGCTTTCCATCCAAAGAGACCCGGATACACCAAAGCTCGAAGAACATCAGCTCCGCCTGGAAAGCGACGAAAACGCGGTCAAGCTCGTTACCATCCACAAGAGCAAAGGACTGGAATACCCCATAGTGTTCTGTCCTTTCATCGGAGATGCATCGAAGCTGAGGTCGAATGAGGCCCCTTTCACCTTTCACGATGAAGCCGATGGGATGAGGCTGACGCTCGACCTGGGTTCACCCGACCGCGGTGAGAACGTGAAGCTGGCGGAAAAGGAGCAACTGGCCGAGAATCTTAGACTGCTCTACGTCGCCATAACCCGCGCCAAGCACCGCTGCTACCTGGTCTGGGGGCGTTTTAAGGACGCGGCGAGTTCGGCTCCCGCCTACCTCTTCCACCAGCCCCTCGCCGAAGGAGCAGACAGCCTGCCGGATGCTGTTTCCGGACGCTTCCCGACGCTGGATGATAGGGCCTTGTGGAGCGATCTGGAAGGGCTTCAAAGGAAAGCGGGCAGAGCGATCGAACTCCTGGAGATGCCACTTGAAAGAGGAAAAATTCAGCCGGCATTTGAAGAGGAAACGGTTGCACTCACGTGCCGCAGGTTTGCGGGCGGCATCAATCGCGACTGGGGAATTGCAAGTTTTTCATCGTTGGTCGGCAACCAACCGCACAAGGCGGAATGGGCCGACCGCGATGAGCCGATCACAACGGAGGCTGCCATCGAGGAGACCATCGAAGAGGACCTTGGCGAGCCCGGTCCTCCATCACCAGGACCCCTCGATATGTTTTCCTTCCCGGGCGGGACCGCTGCCGGAATTTTCCTGCACGAGGTCTTCGAAGAGCTGGATTTTAGCGGGCAGGATAAAACCGTCAGGCAGGAACTCATCGCAGGCAAATTGCGAACTCACGGCTTTGAAAGCTTCTGGGTGGGTCCCGTTTGCGATCTGGTCGCGAAGGTCCTGCATGTTCCCCTGGATGCGGGTGATGGCAGTTTTACGCTCGCCCAGATTCAAGGCGACGATCGACTGAACGAGATGGAATTTTACTTCCCTCTGCAGCGCATGAGCGAGAGCAGACTCAAAGACCTTTTCAGCCGCACTATTCGGACTGCCAAAGAGGAACTGCTGGACCGGAACACTGGCAGTGTGAATGCGCCCGAATTGATCGCGAGGCCAATCCCCCCCTTTCCTAAAGGGGGGCAGGGGGGATTTCCTGGCCCGTCCTCCCCCTTGGAACGCCTTAAATTCAAGCCCCTGGAGGGCTTTATGAAGGGCTTTATCGACCTGGTCTTCCGGTTCCGGGAGCGCTTTTACATTGTCGATTGGAAATCGAATTTCCTCGGCGGGCGGATCGAGGACTACGGTCCGGCAGCTCTAAACAAGGCTATGGAGGAGAGTTTCTACCACCTCCAGTACCATCTCTACACCATTGCAGTCCACAAATACCTCCAGACGCGAATCCCCGGATACCGCTATGATTCCCATTTCGGTGGGGTCTACTACATCTTTCTGCGCGGGGTTGACCCGGCGAAGGGAACGGATTACGGCGTTTACCGGCACCGGCCGCCTGTAGCTGCTATCGAGGCGCTGTGTGCAAGTCTGATCGGGAAGGTTGCATTATGAAGGATGAAGATCTCAACCGACTCGCTTCCACCGGGATATTTTCCTCTCTGGACGTCCACTTTGCCAGGCTCATCACCCGTTTGAACCAGGGCTATGTTCCGGAACTGGCTCTTGCGGCCGCGCTGGTGAGCAGCTACACCCGGCAGGGCCACATCTGCCTGGATCTGCGCGAACTGGGCGGGAAGCAATTGGTGAACGACCCCTCACCCGTGCTTTGCCCACAGGTTGCAGAATGGTGCAAAAAACTTCGCCAATCCGATGTCGTCGGCCATCCTGGTGAATTAAAACCACTGGTCCTGGATCACGGGTCGAGGCTTTACCTCTATCGATACTGGCAATACCAGGAAGAACTTACGGAATCCATCAAATCTCGCATTGCCGGCCCTCCGGCAGGGGTTGCAACCAACGCCCTGAAAGACCAGTTGGACCGGCTTTTTCCCTCCGATGGCAGAGGCGAGGTCAACTGGCAGAAGGTGGCGGGCTTCGCGGCGACCCGGCAAACCTTCTGCGTCATCTCGGGCGGGCCTGGGACCGGCAAAACCACAACCGTCGCCAAGATTTTGGCATTGCTTCTGGAGAAATCCTCTTCCGACACCCTTCGGATAGCCCTGACGGCGCCTACCGGAAAAGCCGCGGCAAGACTTCAGGAAGCCATCAAGGGCGCAAGAGAAAAGTTGCAATGCCCGGAAGGGATCAGGCAGGCGATACCCGAAAACGCCTCGACGATTCATCGGTTGCTCGGGTCCATACGGGGTTCGCCCTATTTCAGGCATAACAAAGAGAATCCCCTTCCGGTTGACGTGGTAGTGGTGGATGAAGCCTCGATGGTGGACCTCGCGCTCATGTCCAAGCTGCTGCAGGCGCTTCCGCTGCAAGCTCGCGTAATTTTGCTCGGCGATAAAGATCAGCTCGCTTCCGTCGAGGCGGGCGCGGTGCTGGGAGATATCTGCGAGACCGGTGAAAGGGCCTTCTTCTCGCAAGATTTTGCAGGGGAGCTCCAGGATGTGTGCGATTGCAGCCTCGACCCCGAGCTCCTCTCAAAAGACCTCACGAAAAAGCCCAAAGACTGCCTTATCCAGCTCCAGAGGAGTTACCGCTTTGCCGATGAAAGCGGTATTGGCCGGCTCAGCCAGGCGGTCAGGAATGGCGACGCTGAGCAGGCGATGGCTATCCTCAAGAGCGGGAAATTTCATGACCTGAGTTGGCATGCAAGGCACTCCGGAAGTTCCCCGGGCAAGGCCCTAAGAGATCAAATCGCTGATGGGTTCAGAGGGTATTTCCAGGCTGTCGAAAAGATCAGGATTTACCGGAGCGGAGACCCTTACGCCATGATGGAGGAGATCTTTGCTCTCTTGGAGAATTTCAGAATCCTTTGCGCGGTAAGGGAGGGGTTCTCTGGAGTTGCGGCGTTGAACGCGCTGGTGGAGAATATCTTCGAGGAACAGCAGCTTCTGCAAAAAGACCGGAAATGGTATGTGGGAAGGCCCGTTCTCATAGGCCGCAATGACTATAACCTGCGTCTCTTCAACGGGGACGTGGGGATCTTTTTGCCGGACCTTTTCGCCGGGGCCGATGCCCGCGTCTTCTTCCCCGGCCAGGAAGGGAAATATCGGGCATTTCATCCTCTGAGGCTCCTCGAACATGAAACGGTCTACGCCATGACGGTCCACAAGAGCCAGGGCTCAGAGTTCGACAAGGTAATGTTCCTTTTGCCCGACAGGGATTCCCCCGTGCTGACCCGTGAGCTCGTCTATACGGCCATCACGCGGGCGAAACAAGCGGTATCCGTTTGGGGGTCTGAAAGCATATTCCAGAAGGCGGTTTCCCGATCCACCCGGCGGATGTCGGGATTGTCCGACGCCCTGTGGAGAAGCTCCGACCGGGAATGAAAGCAGCGTTGCTCCGAAAATGGACTTCCCCTCTCCTTGTGAGCTCCCGGTCCGACTCGAAGCCCCATATATGCTTGTTAAGGTTGAAATGTCTCCTTTTTCACCGCAGAGAACGCAGAGGGCACAGAGAAATAATACCTTTAGAATTATTGGTTTTCTCTGCGATCTCAGCATGCTCGGCGGTGAATTTCTGGGTTTGCTGGAATGAAAGATCTCACCCCAACAACTATAACTAGATGTATTTCCAAACAGATAGGGCTTATGGCCTTGTCCGCCCCAGGCTTCGGGGTTAACATCTCTGCCGCGCGGACCCAGGCCGACCACGCAACTGGCCAGGGTCGTTAAAGATTTACGAGGAGGTACATTATGAACGACAATGCAGAGGAAACCTTATCTGCGGAAGATTGTACGAGCAATATTTTTGAGCTCAGCGGGGTGAAGCTTGATCCCGACATTGCTTCGGATATGTGGCCGAAGATACTCCAGCACAAATGGCTCTTGTCGGAGAAAGTCGGCAGGGATGTGGGGTTCCGGACGGCCTGCATCGACTTCCTGGAAAACATGGATCAGGCTGTTGATGAGTACATGAGTTACCGGCAGCGCAACATCCTCAACGAGATGGGGGCGCAAACCGTCGGCCGGGAAATATGGGATACCATCTCGGATTCTCAACCTCCGAAACAGTTGGTCCAGCGCAGGGTCATCCTTCCGCTGACGGAGGCGGACCTTTCCCGGAAGCACGGTGTGGTCCCCCCGAAAACGATTTTCTTTTTCGGGCCTCCCGGCACCGGTAAGACTCATTTTGCCAAAGCCATTGCCGGCATCCTCTCCTGGTGGTTCATTGAGATCGCCCCCAGCATGCTGATGGAGGATGGCGTAGAAAAGGTCGGCGCGAATTTGCGCCGGCTGATGGAAAAGGCACGGAGTCTCGAACGAAGCGGTGCTTTTCATTGATGAGTTTGAAGAGATTGCGGCGAGTCGTGATCAGGCGGACCGGATCGACAAGTCCATTACCAATGAGTTTCTGAAACAGATTCCGTTGCTCAAAGATCAGGGAAACAGAATACTCCTGGTATGCGCCACCAACTATATTCGACAACTGGATGCGGCCATGCTTCGCCCGGGAAGATTCGATTGCATTATCCCGGTTGGCGGGCTGGATAACGAAGGAAGGACGACCATCTTCCAGTACTACCTGGCCAAGCTCAACACCGGGTTGATTGACCTGGATCAGGTTGTGGACATGACCTCCAAATTTACTCCCGCAGATATTGAATATTTGTTCCACCAGGTAGCCCAGTTCGCCTTCGAGCAAGAGCTCGCCACGAAAGAGGACTATCAGGTCACCACGGAGACATTCATGGAGATCATCCCGGGGGTTCGCCCATCCCTGACTGATGAAATCATTGAAGAGTTCGAAAAGGACAGTGTCACCTATTCCCGGGTCTGATGCTGAAAAGGTCAGTGAATTGCCATCAAGCGGAGAATCGAGAAAGTTCTATGGACGGTCTTTCACGGTCCCGAGAACTTTCTCGATTTGGTATGCGACCAAACTACGGTTTGACGAAGATCATATGATCAATGATATGATCAAACACCCTGCGGCCTCTACGAATGGCAGCAGTCGTCGTAGTGGCCGCTCGTCAGAAGGATCTCGATATCGATTGCATCAAGCTCTACGCGGCGCGTTTCATCTGCCACACCACCGGTCGCCTCAACACGCCTTCTCTCTTTGCCCACTTTCTTTTCTTTGACTTCCATGACACCCTCCGTATATCCAAAGTCCGACCATTCGGAATTTTAATTTCGATTTCAAGGTCTTGTTGCCAACGCTTGAAATATAAGGCGCATGGTTATGATGTCAACATAAGCATATTGCAACATCTCCTCAGTGACCGCTTTGCAGGTGCCTGAGATGCTTCTAACTTAGTGGCACAATTAACGGTACGTTGACTCGCTTTCAACCGACATCTTTAGAGACGCTCCAAGTCGAAAATCTGAAGTTGAGCAACCTCACGGAAAATCAGATTGCGAAATAGCCCATCCTTCGTTTTGGTCCGGCTCGGGCAGGGATTTTCTGGATGAGTTTGAGGTCGTCCTCCAGGATGAACCGGCCTTTCACCCATCAGGACGCGAAGTACGTTTTGTGGTCTTGGCCGGCAACCATGGCATCGCGAACCGCAGGCACTCTGTCAGGTCAGGAGGTATGTTCATGTTACGGTGCCGGCCACCCCATGATGGGTACCGTGCTGATGCTGTTCTTCGGGCTCCCCTCGATCACGCGATCGCTGTACGCCACGTAAACCAGCACCTGGCGTTCGCGGTCGAAGAAGCGCACAACTTGAAGGGTCTTGAATACGAGGCTGCGGCGCTCGTCGAAAACGCGCTCGCCGTCTTTGAGCTCACCGACGATCCTGATCGGGCCAACCTGACGACAGGCGATGCCGGCATCACTCGTATCCTCCGCCACGCCCATCTGGCCTTTCACCCCACCCGTTTCCGCCCGGGAGATGTGGCAGGCGACGCCCTGGACTTTCGGGTCATCGAAGCCGTCGACCACGATCTTGTCGTTGGGCCCAAGCAACGGAAACGCGTGTTGACCGATCCGGTCGTGCCGCGGTCGGGGCGACTGAAGATCCACCATCCGAAGAGCACAACGACCAAAAGGATGCTTGCGCCGAGAATCATGCCGATCTTTTTGATCATCAGTTGCCCTCCCTGAGTGCTTCCGGCCATCAAACCTGGTGCCGTTTGGTGGTGAGAGGCGGCGCCGGACGATGGCCGGCGATCACACCTTATTCGATGAATACAACACAGGAGATCACGGTCACATAGCCACCCTTCCTGCCATTGGCGACACAGGGGAAGGAGAGTGCTTCGACCACTTTCCCACTCATCAGGTAGATCTCCTTTTTCATCATAGTCTTTATCGGGATCGAATTCGACCCCCAGCGTCGTCGCAGCATGGTGGACGCCAGGTCTTCAGCGAAATCACCACCTCGATTTCCTCTTTCCCGTACGCATGGAACTCACTGATGTAGCCGTACTGGTTCCTGTCAGTGGGAAAGGCAATGCCAACTGAGGCCCCGATCATCCTCCGATACTCATTCGTAGTGAGCCTTGCCACCACACAGAAGGTTATCTGCCCAGGTTGAAGGAGTTTGAGGCCCTCCTCCGGGTCGATGATTTCACAGTTCGGCGGCAAAATGCTCGACACTCTCACAATATTCTGCTTCTCGATCCTGGCATCCCGAAGCGCCAACTCGTAAGACTGAAGCTCATTTTTGTGAAACCCCACGCCCTTGGTGAAAAAAGCCTTGGTGGGCACGATCATCGTTACGCTCCTTATGCTCCCCGAAATGCGAAAGGGGCTAGCTGCGTTAGCTAACCCCCTGGTTTTCATGGAGGCGGCAACCGGACTTGAACCGGTGAATAACGGTTTTGCAGACCGCTCCCTTGCCACTTGGGTATGCCGCCACACTTCACGGTCTGTCTAACGGAAAACTAGGGTCCTGTCAAGAACTAGTTCGAGGATAAGTTGAAGGAATTCGACCCCGGACACGCCACCTTTGTTCAAGCTCTCGGGTCACCTCGACATCCCTATTGTTTGAACGCTCCCCGACCGGCGTAACACGCTGAATCCCGAGTTCCTCTTCGATGCGCAGCAGTTGGTTGTACTTGGCGATCCGGTCCGTTCGCGACAGCGACCCGGTCTTGATCTGTCCGCATCCGACAGCGACTGCCAGGTCCGCTATCGTGGTGTCTTCCGTCTCTCCGGAGCGATGCGAAATGACGGCCGTGTATCCCGCCTTCAGAGCCATGCGGACGGCCTCCATCGTTTCCGTTACCGTACCGATCTGATTGAGCTTAATCAGAATCGAGTTGGCTACGCCTTCCGCTATGCCTTTGGCGAGGATCTTGGTGTTGGTGACAAAAACATCGTCTCCTACTAACTGAATTTTCTTCCCCAGCTTTTGAGTCAGCGCCTGCCATCCCGGCCCAATCGCCTTCAGCCATACCGTCTTCCAGAGAGATGATCGGGTAGCGAGAGACCCAAGCCGCATAATGATCGATCAATTCGGCCGACGTCCTTGCGGAGCCTCTCTGGCCTTAAATTGGTAGAGACCATCCTGATACAACTCACTCGCCGCTGCGTCCAGGGCGATAAAAACGTCCTTTCCTGCTTCATATCCCGCCATTTCGATGGCCTGCATCAGCTCCTTCATTGCCTCTTCATTCGAACGGAGAACCGGCGCAAACCCTCCTTCGTCACCAACGGCCGTAATCAGTCCTTTGGAATGCAGAAATTTCCTGAGAGTGTGAAAAATCTCCGCTCCCATCCTCAAGGCTTCTCTAAAACTTGGCGCCCCGGCCGGCACGATCATGAATTCTTGGATATCAAGATTGTTGTCTGCATGAGCCCCACCATTCAGCACGTTCATCATCGGTACCGGCAGAATGAATGCGGAAGTCCCGCCGAGGTAGCGATACAGTGGCAGGTCGGCCTCGATGGCCGCTGCTTTCGCTACTGCCATGCTCACCGCGAGAATAGCATTCGCTCCCAGCCTGCTCTTGCTTTCCGTGCCATCCAGCTTGATCAGGAAACGGTCCAGACCCACCTGATCGGTGCCCTCAAGACCAATGACTTCAGGAGCAATAAGCTCATTCACATTCTGAACAGCCTGCAGCACACCCTTTCCGAGGTATCGTTTGGCGTCACCATCACGCAGTTCGAGCGCTTCTCTTGAACCTGTTGAAGCGCCCGAGGGGACCGCTGCACTGCCGATAACACCGGTCTCCAGCTGGATCTCTGCCTCAACTGTCGGGTTTCCTCGGGAATCGAGAATCTCTCGCGCCCTTACAGCAACAATCTCACTCACAATCTTTCCTCCTTCTCACGAATAAATCTTGACCGCTATGAATAGCTTTTAAACCTAAATTACAATAGATCGCCATGTCTCCATGCTAATCAATCCTAAAAGAAAGGGTGGCGTTGAATTATGGGAACGACTCTGACCGCGGGTGACTTGCGTAAAGGGATCAAACTGGAGATCGATGGCGAGCCTTATATGGTCGTTGACTTTGAATTTTCCAAGCCGGGGAAGGGGCAGGCGCTCTATCGCTGTCGCCTGCGAAACATGATTACGGGATCGCAGTTTGACCGCACCTACCGTTCCGGCGATAAGTTCATGAGCGCGGACCTGGAAGAACAGCAAATGCAGTTCCTTTATCATGACGGTAAGCGTTACCATTTTATGAACACCAGCAATTATGACCAGCTCGAACTCACCGAGGAGCAGGTGGGAGACGCGATCAATTATCTCACTGAAAATCAGATGACGGACATGCTGCTTTTCCAGGGTCGTCCCATCGGCGTCAGTCTGCCCAACTTCGTGACCCTTAAGGTGACGCGAGCGGACCCGTGGCTTAAAGGCGACACGGCCGCCGGCGGCACGAAACCGATCACCCTCGAGACCGGTTTTGTCATTCAGGGTCCGCTCTTTATCGAGGAAGGCGAAACCTTGAAGATCGACACGCGCACGGGGACCTACGTGGAACGAGTCAAATAGGCCCAACCATGGGCGAACGCGAAATCCTGGCCGCCAAGCGAGCCCACCTCGAATTGCGCGCACGGGTCCTGCACAGTGCGCGCAAGTTCTTTTTGGATGAGGGGTTTCTCGAAGTTCAGACCCCTCTGCTCACCTCCGAATTGGCCCCGGAGCCTCATATCGAGCCGACCCCTGCGGGCGATAAACAGACCCTTATCACCAGCCCGGAACTCTACATGAAACGCCTGCTGGCCGCAGGGTATGAGAAAATTTTTCAAATTTCTCCGGCCTTCCGCAGCGACGAGCGAGGTCGGTTGCATCATCCCGAATTCACCCTTCTCGAGTGGTACCGCACGGGCGTCGATTACAGTGCTCTGCAGGATGATTGCAGGGAACTTATCGCAGCCATCTGCAGAGGCACCGGGCGCCATTCCGGATGGTTTTTTCAGAAGCGGTGGCTGGAGGTTGAAGGAGAGTGGCAATGCTTGACGGTGCGCGAAGCCTTTCGCCGATTTGCCGGCTGGGACCCGGTCATGGAAGCAGATGAGAACCGGTTTGACCTTGACCTCGTGGAGAAGGTGGAACCCCTTCTCGGCTTTCCCCGGCCCTGCATCTTGAAAGACTACCCGGCAAGCCAGGCAGCCCTTGCCCGGCTGAAACCCGACGACCCCTCGGTGGCGGAACGGTTCGAACTCTACTGGGCCGGCATAGAATTGGCCAATGGTTTCAGTGAACTGACCGACGCCCGAGAACAGCGGCGCCGCTTTGAAGCGGTTCTTGAGATGCGCCGGCAGTCGGGTTATCCCCCCTACCCTCTTCCCGAGGCCTTTCTCGACAGCATGACTCACCTGCCCCCCTGCGCCGGGATTGCCTTCGGGATGGACCGCCTGGTGATGCTCCTGGCCAATGCCGACAGCATCGATGAGGTCGTTGCGTTTCCACCGGATTAGCCCTTGGCTCTTGGCTGTTGGCTCTTAGCTCTTAGCTCTTGGTTCCCGGCCCCTTGAAATTATACCCGCGACGGGCTGCCTGTCGGCCGATGAATGCCCTGAAAGGGCTTCATAAGATAGCCCAGGGTAAGCAACCGCGCCACCCTGGGAGAGGGAGCCCAAACCCTGTCCTATACCCTGAAAGGGTTAGATAAATCGTTGTGTGTGCCCGTATGAATTATGTAACCCCTTCAGGGTAAATATTCGGGTTGTCCTTGCTTCCCCAGGGTGGCGCTAACGCTGACCCTGGGCTGATTTATCGAGCCCTTTCAGGGCAAAAACGTCAGTTGTTCCTGGTTCCCCAGGTGGCGCCAGCGCTGACCCTGGGTTGATTTATCGAGCCCTTTCAGGGCAAAAACGTCAGTTGTTCCCTGGTTCCCCCAGGGTGGCGCTAGCACTGACCCTGGGCTGATTTATCGAGCCCTTTCAGGGCAAAAACGTCAGTTGTTCCTGGCTCCCCAGGATGGCGCCCTGAGGGTAACGTCAGTTGCACTTGTTCCTGGCCCCAGCACTGACCCTGGGCTGATTTATCGAGCCCTTTCAGGGCAAAAACGTCAGTTGTTCCTGGTTCCCCAGGATGGCACCAGCGCTGACCCTGGGCTGATTTATCAAGCCCTTTCAGGGCAAAAACGTCAGTTGCTCCTGGTTCCCCAGGATGGCACCAGCGCTGACCCTGGGCTGATTTATCGAGCCCTTTCAGGGCAAAAACGTTATTGTTTTTCCTGATTCCCCAGGATGGCACCAGCACTGACCCTGGGCTGATTTATCAAGCCCCTTCGGGGCGAAAAAGCCGCTCCCCTAATTTATCGAGCCCCTTCAGGGCGAAAACGTCAGCTTGATGCGCATGGGGCACATGTCTTCTTGCCAATAAACCTGTAGGCTTACAAGTAATACGCGAAAACGTCAGCTTGATGCGTACGGGGCACATGTCCCTTTGCTGGTGGGCACAGCCTGTGCTGCGGGATGCCGTGCCGCTGCCGGACGTTACCTCGGGCGACGAATCTACCGGTACCTCGGCAGCGTATTTTGGCTTCTTACCCGCTTCCTCACCCGTGGTGCTCACTCCGCCTTCCACTCCGGCTCGATGGGGCGGAGGGTTCCACCCATCCGCCCCCTCGGCCTGCGTTCCAGGCTCCGTTCGCTCCTGCCTGCTGGAACCTGCCTACCCGCCAGACGGAACTGGGGCCACGCGGAAGCCGAGACCGCCGTACCGGCGGACGGCTCGCCCCGTACCGGTACGCCGCCCGGCAGTACCCGGCAGAGCCGACCCAGCTGCCGCCCCGGATCACCCGGGACGAGGCCCCAGCGGCACCCGTTGGGTTGACTGCCAAGTCGGCCTGATACCGCCCCAGCCAATCCGCGCACCATTCCCATACGTTTCCCGCCAGGTCGCAAATGCCGTCAGGCGTCGTGCCGAGCGGATAGACGCCGACCGGGGTCGCATGGCCAATCTCGCTCTTATCGTAATTAAGCCGGGAAGGATCGGGCTCTTCATCCCCCCAGGGATACTTGCGTCCCTCACTGCCCCGTGCCGCTCGCTCCCACTCCGCTTCCGTAGGCAGCCGGAGCCCAGCCCAGCGGCAGTAGGCCGAGGCTTCATACCAGCTCACCCCAACCACGGGGCGCGACGGGTGCAACCGTTGCTCGTCCCAGCCCTCCGGCCCGGAGAAATTCACCAAATCCCCCCGCTTCCCACCAGCGCTCGTTTTCGTACCCCTCATCCTCGATAAATCTCCGATACAGATCCACGGTAACCGGATAGCGGGCAATCGAGAAAGCATCCAGGTAGACCTTATGGACCGGTGATTCGCTCCAGTCCGCATCTTTATCCTCATACGCATCAGGATCATAGTTGGGTTTTTTCCGGTCGCCTTCTGCGCTCCCATCCAAAACTCGCCGGCGGGAATGGTCACCCAGTAGTCATCCCGGCGACGGATCAAGGCGCGGGTCGCCGGCCTGCCCGAGGGCTTCCGCAGCCTCAATGCGGGTTTCCAGGGGGACGGTCTGCGACCTCTTGCGGTCGAAGATGGCCATGACCCGATGCAGCAATTCCTGGTACTGGTGATCGGGAGGTTCGTAAGCCCACCGGCGCCAGGTCGCGCAGAATGGCTCCCATCAGCCCCGCACAGCGGGCCTGTTCAGCGAGTGGAGCGCGGCTTCCCGCCTTATCGAGCATCGCTTTCACCAGGTTGTCCACTTTAGCTCGTCCCTGTTCGTGGAGGATGCCCGCAAAAAGCAACACCACTTCCCGCCACTCGGGGAGATACAGCTTGGCCGGCGGCCCCCACAGCAGACGGTGCTGCTCGGCTTCGGGCCGGGCGGCAAGGGCGCGGGCGGCCAGGAATTCCTGGAAGGTGCGGTGCCAGTACTGCACCTGGTTGCCCCGACGGACCACGATGCCACTGTCGAGCTCCTCGTCTTCGAGAAAATGCTCGGCACGTGAAATCGCCTCCTTGTCGACCTGGCCGCGCGTCCATTCCCGGGCAATCTCTTCTGCGGCCCAGCGTTTGGGAACCTCGGTGCGCATCCCCTCGGGGTGGTTCTGCATGGCCAGCGCCAGTTCCTGGAGAAGCACCACGGTATAATCGGCCGTCACCCGCCCCGGCCGTTGCTCGCGCGAGCGCGAGAGCCAGCGGATGATGGATTCGTAAAGATCGGCCCGTTGTTCGGGCAGACGGCGCTCATTCCAGTGCACGACCGCCAGCGCCGTCAGCATCACCGGATTACGGGCCAGGCGGCGAATCTCCGGCCGCGCCTGCAACGCCAGGAGCAATTCCGAACAGTGTTTCGGCCAGGGGAGTGCTGGTCGGCTCTCCCGGTAAAGCGCCTTGCACCAGTGAGAGAGGAAGGTCTTCACCGCCTCGTCGGAAAGGGGGTCGATGCGGGCGTGCTCAAAGCCGGGCAGGATCACCTTCTTCCGTGTAGCCCGCGGGGCGGCTGGTCACCACCAGTCGGCACCCGGGTAGGTCCCGGCGGCGCTCCCGATCCACCGAGAAAGGCGTTCGCGGGCCAGGCGGTCAGCCGCCTCGTCCAGCCCATCCAGCAGCACGGTGCACCGCCCGTCTGCCAGTTGCCGGCGGAAGAAGTCAGGGGTCAGCCCCAGGCCGCAGTCACCGCAGGTCGCCCCCAGGTAGTGCGGCAGCCAGAGCTGGCGAACCATCTCCGGACGGGGCCGCAGAATCTTTCTTGTGCCGCGAGATATACTCATCCAGCTCATTCAGCCGGATAAGGATGGGAAAGGTCCGTTCGCCAATGCCGAGACGCGTTCGAGCCGCCTCGGGCGCCTGGCCCAGCTCCGTCTGGCAGAGAACGTTCGCCAGCCTGCGGAGAAAGGTGGTCTTCCCTGCCCCGGGATCGCCGATCACTACCAGCCGGTCGTGCCTGAGCGCAGCATCCAGCGGCAAGGTCCGGCTTTCGCCGAGGGCCCCTTCCCTTCCGATTCCCTTCTCCCGGCCCTTGCGTCCGCCTTTGGGCGACGTTTGGTCGCGGCCCGCTAAAGTTTGGGTTGCGGTAAGGGTAATGAAAAGATCCTCAATGGGAAAGCGATGAACCTGCTGCTGGCCTGTCATCAAGCCGCGAATCTCGATGTGGCTGGTCTTCTCAAGCAAGTCCTGCAAGTATGCCGAGGGATCGGCGATAGGCGCCGGTGGCTTTTCCGGCACTCCCGGCGCCAGGGGTGCAATCGAATACAAAACCTTCCGCAGATGCTCGTCGACCAGTTCGGCAAAGCTCTCTTTCGAACCCCTGACGCCCAGGTAAGCTTTGTGGAGCCCCTTCTTCTCCAACTTCTTCCTGAATCGCTGGACCTTGGCGCATTGACTGAGATCCTGCTTCTCGGGATCGATCACTTCCCTGCTGAAATAGAAAAGAATCCAGGGCTTCCCGAATTTTCCCCAACGGTTCAGCGCATCATTGAATTCCTTCTCCGTGCCCGATCCATACTGACCGGTGCGGGTGCCGAAGCGGTGCTTCATGATGCCGAGATAGATGTCATAGGGGGGAAGCTGCCGGTCGATCACCTCCTGAGGTTCCGGGCCGATCTGGGGAACGCTGTCTTCCTCCCATTTCCACACCTCGAGGCGAGCTTTGCGCTCGGCGCCATCCGTCCGATTGATGCGAGCGACGACTTCATCCAAGGCCTTCCTCTCTTCTGCCACGTCGCTCGGCGAAGACACGAATACACGAATGATGCGCACTGTCTCAGGGTCTTCGTTCATAGCTGCGCTCCCTGATTGGGCAATAATTGCATAGGCATCCCGAAAAACCTCCAATGATCAGCCATCAACAGGGCCGCAGCATAGCGACTTTGCTCATGGGGAGGTAACCCAGGGGGAGAGCGGTATGCACTCTCCGGCTTAACTCGGCGAAAGTCCGTAGTCTGTTCTGGTGGGCGCCAAAAGACGCGCCCACCCTACTTCCGATTCCTGCGACTAACCGTGTCTCGTAGGGTGGGCACAACGCTTTATCGTGCCCACCAATACGGGTTGAGGACTTCTCCTGTGCTGTCCTAGGGCATTGCTCCCGCTCTCTCGTAAAATGCCATGCTGGCAAAGGTCACGAACGAGTTCTGGTTGTCCACAACCGCATGGGTGTGTTCGAGGACTTCTCCGGCCGCCGAGCCTTCGAGGATCTTGGCGAGCACATAGAGAGAGGCCATCCCACAGACGCGACGGCGATTCCGGCCGCGGCCCACTCGCTCCATGAATTCCAGGGGATCGCATTTGCCGAGGCTCTCGAGCAGTTCGCCATCGGCCTCGAGGTGTTCTCGAACCGTGCCCGCATGAGGGCGAAAGAGGTCCCCATAGCGGGGACCGATATGCGCCAGGTCCACACTGGCGATAAACCCGACGGCGTGGCCGCCCTCCCGCGCCAGGTCGCGAAGCAATTCCGCTACGCCATCGATATAGGCGCGATCGGTTTCCCAGTCTTCCAGGGAATAGGAGCAGAGCAGCGGCACGATCCGAGACGACGGTTGGGTGTGCGCCAGGAATACCGCCTGAAATTCGATGGTGTGTTCCTTGCGATGGAGGTATTCACCAGCCATAAGGTCGCGGGGAGAACGCTGCTGGAGTTTCTCGCCGTACCCCCGGTCACAGGGCACCAGCCCGAGCGGTGTTTCAAAGTCCTTTAGGGTCAGGGCAAAATAGTTCTCAACCGGTTCGTGGCCCGTTCCGAGGACCACCCAGGTGGATGGGGCATCGTTTCGCATCGCCGCCCGGTAGGCATGCGCAAAGCACACTCCGCCGGCGGTGAGATCGATGTGGGGCGCCATGAGCCCGACCAGGCGCTTCTCCGTTTCGTTCCGCGCCTCCTTCGATCCCGGAATATCGGAAAAGAAGCCGTCCAGTTGTGCCCGCAACGCTGCGGAGTCCAGGGGATAGCTCTTGCCGGCGAACTGCATTCTGCGCACCGGGTCCTGATAAAATTCATTCCGTTCCTGGGAGACCACGCGCAGAAAACGTTCATTTTCCAGGAAAAGATTTTCATCCAATTTCTTAATGAAGTCCTGGAGGTTTTCCATGAAAAGCAGTTCTCCGGTCTTTCTTACGTAATAAGCCTGGAGGTCCCGCAGCGAGTTCTCTCCGTTCATCTGGAAGAGGAGAGCAGCGAGCGGCAGAGGAATCAGTAACGTATCACGAGCATACCCCCGGCCGTCGCGGAGTACGACGAGCCGCTGCCCTTGATGGTCAACCGGCACCGCTTCCAGCCCGTTACGCAGCTTTGGATAATCAAGCATGGCTTCGTCCCATCTTCGAAAGTGCCCCGGTGAAATCGGTCAATGCTCTTGACACCTTCGCAGGTCCTTGGGAAAATGAATTTCTCTCATACCGTTCAGCCTCAGCATGAGCCCTTCGCGATTTTTCCGATTTTCCGCTGAGACATTGACTGCCCGCATCAACTATGGTACCGATAAAAGCTTGCACTTTACGATTTTTTTCAATGTTTTCAGGTCATTTTTATACAGGGACGAGAATGACGTCAACACATCTTCGCTGGTTTCTTGTGGCTGTTGTGGCAACCATCACTGGTTGCACGCAGCTCGCGGTGCCCCAGAACCCGCTCAGGCCAAAGGTGCCGCAACCGCCTTCCACGGCATCGCTGACGGAGGCAAATTCTTACTATGAGTACCTGGCGGCGCAAAACTACGTCCGTACCAATCAGATTGAACAGGCCGTTGAAGCATATAACAAAGCTCTGCAAAAAGATCCACACTCGGCGGTGCTGCTCACCGAACTCGCCTCCTTGTATGTGCGGCAGGGCAAGATTGATGCGGCCCTCAAGCTGACCGAAGATGCGGTCACTTACAACCCCGATTATGAACACGCCTACCTGATGCTGGGCCAGCTTTACGCCGGGACCGGGCAGAGCAGCAAAGCCATCATGACCTATAAACGACTCATCGAGATAGACCCTACGGACGGGGACGCGTACCTCCTGCTGGGGACGCTCTACGCACAGGAAGGCCGGGCTACGGAGGCCATGGAGATCTTTGATCGTCTCCAGCAGCTGTACCCTGACAGTCCGATGGCAGCCTACTACAAGGGCCGTGTTTTCCTCGATATGAAACTTTACGATCAAGCCGAAATGGCGTATCAGCAAGTGCTTTCCATGGAACCCTCTTTTGAAAACGCCCTCCTCGATCTGGCCTACATTTATGAACTGACCGAGCGGCCTAAAGCTGCGGAAGAGACCTATCTCCGCATCCTTTCCTTTGACCCCGGCAGTGTCCAGGCCAATACCCGCCTGGGCAACCTCTACATGCGCCAGGGCAAGCTGGATCAAGCCCTCCAGTCGTTTGGGCAGCTGCTCCATCGTAATCGAAAAGATATCGAAAGCCGCCTGAAGATTGGCATCATCCATCTGCAGCAGAAGAACTATGAGGACGCCATTCAGGATTTCACCTATTTACTGAAAGAAGAACCACAGTATGACCAGGCCCTCTATTACCTTGGCACCACCTATGAGGAGCAGGGGGACATGCAACAGGCTATCGTAAATCTGCGCATGATTTCCCGCAAGCAGCCCTTTATGGACGGCAGCACAGGTTCGTCTGGCCCTCATCTTTTCCAAGATCAAAGACTACCGCAGTGGTCAGGAAGTGCTCAGCGAGGCCCTTGCCAAACGGCCGGACCTTCCCGATCTGTATCTCTACGCCGCGGTCCTTTATGAGGACGAAAAGAAGTACGACGAGGCGATGAGGATGCTTGACAAGGGTCTGGAAAAGGCGCCCCAGGATGCGGATCTGCTGTTTCGCAAGGGCGCTCTGCTGGACAAGATGGGGAGAAAGAATGAAGCCATCGAGGTGATGCGTAAAATCCTCGCGACCGACCCCAAGAATGCCAACGCCCTGAATTACATCGGTTACAGCTATGCCGAGCAGGGTATCAACCTGGTGGAAGCCAGGCAAATGATCAAGACTGCGCCTCGAGATTGAGCCGGAAGATGGCTACATTATGGACAGCATGGCGTGGGTGACCTACCGGATGGGCCAGCATAAGAAGGCCCTCGACATCATTCTGGAGGCGATCAGGCGCGTGCCCCGTGACCCGGTGATGCACGAGCACCTGGGCGACATCTATCTGAGCCTGGGGAAGAAAGCCAAGGCCGCCGAGGCCTATCAGAAGGCCCTTGAATACGAGCACAGTGAGCCGGAAAAAATTCAGGAAAAGCTCAAAGGACTCCAATGAAGTCCACTCTGACCCGGTTGTTTCTACCAATCATTGTGCTGCTTTCTCTGGGCGGCTGCGCCCACCCGCCGCTTCCGGCCGAGGGACCGCAGCCGGCCTTTTCCGGGGAATGGCTGCCGGCACTCCGGGAGCGTTCCGAACACTGGACGAGCTACCAGGCGAGAGTGACCCTCAGAGCGCAAACGACAGAGAAGAAGTTCAATCTGAATGCCATAATTCTGGCCAGGCTGCCCGATGAGTTCCGCCTGGAAGCTTTCCGCTTGGGGCAAACCGTCGGCGTCCTCACCTTGAACCACGGACAATCCAGCCTTTTCGTTCCCTCCGAAAAGGTCGTCTACACCGCAGACCGTTCGGAACGTCTGATCGCCCATTTTTTGGGAATCGCCCTGCCTCTAGACCTTTCGGATACAGCCTGAGCGCCGGGTTGCCGCCGGACCAACTGGAGACCTTCAGATCATACGCCATGGTCGCCGAATGGTTCGGATACGCAAAGCCCTCGCCTGAAGGCTGGTCATACGCGTGGCAATTCCTCTCCTCTCCTCAAAAGATGGCGTCGGTACACATCAAACGGGCAGCCTGGAGCTATGCGATTCGCTATGAACCGCCGGTGGGGTCTGGCGGTGCAGGACGTACCCACAAAAAATCACTTTCTCCTCGGCCCAATGGCAAATCGAACTGACCGTTCAAGAAATGACGGCTGCTCCCATCCTGCAGGACGCGGTTTTCAATACGGCCTTACCGGGGAAGTCCGGCACGTGGATCTGAGCAGTCTGCAACCCTGAAGGCCTAAGCCGATAGCCAAGGATCATGGACGCGGCAGAAAAGCATTTCGTGGTTGATAGCATGCTGGGAAAACTGGCAAAATGGCTGCGCATTCTGGGGCTTGAACGCGCTGTGAACGTCTCGAGCTCGCGAACAGATCGACGGCTATCGCCAGCAAGGCTTTCTGTTGGTCACCCGTAATCGTCGGTGGTCCGGTCAGAGCACCGGGTCATCTGCCTGACCGCAAACGATCCCGCCGATCAACTCCGATAGGTCGTTTCCCTGGCGCCCGTTACGCAGCAGGAAATCCGTCTGCTGCGACGTTGTGTTCGCTGCAATGAGGAACTCCGAGAAGTGGAAAGGCAGGACGCCTTCGGGCAAGTACCGGATTACGTGTTTGAGACGCACACTTCCTTTCACCAGTGTCCGAACTGCCGGAAGATCTACTGGCCGGGAAGTCATCCCAGCGGATGATGCAGCGGTTAGAGCGCGAATTGGGATGGACCCTCGCGATAGCTTAAAGAGCGTAAATCAATGAAGCAGGGGGAAGAGTTGGTGCCGCATGAGCGACGCCGCAGCAGGGAAACCAGGTAACCTAAAGAAGGAGGAGGTTCAACGATGAACGCATTGGTGGCAAAGCTTTTGGGGATGATCAAGAATTTGTTTTCCTTTGGAGTAGAGTATCAACAGATTGCGGTGCAATGGCTGCTGAGGTTTTTAAAAGTACAGTCAAAAAAATGGAAACAATGCAGCGTGCGGAGAGAACTGGACAAGGCCTACAGCAAGTTGGGCGCTGAAGTCTTCGCTCTTTACCAGGGCGGCCAGACGGACTTGCAGGGAGCGCCGCTTGTCGACCAAAAGCTGAAGCTGGTCGAAGAAGCTGAGAGCGGAGTGTTTGCGGTGGCACAGGAGGTCGAAGCAATCAACCGCGATTACCAGGAAAAGAAACAGGCGATCAGCGACAAGTATCGGATGAAGCGAGCGGCAACGGGCGAGAGCGGCCCGGAATAAGACTGAATGGTTGCGCGCCGCTAGTCGCCGGTGGCACACTCGGAGGGGTCGCCCTGGATCTTGTTCAAGGCGTGAGACAACGCCGGGAGGACCACCTCGAGGTTCTCCAGAGCGCCCTTCGGGCTTCCCGGGAGATTGACGATAAGCGTCTTGCCTCTAATGCCGACAACGGCTCGGGAAATCATGGCGTGAGGGGTTTTCAAGAGACTTGCGGCGCGCATCGCTTCGGCCATGCCCGGGACCGTTCGGTCAACAACGGCGAGCGTCGCTTCCGGAGTGACGTCCCGGGGGGTGACGCCCGTCCCTCCGGTGGTCACGACCAGGGCAATCCCCTTCTCCACCGCACAGGTGATCAACTCTGCCGAAATCGCCTCCACTTCATCGGGGACTACGGCCTGATGCGTGACCTGGTAGCCGTCCTTCAGCAGCCGTTCGAGCAGCACCTGCCCGGAGCGATCTTCGCGTTCGCCCCGCGCTCCTTTATCGCTGATCGTGATGATGGCTGCCGTTCGATTGAACGTGCGTGCATCTCGCTCAATTTGGATCATCTCGGGTTGGCATCGGCTACTCGGATCGGCAGGCTGGAAAGCCTGCCCCACAGGGGTTGATTTCGATTTTCTCGAAACCCTGCTCAACATGCGTTTATTTCAGTTTTCAGGAAAGCCTGCCCCACAGGGGTTGGCCCATCTCTTTATAAGTTCGCACCGCTTGGTACAGCCCCACATAAATAAGTTTTCGAAATAAGATCGTCATTCCGGCGAAAGCCGGAATCCAGGCAATCTTTCTGGATTTCGGTTTTCACTCGAATGACGTGGCAGAAATATGGTCAGTTTATGCTGCCGTGCTGTATTTAGCCCTTGCGCAGGATGAGGCGGCGCGCCGCATGGGCCACCGTCACGGGGACGTCTTTGCTCTTCGCGATCTTTGATAAATCCTCCCGCATGAGGGTGCCGAGGAGTCTGGTCACAAGCAAGAGCGGCGTCTTGGGATTCCATGCCAAACCCGAGCGCACCGGATAGTGTTTGAGCCATTCGTGATTCTCGGAAATCCGCCGTAAGGCGTCTTCATCGGTGCTTCGGGACCAGGCAATAATAGCGACCTCGGTATCGGTAATGCGAGGATTCGAGATGAGCGCAAGCTGGACCGCGCGGTTGGGGTCATGAATCAGGAGCGTCCGGCCTTCCTTGTCACACCTCGAGGCAAAGCGCATCTTTTCCGTCACGCTCATGTTCTTGACCCTCAGGAAAAGGGATTCTTTCGCCTGTTCCGGGTCGTCTGCTCCCGCCTCTTTTTGCTCGCTCTCCTGCTCGGTGCTTAATTTTTCGATCGGGGCTCCTCGTGCCGGCTACTTCTCTTCTTTGGCCGCCAGGATTACTTTTTCCTGGAGCGGGCCGGGAACTTCCTCGTAATGGGAAACCTTCATCGTGAACATGCCGCGTCCGGCGGTCATGGAGCGCAGGTCCGGCGCGTACTTGAGCACTTCCGCCAGGGGCACATTGGCCTTGATGATCTGTTTCTTGCCTTTGCTTTCCATCCCAAGGACCCTGCCGCGGCGGGAGTTCAAGTCACCGATCACATCCCCCATACAATCATCGGGTACGGTGATTTCCATGGCCATGATCGGTTCAAGGAGGGTGGGCTTTGCCTCCAGCACCGCTTTCTTGAAAGCCATGGAACCGGCGATCTTGAACGCCATTTCTGATGAATCCACGGCGTGGAAGGACCCATCCACAAGATCCACCTTGAAATCAACGACCGGATACCCTGCCAGGGCGCCTTCGAGGGAGGCTTCGGCGATGCCTTTCTCCACTGCCGGAATGTACTGCTTGGGGATCACGCCGCCAACGATTTTATCGAAGAACTGGAACCCTTCACCCTTGGGCAGGGGCTCCATTTCGATCCTGCAATCGCCGTACTGCCCGCGACCGCCTGATTGTTTCTTATATTTGCCCTGGATTCGTGCCTTGCCCTTGATGGTTTCCTTGTAGGAAACCTTGGGCAGCCGCAGGTTGACTTCAACTCCGAACTTCCGCTTCAGCTTTTCCACGGTCGCTTCAATGTGGATCTCACCCATTCCCGAAAGGATCATTTCCCTGGTTTCTTCATTGCGGTCCAACCTGAGGGTGAGATCTTCCTCCATCAAGCGGGTGAGCGAGGAGAAGATCTTTTCTTCATCACCCTTGCTCTTGGGTTCCACGGAAAGCGAATAAATTGCCGGAGGCAACTCGACGGGCGGGAAGATGATCGCGAATTTTTCCGAGCAAAGGGTGTCCTGGGTGGTGGTTTCTTTCAGTTTCGCGATGGCCACAATATCGCCGGGACCGGAGTACTGAACGGGTTCCTGGTTCTTGCCCTTGAGCCGCAGGAGTTGACCAAAACGCTCCTTTGCCTGTTCGGTAGAGTTATAGACTGATGGAATCGGGGCTCAGGGAACCGGAAAAGATGCGGATTACCGAAAGGCGGCCGGCATAAGGGTCGCTGATCGTCTTGATCACCAGGGCGCTGAAGGGGGCGTCCGCATCCGGCGTTCTCTCGACCTCGTCATCCTTGCCCGGCAGGGTCCCTTTCCTGGGTCCGCGGTCGACCGGCGAAGGCATATAATCCACGATCAAGTCCAACAATGGCTGGATTCCAACGTTCAGCGGCCCGGAACCGCAGGTGACGGGAACGAGTTTGCCGGAGACGACCGCATTCCTCAAACCAGTCAGGTTTCTTCCGGGGTTAGGCTTCCCTCTTCGAGATATTTTTCGAGCAATTCATCATTGGATTCTGCAACCCTTTCGGTGAGTTCTTCCTTGTATTGTGCCAAACGATCGGTCAGGTCAGCCGGGACATCCTGCACCTTCAAATTGGCCGCTATCCCCTTTCGTGTAGAGGTACGCCTTGTCAGTCAGAATGTCCACCACACCCTTGAAATTCTCTGCCGCACCAATCGGAATTTGAAGGGGTACGCAGGTTTTCCCGAAGTTATTTTGAATATCTTCTATGGTTTTGAAAAAGTCGGCACGCTCACGGTCCATTTTACTGATAAAAATCATCCGGGGCTGCTCGAACTCGTCAGCGAATTCCCAAACCTTCTCCGTCTGCACGCGCACGCCGTCAATCGCATCAACCAGCACCAGGACGGCATCGGCTCCCTGCATGGAGGTCTTGGTCTCGGCGATGAAGTTGAAGTCGCCGGGGGTATCGACGATGGTGAGCTGATGTTTTCGCCATGCCAGGGTGTTGAAGGCCGTGCTGATCGTGATTTTGCGTTTCACCTCTTCCGGTTCATAGTCCATCACGGAAGTGCCCTCGTCGACCTTACCGAGGCGGGTCGTTACGCCACCGTTGAACAACATGGCTTCAGCGAGGGAGGTCTTGCCTGCTCCTCCATGAGAAATGATGGCGAAAGTTCGAACCTTCGAGACATCCTCTTTCATATTCCTTCCTTTCTATGACCCTTACGGCGAAGAGCGCGAAATCATGTATTCCCAGAGAAAATACAAAGGGGCAAGATAGGGCAAGTATGAATCTAAAGTCAAGATAATTCACGCTGATATCAAGCCCGAGAAGACCTTTATCGAGACTTTCTGATTGCTTTTTTTACTTTCTGTGTTAGTTAGTTTGCTTCTTTCGATTCTTTTTTTTGAAGCCTTTTGATGGGATATGAATTGAGCGAGAGATGACGGACCCACTCACCCTGGAGCAATCGAAAACGCTGTTTCTGGAATACCTGCGCCACGAGCGCAGCCTGAGTGAGGAGACCTGCCGCGCTTATGCCGGCGATCTCGAGCAGTTCCACCGGTATCTCCAAAAGAAGACGTGCACCGAGCCAATCCGCATCGCGGCGATTACGTCCGACACGATTCGCAGTTTTTTTGCCGCCATTCATAAGGACCTCAAAAATACGAGTCGCGCCCGCAAGCTATCGACCCTGCGATCGTTTTACAACTATCTGACCGATCGTGGCTGGCATCAGGAAAACCCTGCCCAACGCGTGGCTGCTCCCAAGGTCAGACCAAAGATCCCCGGTTTTCTTGATGTCGACGATGTCTTTCACTTTCTGGACTCACTGCAGCGCAGCGCCGCACATCCGAAAGGTTCCTGGCGAAGACTTCGCAATTGGGCCATTTTTGAATGCCTCTATTCCATTGGCGCGCGGGTTAGCGAACTGGTTGGCCTGAATGGCTCGGACGTTGATTTTGACCAAGGCCTGGTCCGCATTCGCGGCAAGGGGAAAAAGGAACGGGTGGTCCCGATCGGGGAAAAAGCCCTGGAAGCCCTGAGGGTTTATCTGACAGCCATCGCCGGCCAGTTTCCGCAAGCCGGGGGCGGCCCTGGCCATCTCTTCCGAAATGCCTCCGGCGGCAGGCTCACAACCCGCTCGGTGCACCGGATCCTGAAGGCCGAACTCAGAAGGTGCGGCCTCTGGCAGCACCTTAGCCCCCATGGCTTGCGCCACACCTTTGCTACGCACCTCCTCAATTCCGGGGCGGATTTGCGCGCCATTCAGGAGATGCTTGGCCATGCGGCCCTCTCCACAACCCAGCGCTACACCCACGTCCATTTGGACCAACTGATGAAGACTTACGACGCGGCCCATCCGCGCAGCCGGAAGACAAAATAGCGCTTATCCGGATTCGGGAGACGACGATATCCATGAAAGGGAAGAGCATTCACGGCACAACGGTTTTTGCCATCCGCAAAGACGGGCATGTGGTCATGGCCGGAGACGGACAGGTTACCCTGGGCGACACCGTCATCAAGCATCAGGCAAAGAAGGTCCGCAAAATGTATCATGACAAGATCCTGACCGGATTTGCCGGCTCCACCGCCGATGCCTTCACCCTTTTTGAGAGGCTCGAAGCCAAACTGGAACAATTCAACGGGAACCTGAAACGGGCGGCCGTGGAACTCGCCAAAGACTGGCGGATGGACCGGGCGCTCCGCCGCCTGGAGGCCATGCTGATTGCGGCCGATCACAACGACTGCTTTATCCTGAGCGGCACGGGAGACGTCATTGAACCCGACGACGGCATCGCCGCAGTGGGCTCGGGCGCCCCCTATGCCCTGGCGGCGGCCCGCGCCCTCCTGGCCCACACCGAGCTTCCGCTCCGGACCATCGCCGAGGAAGCCATGAACATTGCCGCGTCGATCTGTATCTATACCAACCGGGAATTCACTTTCGAGGAGCTTTGATCTCATGCAACAACCGCTGACTCCGGCAGAGATCGTTCGGGAATTGGACAAATTTATCATCGGCCAACGCGAAGCCAAACGGATGGTCGCCATCGCCCTCAGAAACCGCTGGCGCCGCCAGCAGGTCCCGGAACATCTGCGCGACGAAATCGCCCCAAAAAATATCATCATGATCGGACCCACCGGTGTCGGGAAAACCGAAATTGCACGCCGGCTGGCGCGCCTGGCCCAGTCTCCGTTTCTCAAGATCGAAGCCAGTAAATTCACCGAAGTCGGGTATGTGGGCCGGGACGTGGAGTCCATGGTCCGAGACCTCATGGAACTGGCCGTCAGCATGGTTCGCTCGGAAGAACTGGAGACGGTCAAGCTGAAAGCTGAAGAACTGGCCGAGGAGAAGCTCCTCGACATTCTCCTGCCGCCCAAAAGGCAGCAGGATTCGCCGAAAGAGCAGCTTCTCGAAGCCCCGGGAGCAGCGCAAGCAGACCGGGAAGAAGCAGAACGTGCCGACTCGACCCGCGAAAAACTCCGTAAGCTCCTGAAAGAGGGGTCTCTCGATGACCGCTATGTGGAATTGGATGTTCCCGACCGGAACTTCCCCATGATCGAGATTTTCGCGGGAACCGGCATGGAGGAGATGGATTTCAACCTCCGCGACATGCTGGGTTCCATGCTTCCGCAGCGCTCCAAACGGCGTAAGGTCAAAATCCCCGAAGCCAGAGAGATCCTCGTTCAGCAGGAGTCGCAGCGTCTGATCGATATGGATAAGGTGATCAAACTCGCCATCGAGCGGGTGGAGCATTCCGGGATCATCTTCCTGGATGAAATTGACAAGATCGCCGGGCGCGAATCGGGAAGAGGGCCGGATGTTTCGCGGGAAGGAGTGCAGCGGGACCTCCTCCCCATTGTGGAAGGCTCCACGGTGACGACCAAGTACGGCATGGTGAAAACGGATCATATCCTCTTCATTGCCTCCGGGGCTTTTCACATCTCGAAGCCCTCAGACCTCATTCCGGAACTGCAGGGTCGGTTTCCGATACGGGTTGAACTGACTTCGCTGAGCAAAGACGACTTCATCCGCATCCTTAAAGAACCTGAAAATGCCTTGATCGTGCAGTATGAAGCTCTCCTGACCACCGAAGAGGTGACCCTGGTTTTCGGGGATGAGGCCATTGAAGAGATCGCCGAGCTCGCCTACGAGGTCAACTCGAGAATGGAAAACATTGGCGCGAGAAGGCTCCACACGATCATGGAAAAGCTGCTCTCCGACATTTCGTTCAACGCCCCGGACCTCAGAGGGCAGACCATTCACATCACCCGGGATTATGTCCGCGAAACCCTCCAAAACATCATCAAGGATGAGGATTTGAGCCGGTATATTCTTTAGGCGAAGAAGAAGTGATGAGTGATGAGTATGAGGTGATGAGTAAATGAGTAATGAGTGATGAGTGATGAGTGACCGGTGCTGGGTGATGAGTAATGAGTGATGAGTGATGAGTGATGAGTGACCGGTGCTGGGGATGATAAATGGAGGAAGGGGAGGGTAGTGATGAGTAATGAGTGATGAGTGGCGAGTGAGTGACTTCTCAATAATTGCAGGATCACAATGAACTATGAAAACCCTGGGGCGTCATTCCCGCTTGCTTTTGGCGGGAATCCAGAGTCTTTCTGATCGCTGGACCCCCGCCAAAAGCACGCGGGGGTGACGGACTGCCTGATGCTTATTGACCAAGTTACGCGAGTGAGGGGTCCTGAGTGATGAGTGGTGGGGGAATGCGCTGAAATGGTGGTAGGCAACATCGCAATAACCTGAGGAGCAGGCGGGTGGAAAAGGCGAGAATACTTGTTGAAGCGCTTCCATACATTCGAAGATTCTATCAGACGACCGTCGTCATCAAATACGGCGGGCATGCCATGGTGGCTGATGACCTTAAGGACAGCTTCGCCCAGGACATTGTCCTGATGAAGTACATCGGGATCAATCCGGTCGTCGTCCATGGGGGTGGCCCTCAAATCAGCGAAATGCTCACGCGCCTGGGAATCAAGAGCCGTTTCCACGACGGCATGCGGGTAACCGATCCGGACACCATGGACGTCGTGGAGATGGTCCTGGCGGGAAAGATCAACAAGGAAATTGTCTCGCTGATCAACCGGCACGGCGGTCAGGCCATTGGGCTGAGCGGGAAGGACGGACAACTCATTGAAGCGCGCAAGCTCAATGTCTACCGCAATCAGGGGGAGGATCGACCGCCCGAGATCATCGACATCGGGTTAGTCGGAGAAGTGCAGCGAATCAATGTCGAAGTCCTCATGACCCTGGAGCGGAGCAACATGATCCCGGTGATTGCCCCCGTTGGGGTCGGGCGGGACGGGGAAACTTACAACATCAATGCCGACCTGGTCGCGGGCAGCATTGCCGGCGCCCTTCATGCGAAGAAACTCATCCTCATGACCGATGTTCCGGGAGTGCTGGATAAGGAGGGCGTGCTCATTCCCAGCATGACCATTGCCGAAGCAGCGGAAGCCATGCAGCAGGAAACTCTTCGCGGGGGAATGATCCCGAAGGTCCAGTGTGCCGTCGACGCCCTGCAGGAGGGCGCAGAAAAAGTACACATTGTGGATGGCCGGATTCCCCATGCCATTCTTCTCGAAATCTTCACCGATGCCGGAGTTGGTACGGAAATCCTGAAAGAGCGTTAAGCGCAAAGGAAGCAGTTCATGGAAGACGTGCAGTTATCCTGTCAGCAAAACATTTTTGGCACTTACGCCAGATTGCCGGTAGTGTTTGTCCGTGGTCAAGGCGTCAAGTTGTGGGACCAGGCGGGCAAAGAATACCTGGATTTCCTCGCCGGTATTGCGGTGTGCAACCTCGGTCATTGCCATCCGGAATTGACGCGGGTCATCTGCCGGCAGGCGGATACCCTGGTGCATGTGTCCAATCTCTTTTACACGCGCCCGCAGGTGGAACTGGCCGCCGAATTGACACGGCTCTCCTTTGCGGATAAGGTATTTTTTTCCAACAGCGGAGCGGAAGCCAACGAAGCTGCCATCAAGCTGGCTCGAAAGTACAGCAAGGACCGCAACGGTGCCGGGCGCTTCCACATCATCACCATGAAGGAATCGTTCCATGGCCGCACGCTCGCAACCCTTTCGGCCACCGGCCAGGAAAAGGTCCATAAGGGTTTCGAGCCGCTGGTCGGGGGGTTCACCTTTGTGGATTTCAATTCCATCGAGGCTGTGGAAAAAGCAATCACCGACAGGACCTGTGCAGTCATCGTGGAGCCCATCCAGGGTGAAGGAGGCATCAATTTTCCCTCTCCCGGCTATTTGCAGGGGCTTAAAGAACTTTGTCGCAGGTACGACCTGCTGCTCATTTTCGATGAAGTGCAGGTGGGAATGGGCCGTACCGGGACGCTTTTTGCCTACGAACAGGAGGGGGTTGCTCCCGATATCATGACCCTGGCCAAAGCTCTTGGCAACGGCCTCCCGATCGGCGCCATGCTGGCTACGGATCAGGTTGCGGAAGCGTTCGTCCCGGGCAGCCATGCCACGACATTCGGCGGCACGCCGCTGGTGACTTCAGTGGCCTTGCGGGTGCTCGAGCTGATTTCCGCGCCATCCTTTCTCGCAAGGATCAGGGAAGTCGGGAGCTATTTCGTGGAGCGCCTCGAGGAGCTGCGCTCGCGGCACCGCCTGATCAAGGAAGTGCGCGGCCGGGGGTTGATGATCGGCGTCGAGCTCGAGGTCCCGGGAGCGAAGTTTGTGGAAAAGTGTCTCGCGCAAGGCCTGATTATCAATTGCACCCATGACACGGTGCTCCGCTTTGTGCCGCCCTTGATTGTCGAGAAACAAGAGATTGATCAGATGATCCGGATTCTGGATGAGGTTTTGAACGAGGAGACTAAATGAAGCGCGATCTGCTTACGATCCGGGACCTTTCTGCCGAAGAGGTCCACCAGCTTATCAGACGGGCTCAAGAAATGAAGCACGAGCGGCGTTCCGGGGACCTTCGCCCGGCGCTTTCAGGAAAGATTCTCGGACTCATTTTTGTAAAACCTTCGACAAGGACCAGGGTCTCCTTTGAAACCGCCATGTACCGACTCGGAGGACAATGTGTTTTTATGACCGCGCAAGACCTTCAGATCTCGCGTCAAGAACCCATGGCCGATACCGCCCGGGTCCTGTCGCGGTATCTTGACGGTCTCGTGATACGGACCTTTGCTCACCGGGATGTGGAAGAACTGGCGCGCTACGCGACGATTCCGATCATCAACGGCCTTACCGACCGCTTCCACCCCTGCCAGGTCCTGAGCGATCTGCTGACGATTCAGGAAAAACGAGGTAGCCTCCAGGACCTCTGTGTGGCCTGGATCGGCGACGGCAATAACATGGCCCATTCCTGGATCAACGCTGCGGCGCGACTGGGCTTTACGCTTTATCTGGCCTGCCCCCGCGAATATCCGCCGGAGCAAGACATTCTGGAATGGGCCGAGCGCGAAGGGCGAGGAAAGATCCACCTGGTCCATGATCCGAAAGCGGCCGTCGGGTCAGCGGATGTGCTCTACACCGATGTCTGGGCAAGCATGGGGCAGGAAGCGGAAGCGGAAGAACGAAAGAAGATTTTCCATTCTTTTCAGATCAATGAAGAACTCCTGGCCGCGGCGCCGAGCCACGCCATCGTCCTTCACTGCCTTCCCGCCCATCGCGGCGAAGAAATCACCGACCGTGTGATGGAAGGCCCGCAATCAGTGGTGTTCGACCAGGCCGAGAATCGCATGTTCCTGCAAATGGCCCTGCTCGAGTGGATGCTCTGAGAACAGGAGACAGAAGTTAGGAGTCAGGAGACAGAAGTCAGGAGACAGAAGTCAGGAGACAGAAGTCAGGAGTCAGAAGACAGAATATAAAAATGATTTCTTCGTGTGACTTCGCAGTCCTTCGTGTGACTTCGTGGATGAAAGAAAAGAGATGCCGGAAACGGAAAGGAATTTATGCGCGTCAAGAAAGTGGTGTTGGCCTATTCGGGGGGCTTGGATACTTCGATCATTTTGAAGTGGCTGATGGAAACCTATCAGTGTGAAGTCGTCGCCTTTGTTGCCGATCTGGGCCAGGGGGAAGAATTGCAGGAGGCTCGGGCAAAAGCGCTCGCCACCGGTGCCGTGAAGGCCCGGGTAGAAGATTTGCGCGAAGAGTTCGTACGAGATTTCGTCTTTCCCGCGTTCCGTGCCAATGCCATTTATGAAGGGCAATACCTCCTGGGGACCTCCATCGCGCGGCCCATCATTGCCAAGCATCAGGTCAGGGTTGCCGAGGAAGAGGGGGCCGATGCGGTCAGTCACGGCGCTACCGGAAAGGGTAACGACCAGGTGCGTTTCGAGCTGACCTACACCGCTCTGAACCCAAGCCTGAAGGTCATCGCCCCGTGGCGTGAATGGAATTTGAAATCGCGGACTTCGCTTATCGAGTATGCCAAAAAGCATGGCATTCCCGTGCCGGTCACTCAGGCGAAACCTTACAGCAGTGACCGCAATCTCCTGCACATAAGCTTCGAGGGTGGCATCCTGGAAGACCCGTGGGCGGAGCCCAAGGATGATATGTTTGTGCTAACGGCCAATCCTGAAGGCGCCCCGAACGTGCCCGAAATTATCGAAATCGACTTCGAGCGCGGCGATCCGGTGGCCGTCAACGGTCAGCGCCTCAGCCCGGCTAACCTCCTGAGCACCCTGAACGAGATCGGGGGAAAGCATGGCATTGGGAGGGTCGATCTCGTGGAAAACCGCTTTGTCGGCATGAAGTCGCGCGGCATCTACGAAACCCCCGGCGGCACGATCATGCGCGTGGGGCATCAGGCTGTGGAATCGATCACGATGGATCGCGAGGTGTTGCATCTGCGGGATTCGCTGATTCCACAATATTCGCGGCTGATCTACAACGGCTTCTGGTATTCTCCCGAGATGCGGCTGCTCCAGGGGATGATGGACCTGGCCCAGGAAAACGTTTGGGGCACCGCGCGGCTCAAGCTCTATAAAGGGACCTGCCAGGTCCTGGGACGCAAATCCGACCGCTCGCTCTATCAGCCCAGCTTCGCCACCTTTGAAGAAGATGACGTTTATCAGCAGGACGACGCCACCGGTTTTATCCGGCTTCAGGGGCTGCGGCTTCGCCTTCAGTCGCTCGTGAACAAACAGAAAAGCTAGCTTTCGAATGATTGTTACAGAAGAGGGTTCCAATGGGCGAAAAACCCTGGCAGGGTCGTTTTGAACAGCAAATGAACAAGCAGGTGGAGGAATTCACCGCTTCCATCCATTTTGACAAGAGGCTCTATCGCTACGACATCGAGGGCAGCATTGCCCACTGCCGCATGCTTGCGGCCTGCAAGATCATTTCGGATGAGGATGCCTCCCTCATTGTTGCGGGACTGGGAGAAATCCAGCGGGAAATCGAGCGGGGTGAAATCGACTTCGCTTCCGCCCAGGAAGATATCCACATGGCAGTCGAGCAGCGGTTGATCCAGAAGATTGGCGAGGTCGGCGGCAAGCTCCATACCGCAAGGAGTCGCAACGACCAGGTCTGTCTCGATATGCGGCTCTATCTGCGTGACCTGCTGGCCCAGTGCCGCAGCCTCCTTCACGAAGTGCAGAAGGTCCTGGTCGCCATGGCCGAACAAAACCTTGGCACGATCATGCCGGGTTTCACCCACCTGCAGCATGCCCAACCCCTCTTGCTCTCGCATCATCTCATGGCCTACTACGAGATGTTCCGACGGGATGACGAGAGGTTTGAAGGATGCCTGAAGCGCACCAATGTCCTGCCCCTGGGGAGCGCTGCTCTGGCCGGAACGACCCTGCCCATCAAGATGGAATGGACGGCTCAATATCTCCGCTTTCCGCGGATAACCGAGAACAGCATCGATGCGGTGAGCGACCGGGACTATCTCATCGAATTCAACGCCGCGGCGGCCATGCTCATGATGCATGTGAGCAGGATGGCGGAAGAATTGATTCTGTGGTCCACGAGTGAGTTCGCCTTCGTCGAGATCAGCGATGCTTTCTGCACCGGGTCGAGCATCATGCCGCAGAAGAAGAACCCCGACGTTCCTGAGCTGATGCGGGGAAAAGCCGCCCGTGTTTACGGCAATCTCATGGCCCTGCTGACCCTCACCAAAGCCTTGCCGCTCGCCTACAACCGGGATTTGCAGGAAGACAAGGAGCCGGTGTTTGACACCGCCGATACCGTTGTCGGCACCCTGCGCCTGCTGGCACGGTTGCTTCCGGAAGTGCGCTTCAACAAAGATCGGATGGCAATGATGGCCGGTGAGGGGTTTACTCTGGCAACGGACCTGGCCGACTATCTGGTCCGCAAGGGTGTCCCTTTCCGCAAAGCGCACTACGTCGTCGGGCAGCTGGTACAGCACTGCCTTCGCACCGGTACGACGCTGCAGCAATGCAGCCTTGACGAACTGAGATCGTTCCACAAGGCGTTCGACCAGGATGTTTTTCCTTTTCTCGAAATGGACAGTGTGATCGATCAGAGAAAGTCGCTGGGGGGGACAGCCTCCTCCCGGGTCCAGGAAGCGTTGCACCGGGCCCGTCAGGAATTGCAGGCGAAAGAAGCGGCATTGCAGCTGAAACCTTGAGCTCACGGACGGAAAAGCACTGGCATGATTGAACGAATACAGCGCGGTATGGTTTATTCCCCTCTTGCGAGTCTGGTACCGGTCTTCTTCCTGGGAGTGCTTCTGTCGGGTTGCGGCGTGAAGAGCTATCCGAAACCCATCGCCCTCGATCAGGTCCCGCAGATCCAGGACCTGAAGACCCAGGTCCGGCTCAAAGCCGTTGAACTTACCTGGTCGCTTCCGGACCAGCTCAATGAGGCCCTGAAAGACACCGGCTACAGCCTTGCCGTTCTCAAAGGCGAGGTCAACTGGGAAAATCGCAACTGTCTGGAATGTCCGGCAGCATTGCCGCAGGAAGTCGTGATCATTGATCCCATGCGTCCGGCGCCTGCGGTTCGAGAGGGCAACGTGTTCACCTGGGCGGATACGGCCGTATCGGCACAGCACGCTTACCGCTACCATATTGCCGTGCAGGATCGCAAGAAAGAAACGCTCTCGACGTCTAATCCTACGGTGGCGAAGATGCTCACGCCCCCACCTGCGGTTAAGAACCTGGCGGCAGCATCGGAGCCGCGGGGGGTGGTTCTGCAATGGAAGTTTACCGCCGCCAAGACGGTTCAGGGGCAGGTTGCACCGGGAGAAGCTCAGTTCTTATTGGAGCGTCACAGTCCGGATGGCACCTGGGAAAAGCTATCCCCTGCGCCGGTTAAGGGAAATACGTTCCTGGATTCCGCCGTGGCTGCCAACCAGAGCTATGATTATCGGGTAACGCCGGTGTATGTCTTTGAAGATACCCTGATCCTGGGGGAACCTTCGGTTTTTCTCCAGGCCAAAGCCCCGAAAGCCATGCCCCCACCGCCGCCCGGCAACGTCTGGGTCATTCCGGTAAAGGGGGCCCTGGAGGTAAACTGGGTGCCGAGCGAAGGGAAGGTTGAGGGCTATCACGTCTATCGGCGCGAAGGAAAAGAAATCATTCGGCTGACGGCCACGCCGGTGAAAAATCCCCCCTATGTCGATGCTGCGGTCAGAAAGAACGTTGTGTACTCCTATGCCGTATCCGCCGTGGGCAATCAGGCCGGGAAAAGGGAAGGACTGGTATCCAAGTGGGTTGAGATGAGGAGTTTGATGATCGATTAGCGGCCGCTCCACATGGTCTCGGAGAGCACTTATGCACCATTTTTCTTACCAGCGGGACGAACTTTACTGCGAGGACATTCCTCTACGCAAGGTTGCCGAAGCGGTGGGGACCCCCTGCTTTGTCTACAGCTACGCTACCCTGCATCAACACTTCACGGTGTTTGACCAGGCCTTCGCCGAGGTCCCGCACCTTACTTGCTTTTCGGTCAAGTCCAATTCCAATATCGCGATCCTCAATCTTCTCGGGTCGCTCGGCGGAGGCGTTGATATCGTGTCGGGCGGAGAACTTTTTCGCGCCCGCAAGGCAGGCATCCCAGCCGACCGGATCGTTTATTCCGGGGTGGGGAAGACCGTGGACGAGATCGATTATGCCCTCAGCGAGGGCATTCTGATGTTTAACATCGAGTCCACCCAGGAGCTTGAAGCCATTGCGGCGCGCGCCAAATCACTGGGGCGGACGGCCCGCATTGCCCTTCGCGTTAACCCTGACGTTGACCCGAAAACGCACCCGTATATCTCCACCGGGATGAAGAAAAACAAGTTCGGGATTGATCTCGAAAGCGCCATCAGCGCCTACGAGCGGGCGAAAGGTCTCGAGCACATCGAGATTCTCGGCGTGGACTGTCACATCGGCAGCCAGTTGACGGAGATCGCGCCCTTCGTCGACACCCTCCAGCGTCTCCGCATACTGATCGAACGCCTGGCAAAGATGGACATTCCTATCCGTTATCTCGATCTTGGCGGTGGACTCGGGATCGTCTACGATCAGGAAGAACCGCCCCATCCGCGCGAATATGCTCAGGCCATCCTCAAGGAGCTCGAGGGATTATCTTGTACCTTGATTTTCGAACCCGGCCGCGTTATCGTCGGCAATGCCGGAGTTCTGCTCACCAGGGTCCTTTACACCAAAAGGACCGCGATCAAGAATTTCATTATCACCGATGCCGGCATGAATGATCTCATTCGACCGAGTTTTTACGGTTCCTACCACCAGATCCAGGCGGTGGAAAGGGCCGTTCAGGGGACCCAGATCGCCGATGTCGTGGGTCCAATCTGTGAATCGGGCGATTTTCTGGCTCGGGACCGGGAGTTGCCGAGAGTGAAGCCGGGAGACTATCTCGCCGTAATGAGCGCGGGGGCTTATGGTTTTTCAATGGGTTCCAACTACAATTCGCGACCGCGCCCACCCGAGGTCCTCGTTAAAGGAGACCGGTACTTCACCATACGGCAGCGGGAAAGGTGGGAGGATCTGGTCCGGGGAGAAACGATTCCCGATTTTCGTTAACCCGGATTGTCACCTTTTTGAGACGGCGACGCAAAGGAGACTTGCACTGTGGTAGGGGAAAGCCTTTGAAGCGTATCAGCTTTGATAATCCGATCGCCTTCTTGAAAATGACCGGCAGCGGCAATGATTTCATCGTCATCGACAACCGGTCGCACCGGATCGATGCGGATCGGTGCCGGGACCTGGTGCGCCTTGCCTGCCGGAGAAAGCTTTCGGTCGGGGCCGACGGCCTGATTCTGATCGAAGACGACGCCGAAGTGGACTTCCGGTGGCGGTTCTTTAACGCCGATGGCAGCGAAGCCGAGATGTGCGGAAATGGGGCTCGCTGTGCGGCGCGCTTCGCTTATCTCCAAGGCATCGTGCCCCGGCAGCAGATGGCTTTCCGGACGCTGGCCGGCATCATTCAGGCCGAAATCATGGGGGAGAGAGCAAGAGTTCGCATGACGTCTCCCCATGGTTTAAAGATGGATATCTCCTTGCAGGTGGAAGACCATTCTTTCTCTCTGCACTTTATCGATACGGGTGTCCCTCATGTGGTCCACTTTGTAGCCGACCAACCAACGCTGGAAGGGACCGATGTTTTCCGCCTGGGTCGGGTCCTCCGTTATCATTCTCAATTTCAGCCCGCTGGAACGAATGCGAATTTTGCCGCGATTTTTGATCCCCATAACATGGCCGTCCGTACGTATGAGCGTGGAGTTGAAGCAGAGACTCTTGCCTGCGGCACGGGTTCCATCGCTTCCGTGCTGGTAGCGGCGGCGAAAGAACTGGTAAGCTCTCCCGTGGAGGTGCTGACCCAGAGCGGGGAAACCCTGACCATTCATTTTGAGCAGCGGAATGAGCAGGGACTGCCGGAATTTGCCGAAGTCTACCTGGAAGGAGATGCCAAGGTCGTTTACGAAGCCAGACTCTGGGATGAAACCTTAGGATAGTAAGGGAGAACACCATGTTTCAAGGCGCAATGGTGGCTATCGTGACACCATTCAAGGACGGTCAGGTTGACGATGCCTCACTCCGGCAACTGATCGAATTTCAGATTGCCAACGGGACGAGCGGCATCGTCCCTTGCGGGACTACGGGGGAATCCGCGACCCTTTCCTTCCACGAACACGAGCGGGTCATCGAGATCACGGTTGAACAGGTTAACAAACGGGTGCCGGTCATCGCCGGAACCGGTTCCAACAATACCCGAGGAAGCCATCCGTCTGACCCAGCATGCCAGGAGTGCCGGGGCGGATGGTGCGCTGATGATCAGCCCCTACTACAACAAGCCCACTCAGGAAGGCTTGTACCGCCACTATGCGGCAGTCGCCGAAAAGGTGGACATTCCGATCATCATGTACAACATCCCGGGCCGCACGGCGGTTAACATGGAACCGAGCACCATCGCCCGGCTGGCAAAGATCGAGAATATTGTCGGCATTAAGGAAGCTTCGGGCAGCATGAAGCAGATCACGGACATCATCGCCCTGTGCGATGAGCGCTTTGTGGTGGTCTCGGGTGAGGACTATCTGACTTATCCGCTGCTTTGCGTGGGCGGCAAAGGGGTCATCTCCGTGGTCTCCAACATTGCCCCCCGCGACATGGCCGACCTCTGCAATCTTTCTCTCGAAGGGAAATTCAGCGAGGCGCAAAAGCTCTATTACCGGCTGCTGCCCTTGTGCCATGCGCTTTTCTATGAAACCAATCCGGCCCCGGTCAAGGCCGCCCTGTTTATGATGAAGAAGATTGCCAGCGAGGAAGTTCGCTTGCCTCTGGCTCCCATGTCGGAAGCCAATCGCGAACGCCTGCGCGGCGATTTGCAGGCCTATGGCCTGCTCTAAGAGGAGTACACGATGGTGCGTGCGGCGGTAGCCGGCATCGCCGGCAGGATGGGGTCCCGGATCGCACAACTGGTTCGCGAGAGCGATGGCATCGAACTGGTTGGTGTCTTCGAGCACCCTGCGCACCCCGCTGTGGGTAAGGACGTTGCCGAGGTTATCGGCGGAAGTCCCGGCGGAATAAAGATCTGCGGCAATATCAGCGAGGTCCTGGAGGAAGCGGACGTAGTGATCGACTTCACCAGCGCTTCGGCATCGCTTGGCCATTTGCAGGCGGCTGCCGCAAAGAAGGTGCCCATGGTTATGGGATCCACGGGTTTCAGCGCCGAACAGATGGCGCAGGCTCGTGAACTGAGCCAGGAACATGCCCTGTGTCCTGACCCCCAACATGAGCATGGGGGTCAACGTGCTCTTCAAGGTCGTGGCTGATGTGACACGTTTGCTGGGCAGCGGCTTTGACGTCGAAATTGTCGAGGCGCACCATCGGTTCAAGAAGGATGCTCCGAGCGGCACCGCCCTGAAGCTGGCTCAGATCGTGGCGGGAGCGCTCGAGCGCGAACTCGATCAGGTTGGCGTTTTCGCACGACATGGTTTGATCGGGGAGCGCACCAGCCAGGAAATCGGGATCCAGACGGTTCGGGGTGGAGACATTGTGGGGGAACATACGGTCATGTTTGCCGGCCTCGGCGAGAGGATCGAGCTCACCCATCGTGCCCACAGCCGCGACAATTTCGCCCGTGGCGCGGTCCGCGCAGCCCTCTGGGTGGTCCGGCAACCGCCCGGCCTCTATGACATGCAGAACGTTTTAGGCATCAGATAACAGTCCTGATTGCCGTGGGCTGAACTCGGAGCGCGTATAACTAGACTCAGCACTCAGCACTCAGCACTGAACTCAGTACTCAGCACCCAGCACTACTTTTCGGAGCGTTGAATGACATTTGTTAGAGCGGAACGACTGGAGCAGCTTCCCCCGTATCTTTTCCAGGAGATCGATCGTCTCAAGGCGGAACTCCTTGCCAAGGGTGTGGACGTCATCAATCTGGGAGTTGGAGACCCCGATCTGCCGACCCCCGGACACATCATCAAGAGGCTCCAGAAATCTGCCGAAGATCCCTCAACCCATCAATATCCCTCCTATTCCGGAATGAATGATTTCCGGATAAGCGTCGCCGGATGGTACCAGCGGCGCTTTGGTGTGGAGCTGGACCCGTTGCGCGAAGTGTTGACACTGATCGGGTCTAAAGAGGGCATTGCCCATTTTCCTCTGGCCTTCATCAATCCGGGTGATCTGGCTCTGGTGCCGACTCCGGGATATCCCGTTTATCAGGTGGCGACGCTTTTTGCCGGCGGCGAATCCTATTTCATGCCGCTGGTGCGTGAGAACCACTTCCTTCCCGACCTCGAGGCCATTCCTGCCGAGGCGGCCCGCCGCGCCAAGCTCATCTTTCTCAACTACCCGAATAATCCCACCGGCGCCACCGCTGAGCGAGATTTCTACGAAAAGGTGCTGGCTTTCGCCAGGGAATATGATCTCATCGTTTGTCATGACGCAGCCTACAGTGAAATGGCCTTTGACGGCTATCGGCCCATGAGTTTTCTCGAAATTCCCGGCGCCAAAGAAGTGGCTATCGAATTCCACTCGCTTTCCAAAACCTACAACATGACCGGCTGGCGACTGGGCTTTGCGGTGGGAAATGCCAGGCTCATCGAGGGCTTGGGGCAGATCAAGAGCAATATCGATTCGGGCGCCTTCAACGCTGTTCAATGGGCAGGCATTGCCGCCCTTGACGAAGACCAGGAATGCGTCAGGACGATGCAGCAAACCTACCAGGAGAGGCGTGATGTGCTCATCGCAGGGCTTCGGCGCGTTGGTTTGGAACCGGATGTTCCCAAGGCTACTTTCTATGTCTGGTGTGCTGTCCCGTCCGGGTACACGTCCTCTGCGTTCACGTCCCTTCTGCTGAAGGAATGCGGCATCGTAACGACACCGGGGAGCGGTTTCGGTGCCCCCGGCGAGGGCTACATTCGCCTGGCTCTGACCGTCGATAAAGCGCGGATTGCCGAGGCGGTGGCACGCATTGAAAAGCTGTCTTTCTAGAGATGGAGCAGGTCCTGATCGGTCTGGGGAGCAATCTGGGAGATTCGGTGCAGATTTGTCTTGCAGCAATCGAGCGGTTGGCGAACCATACGCACGTGCGGGTGCTTGGAAGGTCCTCGTTTTACCGCACGAAACCCCTCTTGCTCACCGAACAACCCTGGTTCATAAACGGGGTGGTGCTGTGTGAAACGGACCTTGACCCGGAGGCTTTGCTCGACGTGATGCATCGGATTGAAAGCGATTTCGGCCGCAACCGCGGAATTCGCTGGGGACCGAGGAAGCTTGACCTCGACCTTCTTGCGTTTGGCGACCAGGAGATCAACCTTCCATCACTCAAGGTGCCCCATCCGCGACTTCACGAACGACGCTTTGTCTTGGAACCATTGCTGGAGCTTGTCCCCGAATGGGTCCATCCGACGCTAAAGGTCCCGGCCCGTCGCCTCCTGGAACGGATCGTGGACGAAAAGGGCGACCAGGAAGTGCAACGAGTGGAGTTGTCATGATTCGGCTCATCCTTTATGGGATCTTGTTTTATATCGGTTATCGAATTCTTAAGCCCTGGGTAACGTCCCTCATGGGATCCGGCCGCGATGAGCCCCGCGGCGGGTCTTCATCGCAGGAAGCCGAACTGATTCGCGATCCGCAGTGCGGGACCTATTTTTTGACCCAGCGCGGCGTCGCGGCACGGGTCGGAGGGCGAAACGTTTATTTTTGCAGTAAGGAATGTCGCGATAAGTACCTTATGAGTCACAAGGAATCGTGATGCGGAATGCCTTTTAGAACCGGGAGGACGCCGTGAAATTCTTCATTGATACCGCCAATCTTGATGAAATCAGGGAAGCCCACAGCCTGGGCATCCTTGACGGGGTGACAACCAACCCTTCACTGATTGCCCGAGGAGGGCATTGCCGGCCGGAAGGCTTTCGAAAAGCATATCAAGACGATTTGTGAACTGGTTGAGGCCCCGGTAAATGCGGAAGTCGTCAGCATGACCTTTGCCGAGATGGTTGCCGAAGCCAGGAAGGTGGCGCAAATTGATCCCAATGTGGTGGTAAAGGTGCCGATGACCCTCGATGGCATCAAAGCCGTCAGGCAGCTTTCGGAAGAAGGCATCAACACCAATGTGACGTTGGTCTTTTCACCGTTGCAGGCGCTGCTGGCGGCCAAAGCCGGAGCAACGTACATCAGTCCTTTTGTGGGTCGGCTGGATGATATTTCTCAGGATGGCATGAATGTCGTCGAAGAAATCATCGACGTCTTCGCCAACTATCTTTTCGAAACGGAAATCATCGTGGCGAGCGTCCGTAATCCCCTGCACGTTTTGACCGCAGCCAAACTGGGGGCGGACATCGCCACGATCCCCTTTAAAGTGATCGAACAACTGGCGCAGCATCCCCTGACCGATGTCGGCATCGATAAGTTTTTGAAAGATTGGCAAAAGGTGGAGAAATAGGGTGCTCACAGACTTTTCTGTGGCAGTCCGGACGGAAGGATGAGCTATGAGCAATCTGGTGAATTTCCCCATCAGGTGGTTGTTTCCGCTTTTCATACTGGCATCTGTGGTGCTGGCACCAGCCCTTTCCGGTGCCCAGATGTTCAGATATGTTGACAAAGACGGAGTGATCCACTTTACCAACGTACCCACGCTGCCCAACCAGGTAAAGACGCCAACCCTGCCGCCCTATGCGGCAAACCTGGTAAACCGGACCCTCTCGCCCGCACCCCGTCCCGTTTACCCCTTTCGCTCTTTGGCTCCTTCCTGTAATCCTTTGAACAGCAGCCTGTATGATCCGCATATCAAGTTTGCCTGTCAGCGATACGGGCTGGACTACCATCTGGTGAAGGCGGTGATCAGGGCGGAATCGGCTTTCGATCCTGCCGCACTCTCGCCGAAGGGGGCGATGGGATTGATGCAGTTAATGCCCGAAACCTCACGGGACCTGGGCGTGATGAATCCTTTTGATCCCCTCCAGAACATTGACGGCGGAGTCCGTTATCTGAGGTTAATGCTGGATCGTTTCAACAACAACATTACGCTCGCCCTGGCCGCTTACAACGCCGGGCCGGAAGCGGTTCAGAAGCACGGCGGAATTCCTCCGTACGTGGAAACCAGGGACTACGTGCGGAAGGTATTGGACTTTTACGAAGCGTCTGCAAGGTAATTGCACGATATAAGGCCAGATGATCGCCATGACCCGCAGTGATTTCTCATCCCAGCACTTGACCGGCCTTCCGAACCTTCTTACTTATTTCAGGATGGCGACCATTCCGGTGATTGTGGTGGTGTTGGCGCCACCGGCTTCCGCCGAGTCCCTGAATCTTGCGTTTGCACTCTTCCTTGTCGCCTCCATTACCGACTACCTCGACGGCATCCTGGCACGGCGCCACAACCTGGTTACTTCCATCGGCAAGCTCCTGGACCCCCTGGCGGACAAACTCCTCACCTCCGCCGTGATGATCATGCTCATTCCCCTCGGAAAAATCCCGGCGTGGCTGGTCTTGATCATCATCGGGCGAGACATAACGATCACCGGCCTCCGTTCGATTGCGGCCGGTCAGGGCCTCATTCTTGATGCCAGTCGCATGGGCAAGAACAAGATGGTCTCACAGACGGTGGGGTTGTGCTTTTTGCTCCTCACCATTTCCGGGGTTGAGCACGTGTTTGATGCCATTGGCATGGTTTTTCTGTGGATTTCAGTCGTCCTCAGCTATTGGTCGGCACGCGACTATTGCCTCCAGTTCTACCGGCAGGCACGACGGCAAGATCTGCCGAAAGATCGATGAGCGAGGTCGCCCCAGGTGCCTTTTGTCCTTCCCGAATACCAGCTCCCCCCTTTCGGCGAACCTCCCCTTGCGGAAATGCCGCCGGTTGTTTTTCGGCTGGTCACGCAACCGGGGGTAGCTCCGGAAGATTATCACGCCACCTCCGTCTTCCCGGAATACTACCAGGTCGAAAAAGGTGACTGGAGGCTTCTTCGAGAGTCCCGCATGGACTGCGTGGCGGTCCTGGAGCGAGACGGGTCCCTCAAGGCCAGGGAATTTCGCCGCCTCCAAGTTGGGGACTCCGTCGCCTGTGGCCGCGGCGAAAACGGGGAGGACGGCATCTTCGTCCACTCGGCTCCGTTCAGTCACACTCATCCAAGTTCGGAGAAGTTCTCTTTTCGTACCCACGTCTCCCGAGAGACATCCTTTTCCATCGATTATGACGAGCTGTACGACCTCCTTTACCATGAGCGGGAGCATGGGTTTATCTTGTGGGTCCTGGGGCCGGCCGTCGCCTTTGACAAAGATGCCCGGGAATCCCTTGTCGGGCATCATCAACAGCGGGTTCGCCCATGGGTTGCTCGCCGGCAATGCCCTGGCCGTGCATGATCTCGAAGGGTCTCTTTTTGGGACCGCTCTGGGGCAGGAAATCTATTCCAAACGGCATGCCCTGCGCGGCCATTACAAGCATCTTGACACCATCAATCGCGCCCGGGCCCTCGGTTCCATCGAACAAATGGTCGCGGACAGACTGCTGACCGACGGCATCATGCATGCCATTCTGAAGCATAATGTTCCTTACGTTTTGGCCGGTTCCATCCGGGATGACGGGCCGCTTCCCCATGTCATCACCAACGTGTGTGAAGCCCAGGACCAAATGCGCAGCCTGGCCTCCCGCGCCACCACCGTGATTGCCATGGCGACCCAGTTGCACGCGATTGCCACCGGGAACCTGATTCCTTGCTTTAGGGTGATGGAAAACGAGCAGGTTCGACCCGTGTATTTCTATACCGTCGATATGTCTGAATTCGCAAGCAACAAGCTGGCCAATCGCGGCTCGCTTACCGCCCATTCGATCTTGACGAACGTTCAGGATTTCGTCGTCATTCTCGAACGGGGATTGCGCAAGAGGTCTCTGCGATGACCATTGAACTGACTTTCCCGACATCCAGCTACGCAGACTGATAAAGGAGTTTCGTGACGCATAAAGCCGGTCACTCATTGGCAACACTCGATGAAGCCCTGACCGAGGTCCTGCACCAGGTGCATGTGAATATGCCCTGGAAATACCTCCCGGATTATTTTGAAATGGTCCTGGAGTCCCGGATGAATGTGGAAATAGGTCTCGAAGCAGAGCAGCTTGATGGGGTGTCAAGGTCAGAGTTTCGCTCCGTTGCCCGAAGGCTCCACGAGAGGGGATGCCGGGTCACCTTTCACGGTCCTTTCTGGGACCTCTGTCCCGGCAGTTCTGACGCGCTCATTCGCCAGGTCTCGCAATTTCGATTGCAGCAGCTCTTTGACCTGGTGGAGATCTTCCAGCCTCTTCAGGTGGTCTGCCATACGGGCTATGATCCGAGGCACCACGGTGGTTACCGTGACTTTTACCTGGAGCGGAGCCTTGCCGTCTGGGAACCCATGGTAGCGAGGGCGGAGGGTTCACGGTGTCCCGCTCCTCCTTGAGAACGTTTGGGAATACGATCCCGAACTGCATCGCGAGCTCTTTGCGGCGCTCGAATCCCCCTATTTCAGGTTCTGCCTGGACGTGGGACACCAGCACAGCTTCTCACAAACGCCTTTGCTCGAGTGGGTCGAAGCCCTCGGTGACTTTCTGGCTGAAATCCACGCCCACGATAATTGCGGCCACCGCGATGAACATCTTCCGGTCGGCCGGGGGACCATTGATTTTGATTCGCTCTTCACGGTCCTGCGAGCCAGGGCCATCACTCCCCTCATCACGCTGGAGCCGCACCGGGAAGAACACCTTGCCGAGAGCCTCGCAGGATTGGCAAAGTGATGGATATTGAGGGCAAGCTCAAGTGGTCTCGCTAACGGGCAGAGCATTTCACGGATGCCTTGTCAATTCGAAAGCAGGGAGAGATCTGAATGAAACACCCTTACTGCTCTTGCGGGTAGCTTCGCGTAATCGGTAGAGATGACGGCGCTGTGGAGCCATTTCTGAAACGACGCGCTAGCATTCATCCTAAGTCCCTGGTATTAGTAATCAGCTCATAATGAAGTGAAAAGTTCGGGTTGACATCTTTTGTGCAGTTCTTGAAGCCTGCACGCAAACCTTGATTTTGTAGAAAAGGAGCCACATCCACCATGGCCGTTGTCGAAGTCAGCATTATTCCCCTCGGCGTTCCGGGTTCCAGTCTCAGTGGGCATGTTGCGCGCGTCTTGAAAGTACTTCAGGAAAGCTCGCTTCAGTTTGAACTGACTGCTATGGGGACGATCATCTCCGGGGACCTCGAAGAAATTTTGCAGGTGTTGAGAAGGATGCATGAAAGCTTGTTTTGAAGGAGAGGTCGGCCGGGTGCTCACCCAGATCAAGATCGACGATCGTCGTGACAACCTGCCAGTCCCGAACAAAAGATCCGATCGGTAATGTCGAAACTCTCAGCGAGCTGAAGCAGCAAGCATACAAGGCGTTGATGGTTGATGGTTGATGGTTGATGGTTGATAGTTCATGGTTGATGGCTCGCAGTGAGCTGAAACAGCAAGTACACAAGGACTGACAAAATGAAAGCATTGGTTGAATATCTCGTTAGATCCCTGGCTGATCACCCTGATCAAGTAGCACTGGCAGAACACGAAACGGATGATTCCATCCTTCTTGAACTGAAAATTTCCCCCGATGATATCGGCAAAATTATCGGCAAAAACGGCAACACGATCAATGCCATCCGCACCGTGCTTCAGGCGGCAGCTTCGAGCCAGAAGAAACGGGTCAAACTTGAGGTTGTAAGTTGAAGCTGAATATGTCTATTGAAATTGGGGCCACCGGATTATTAGCTTAGTAGACGATGAGAATCCGAGTCACTAAGTGCCGTTTTCTCACCATACTAAATTCTAGACCGATATTTCAGGAGGAAGGATACAACTCATGGTAAATAAACCTTCGGCATTGTCCGTGAACTGATTTGCGAGCTCGCATTGAACCTGAGTCGCTGCCTTTCGACAACACCCATACCCTCGAAGACCTTCAAGAAAGAGTCGTAGGGCAGGAACGGGCTATCGATGCCATCAAGTTCGGCATGGGGATGAAGGAGCGCGGCTATAACATCTTCATCGCCGGGACCGTCCAATGCCGGGCTTACCTACACGGCGAAAACCTTTATCGAAGAACAGGCCAAACAGGAACCGACCCCGCCGGACTGGTGTTATGTCTACAATTTCAAGGAACCGGACAAACCCAAGGGGGTCAAGGTTATCAGCCGGGCGAGGCAAGCAGCTCAAAAAAGATATGCACGAATTCATCGAGACCCTCCAGGCAAAGATTCCTGAAGTTTTCGATAGTGACGATTATCGCGCTAAAGAGAGTGAGGTGCACCAGTCCTTCGAGAAAGTGAGAAGGGAGATTATCGACCAGCTCTCGCACGAGGCGAAGGAGCAGGGATTCATCCTCCAGTTCTCCCAGGTGGGCATGGTCATCATCCCGGCCAACAAAGAGGGGGAGCCGATGACTCAGGAAGACCTTCGCCACCTGGAGGAAGAGGAGCGGAAGGTCTTGCGGGAGAAGAGCGACGAGCTCCATGAAAAGATGAAAGACGCCATCAAAGCCATTCGTGAGGCTGAAGCGGAGTTCAAGGAGAAACACACCAAGTTGGACAATGAGATTGCGCTTTTTGTTGTGGGCCAACTCATGGACCGCTACGAGGAGAAATATCAGGATGACCAGCAGGTGCTCGAGTTCCTGAAAATGGCTCAGGAGGACATTCTAGAGAACATCGAAGACTTCAAGAAAAAACCGGAAGCGCAGCAACCGCAGCCCGGGGCCCCCTTCCCTGTCCCTCCCAAGGAGGCCCTTCTCAGAAAGTACGATGTCAACGTTCTGATCGACAATTCGGAAACGCAGGGCGCCCCGGTCGTTATCGAATCAAACCCGGTCTATACGAATATCTTCGGCTCAATTGAACGCCAGGCATGGTTTGGCGCGCTTGTTCACGGACCATACGATGATCAAGCCCGGGGCCTTGCATAAGGCCAACGGCGGCTACCTGGTAATGAAGGCCCTGGACCTTTTGCGGTGGTTTATCACCTATGAAGCACTGAAGCGAGCGCTGAAGGATGAGGAAATCAAGATTGAAGATCTGGGCGAGCTTTACGGCTTGTTCAGCACCCGCACCATTCGTCCGGAGCCCATCCCGCTCAGCGTCAAGATCGTCCTGACAGGCGATCCCTACATCTACCAACTGCTCTACACCTATGACGATCGTTTCCCGAAGCTTTTCAAAGTCAAGGCGCATATGGACGATCAAATGGATCGGAAGGATGAAACCATCGTCGAATGCGCCAGAATGATGAGCAGCTTCTGCAAGGACAACAAACTCCGACACCTCGATCGCACGGGCGTCGCCCGGGTCATCGAATACAGCATGGAACTGACCGAGGACCGTGACAAGTTGAGCCTGGAGCTTGGCAACATCAGCGATCTGCTCAGGGAAGCCAATTACTTTGCCGGGCTGGATAATGCGGAATTGATTCAGGCGAAGCACGTCGAGAGCGCGATCAAGAAGCGGATCTACCGCTCGAACCTCGTCGAGGAGCGGATCAAGGAACTGGTCGAGAAGGACATCTTCTGGGTCGAAACGGATGGCAACAAGGTGGGACAGGTGAACGGTCTGGCGGTCCTCATGACCGGCGATCACATGTTTGGCAAACCCAACCGAATTACCGCCACCGTCAGCGTCGGACGGGAAGGGATGGTTTCGATCGACCGGGAATCCAAGATGAGCGGCAATATCCACACCAAGGGCCTGATTATCCTCAGCAACTTCCTGAAGGAACGGTTTGCTCAGAACAGACCCATTTCGCTCACCGCTTCGCTCTGCTTCGAACAGAGCTATGGGCTGGTGGAAGGCGACAGCGCTTCCAGCACCGAACTGTACGTGCTGCTCAGTGCCATTGCCAACGTTCCCATCTACCAGGGCATCGCGGTAACCGGATCAGTCAGCCAGAAGGGCGAAGTCCAGCCCATCGGCGGCGCGAATCACAAGATCAAAGGCTGGTATGATATCTGTAAGTTCAAAGGGCTCAACGGCAAGCAGGGCGTCATGATCCCCGCCAAGAATGTGCGCAACCTGATGCTCGATCAAGAGATCGTCGACGCAGTGAAAGAAGGGAAGTTCAATATTTGGCCGATATCGACGATTGAAGAGGGCATTGCCGTCCTGACCGACATGGAAGCCGGCGAAGTGCAGGAAGACGGCACCTATCCGGAGGGCACGCTGTTCCGAAAAGTGGACGATCGGCTCAAAAAGATCTCGGAAATCGTCCGGGAATTCGGGAAGGATTCTGAAAACGGTAAGCGTAAAGAAAAAGAGGAGGAGCCTGCCGGCTGCCCTAGTTGTGGTGCTTAGAAGAAAGTGCTGGGTGAGAAGTGAAAAGTGATGGGTGACGAGTGATGAGTGATGAGTGATGGGTGGGCGAGTGATGAGTGCTGAATGAAAAGTGATGAGTGATGGGTAGCGAGTAAGTGACGAGCGATGGGTAGCGAGTGAGTGATGAATGATGAGTGAAAAGTGATGAGTGATGGGTACGAAGTGCTGAGCATAACGCCGCCGGATAGAGTGCCCATTATCCCCGGTCGTCATTCCCGCAAGCTTTTGGCGGGAATCCAGTAACAAAGCCTGGACACCCGCCCTCGCGGGCATGGTGGCTGGAATTCGGAGAATCGCTCATCGGGAGCGCTACTGAGCGCTGAGCAGTGAATGCGGAGCAAACGTAGGGGCGGGTTTTATACCCGCCCCTAACTGCTTTATCGCCCCATGTTTTTCGGAAGGGGATGAACCCCATATGCAGCAAGCTAAGACGGTCTTCTGGTCCTTACCCCGATAAACTTCATCATTCGAAATTCCTTGTTCGCTATTCGATATTCATCTTTTCTATTAAACAGTTGGACCACTTAGCTTGATGCAGATGGAATGAACCCCTCCCCCGCAAAACCACAGTGAACCAGTGTCCATCCGGAAACCCCATTTTGTAGGAGGGGCTTCCAGCCGAGATCGGGGCTGGAAGCCCCTCCTACAGAACAAGGCGCCACTTTCCGGATGAGAACGAACTAGCCCGGGCGCCCCTGGCTGCTCACCGGTGTGAGCAGATCCTGGTTATTGTAAGGATCCTTGAATTCCAATTCGGGGCGGAATTTCAGTTTCTTGTTGCCGCGATCATTCAAGTATTTCGCCATTTCCAGATTGATGTCCGCCGGCACTTCCAGCCCCGCCGCTGCTAGAGCCTGGCGGAGGAGGGCTTCGGATTTGGCGGCCATGGCCACGGCGTCGCCGCAGATGCGGCCCGCTTCGCTGGGATTGTGAAAGCCAATCGAGTTCTCCGCCCCGATAAAGATCACCCGGTAGAGGGCTTCGAGGTACAAGTCCTTGGCGCGATCGTAGAGGTTCTTGTCAATCGTCTTGCCCTCGGCCTGCGCCTTATGCGCTGTTTCAAAAAGCTTCGCGGCCACCGCTGTCCCATATCCCGCCCGGTTCATCAGCGACACGGTCCGTTCCTGAATGGCGACCACCTGGCTGGTCAGCCACGTCGGGCTTTCCGTGTGGCACTGCTGGCAGGCCTTGAGCTCGTTTTTCAGCGGGCTCATGACGTTGTGGTCGGAAATCTTGTTCGCCCCGACCTTGATGTACGGCATGTGGCAGTCGGCGCAGGCCACGCTGGCCTGGTAATGGACGCTGTTGTTGGAGAAGAATTCATATTCGGGATGGCGGATGAAGCCCACTTTGAAACCGGTGACGTTCTGTTTCCATTCCAGGTAGGACGGGTTGCTCTTGAGGACCTTGACGATATTCTCGATGGAAATGTTGCCGGCCTTGCTCCCCTGCCACGGAAAGAAGACCGAGGTGGACTTCATCTCGGCATCCTTGGGGATAATGTAGCTGACATGGCATTGGGCGCAGACCAGCATCCGCGCTTCCTGGCGGCTCGCCTGCTTGTAGTCCTTCCCCATGTCGGCGAGCGCCTTTTGCAGCGTCCCGCGGGAAAGCTGCAGGCTCTGGGTCTTGTTGTCATGGCAATCGATGCAGGCGACGCCCAATTGCTGAAATTCCTTCGGGATCTTGGCATGAACTTCGAGATAGGGATCGGAAAAATAGGCTGGTCCCAGTTCCTGCTCCAGCTTGACGGAATAAGGGGTTTTGCAGGTAAGGCAGACACCGCCGGCTTTGATCCGCGAAGGGTCGATCTCCAATTGGTCGATGACCATATAGTAATGCCCTCGAGGCTCGTTGTATTCCACGCCGAATCCCCAGCCGTTGAAGAGCAGCGGCATGTACGGGAATTCGCTCAGCTTATCGTAGATGACGAGATCGGTGTCGTAGCCCGGCTTGTATTTGCTCTTATGGGCGGGACGGGGCTCCTTGGTCTTGAGCCAGTAGTCATACTCCAGGGGATAGGCCTTGCCCCAGACGGCGGGATCGATTTCACCGTCGGCAATGGTCACCGTCTTGACCGGTTCGGTCTTCTGGGGCGCACAGGAAACCAGGATTACCCAGCCGACCAGGGATCCCAGGACCAGACAGCTCAGCATGTACTTTCTCCATTTCATCGATCGCTCTCCTTTTCTCAATCAGATCAATTCTACATGGCCCCGCTGTTCTTGTGAGACAGGCGGCGGTGACACAGCCAGCAGTTACGGTCCTCATTGATTCTTGCTATGGTCTCCGCATGGCAGCGCCGGCAGTTTTCCTGCACGATGGCAGCTCCCGACTTCGGAGAGTTGGATCTGTCTCCGGAACTCGCCCCGAATTGAACACGAAGACATCCCACATTCCCTCGTATCCCTTCCAGGTGATGTGCCTCGCCAGGTTATCGTTGGGAAGATGACAATCGTTGCACTTCAGGCGACGGTGCCCCCCTTGGTGAAACCAGTTCTCGTATTGCGCCTCCATGACATGGCATTGGGCACAGAATTCAGGGGTTTCTGATTTGGCGTAGAGGCCCGGCGGGCCGAAGGCAACATAGGTACCCACGACCGCAAGCACCACGACCACCAGTCCGGAAAGCTTCAACAGCTTACGCTTGTTGCCGAAAAATCCGCGAATTCCCATGTGGCTTCCTTATGTTCTGGAGGTTTTCGAACATCATTGCCGGGTGACTGACCGAACATCCCCCCTGCCAGGCAGGAAGGGTTTGGGTCGCGTTCCATTGGTTTGCGTTAGGGCTTTTCCTGAACTGAGAAGGCACCCGCTGCGCGGCAAGGCACGAAAGAATGCGTTCCACTTGAAACAGGCAGCAGGTCAGGGTCTGATACAACGCGAGATTCGTATAGCATCTTCACCTTTATATTTTCCTTGACTTAAGTCAAGCTAATAGAAGTCAAGCGACGCCTGCAACGCCCATGCAACCCACCTGACCCGTTTCATCACCACGATCTCTCGTATCAAATCAGATAATTTGATCCCTCTATTTCAGAGGCTGTCTGAAAATTCCCCCTAAAGCTGGTTCCCAAGCTCTGGCTTGGGAACCCACCTCCTTGGAAGCTCCAGCTTCGGCGGACTTGTGGACACCATCTGATACTCAAGACGCACGGGAAGCTGGAGCTTCCGTGCCCTGCGTTCCCAAGCTGGAGCTTGGGAACGAGCAAACGAGCTCCCCCCTTTTTTAAAGGTGGGTCGGAGGGATTCTTCTTTCGAGTTTTGCGCAAAATTTGAATTTTCAGACAGCCTCTCAGAGAGTTATATTGAAGGCACATTCCGGAATAAGACACCGTCTTTCACCAACAGAAACGAGAAGTGAACGAAGGACAAAGTGTGCTTTCCTCGTGTCCTTCCTGGTTTCAATGAGCGTCCGCAAGAGAGCGGGTTGTGTTTGGAGGGAGCCCAAGTCCTGACGGCTTGTGGACTTGTTTCCGGGGATGAGCATGAGTTTCTTGCCGAGGTTGCTTGCACCCAATATCGAAAAGTTGCAGTCCAAGCGTGATGTCCAGGGCCTGATCAAGGCCCTGCGCCACAAGGAACCTGCGCTGCGCGAGGCTGCGGTGCTGGCCTTGGGGAACCTTGGCGGCACCGGTGCGGTCGAACCGCTGATCCAGGCATTAAAGGATGAGAACCAGAAGGTCCGTACCAGAGCGGTCTCGGCCTTGCAAAAAAGCCGCGACCCGCGCGCGGTCGAAGGCCTCATCGAGGCACTTGATCGAAAAGACAACCAGCTCTGCCGGCGAACTGCTGAAGCTTTGGTGAAGATCGGTACATCGGCCGTTGCACCACTCATTGCTGCACTCAAAGACGGCACACACGGCTACAAGGCACGCAGCAAGGTGGCTTCGGTTCTGGGGCAAATCGGTGATACCCGTGCGGCAGAACCACTGATCGCTGCGTTGAAGCATCACCACCCAATTCTCCGCCAGGCGGCGGCTGAAGCCTTGGGGAAAATCGGCGACCCGCGTGCCGCGAGACCGCTCGTCGAGGCGCTCGATCACGACGATGCCGAGTTGTGCTTCCTGGCGGCCGAAGCACTGCAGAAGATCGGCGATCCGCGTGCCGTAGAACCGCTCATCGAAGTCCTCAAGGATGGCGGCTGCGACACCGGCTGGCGCGCCGCCTCGGCCCTGGGGAAAATCGGCGACCCGCGCGCCGTTGACCCCCTCATCGAGGCGCTCGATCAGGAAGAAGCATTCTTGTGCCTTACCGCCGCTGAAGCCCTGGGGAAAATTGGCGATCCGCGCGCGATCGAACCGCTTCTCGCCCTCCACCACAGGGCCCGCGATCACCTGGTGCGGAATCAGGCGCGGGAAGCCCTGAAAAAATGTGGCTATCGGGCCGCCTGTGAGCCCCCTGATGAATTGGCGGAGCTCAAGATAATGCTTGACCGTTCCCTGGACGCCGGGATTTTTGTCCGGTGTGCCCGATCCGTCGGGTTCGAGATCGACGGCGAGGGTCTCTCAAGCATGCACATGGAAAGCCCGAAAGCACGCTTGATGGCAGCCGTTCACCCCGCCATCCACCCAACAAACATCGCGATCCTGGTCTACACGGGCAAAGGCACGGAACACGCGACAACCCTCATTGATGAAGGAAAGCGGAAATACTGACCGGCGATCATCTCTCAGCCCTTTTTCAAACCACGAAGAACACGAAGAGCACGAAGTGATTTCTTCGTGCTCTTCGTGTTCTTCGTGGTAAAAGAAGGCCTTTTCTGGGACGCCTCCTTACTTGGATGGAGATAGGAAGGGAAGAGAGCCGTCATGAGTTTGTTCGGCGTTCCTAAAGCGGAGGAGTCTCTGGGGCTCGTCCTGGTGGTAACCGGCCTTGTCCTTTATGTCCGTGCTCAGGCGACGTAAGCCATGAGCGCCCGTGTCACCCTTCGGCTCCAAAGGCCCCGGCGGTCCCAGAACGCCGTTTGACCTATTGAACCCTCCAGTGAACCGGCGTGGGCTCAACACAGCGCTGGCGCTCAGCGTTGAGAAAACCGTTGATGAACATCGCCCTTGCCCGTTCCTTGACTTACGTCACGTTCTTTGACCCATTCTTACCTTCCCTTCAAGAGCTCATTCAGCTCCCTGATGAACACCTCAGCTTGATCAAGCATTCCTTTGACTTCATCAACTTCGAACTTCACCATTGGTTGATAGTCCGCCTGCTGGCGGTGATCAAAGACCCATTCGCAAAAGGCCCCCCAGGAGGCATCGATTCTCCCAGCCCTCACAAGATCACAATGAAAGGCGGCGCGAACCTGTGAATGTCTCTTGAAAGTTTTGCCCTCCTTCATGAAGAACGCCGAAACCAAATGAAAGCAAGCGAAGTAGATATCTCGCACGGCATTGGCGAGTCTTCCCGCTTGCCAGTTCACCTGTCCTGATTCCAGGTCATTGTGGGCCCCTTGTCCATCCAGTGACCGATGAGGATCTTGACGTAACCTCCGTCATCATGATCGTTACTCGTCATAACGCGAGCGCTCCATCCCTTATGATTTCGCTGTATAGGGGAAATGCAGTGAAAATCCCTTCCGACCAATCAGACATTGTAATGACCAGAATGCTGATGATCGCATCGTAAGCCATTTCAATGGCGTAGAGCGCGTCAATCATGGCTTTTCGCTCGCTCCAGTGGATAGCGCGCGAGGTCACAATCAACAGGTCGATATCTGAATCTTCGTCGGCGTCTCCTCTTGCCTTCGAGCCATACAGGATCACCTTCTCCACCGGAAATCGCTGCCTGAGCATATCCGCCGCTGCTTCCACAGCAAGACGATCGCGCTCACCCAATGCTATCTCTTCAAGGTCCTTCATTTCATCATCCTCATGCTCATTTGTCTTGGGATGTCCAGGCATCATTATGGTATCATTGAGTTGCTATGAATGCAAAAGAACTAACCCAGCAGCAGCATCTTGTGAACCTCTATCATCGAGCGTTTAAGGAATTCGCGGGCCGGGCGCTCTGGAACGTGCGCCGGATCCAATGCCCTCTGCACGTAGATACCCTAAGGAGATAATCATGGGATTAGTGACTGCGGAAATAAGCCTGGAAAATCCAAGAGAGCCAACGCTTCGTCCTCTTTACACAAACGCGCTGGTCGATTCTGGCTCAGTTCATCTTTGTATTCCCGAGCATGCCAGGATTCAACTGAAGCTTGAGGCCGTTGATGAGAAAGAAGTAACCCTGGCAGATGGCGGGAAAAAACTCGTGCCATATGTTGGCCCGGTGCTCATACGGTTCAAGAATCGCGTGGGTTTTGCCGGGGCTCTTGTCATGGGCGATCAGGTGCTCCTGGGTGTGATTCCCATGGAAGACATGGACCTGGTGATCCTGCCGAAAGAGCGAATTCTGGACGTTAACCCAATCAGTCCCAACATTGCCACGTCTATAGCCAAGTAAGGAATCTTGAGGTTTCTCCCTTCCGTCAACACATTCTGCAAGACAACAGTATTCAGAAGAACGGAGGGACAATCTGTAAGCACATTCAGTAGCTCTCTCACAATGCACTGGGGAGTCTTCCCCATATGCATCAGGCTAACTTCTTTTGTGCATCAAGCTAACTTTTTTTGCCCTGAAGGGGCTTCATAAACCAGCCCAGGGTCAGCGATAGCGCCACCCTGGGGTGCCAAGTACAACAAGAATATTTACCCTGAAGGGGTTACATAAAACATGCCGACGCGACGCTCTCTGCGTCTCTGCGGCGATCATCTCTCAGTTTTTTTCAAACCACGAAGAACACGAAGAGCACGAAGAAATCACTTCGTGTCCTTCGTGCTCTTCGTGGTACGTGGTAAAAGAAGGGCCTTTATTTCCAGACGCTCCCTTACTTGGATGGAGATAGGAAGGAAAGAGATCCGTCATGAGTTTGTTCGGCGTTCCTAGAGCCAATACTGTTCAATTAGCGATTCAGGGATTGAGGGACTCAGGGAAAGGACCTGCAAAACCGAGTCGATCTCTATCTCGCGGCGTAAGAATTCCTCAATTCCTAAATCTCTCAATTCCTAAATCCCTCAATTCCAAAATTCAACATTATTGCCCCTAAAGCGGAGGAGTCTCTATGAACACGAAAGTCCAACAGGTCGATATCGGCCAATGCCGAAGGGTGAAGATCCGCTGTATTTCTGAGACCAGCTGGTTTGACACGAACCAGATCCTGGCAGACATCAAGCATGCCGGGGGGATGTCGGCCAGCCAGTATACCGTAAGCTGGACCGAAACCAACAGTGGCGGCTACTGCGCCCTGGTGGAGGTTGAGGCGCTGGATGGCGCCACCAGACGATTCCTGCTGGATGCGGGTTGGAACCTTTCCTGGATGGATGCCTGCTTCCAAAGGGAAGGCGTGGACCGGATGTTGAGTAAAGGGGAAATCGAGTTTTTGTTCATCTCCCACGAGCACATGGACCATTTTTGGGGGCTTCCGGTTGTCCTCAAATACCGGCCCGACCTCAAGATCATTGTTCCAAACAGTTTCCATCCGGAAGGAAAAGAACTCATTCGAAAGAGCGGGCATAAGGGGGAACTGGTGGAGTTGGGGGCGGAAAGACTTCATCCGCTCTTTCCCGGATGTGCGTCGGTGACCTTCGACATCCCCATCATCATTCGCGTTCAGGGGGAGCACGGCTTATTCTTCCATATCAAGGACAAGGGCATGGTGACGGTCACGGGGTGCTGCCACATGGGGGTCCTGAATCTCATGGAGTACGGATGCGAAAACCTTCAGGGGTCCCCCAGGCCCTACGGGCTCTACGGCGGGCTGCATATCTGTCCCTTCGAACAATGGGACGCCAGGATGGACCAGGTCATCGCTGACCTGGCGGCAATGAAACTGGCGGTGGTAGCGGCGAATCATTGTACGGGCATGATCGCCATTGAGAAGATGATCGAGGCAGGTATTCCGGTGGTAAGAGGGACGGCCAGGCACGGAAGCAAAAGCGATCTTTATGTGGGCAATGGGGATGAGGTTGTCTTCTGATGGCTTTGCATGGTGAGCGGCCCCTAAGAGACTGTCCAAAAACAACTTGCACTCATTTCAGCCCTTTTTCGAACCACGAAGAACACGAAGAGCACGAAGAAATCACTTCGTGTCCTTCGTGTTCTTCGTGGTAAAAGAAGGCCTTTTATCTTTGGACGCCCCCTAACCTCTTTCGATAAGCTGTGAAAGTGCCTCGGTGAATGATGATGGATGGTTTGCAGCCCTGATGGTTTTGTCTTTCACGGTGGGATGTGCGCCCTATTCCGGTAGCCCCTTCGAGAAGAGGATGCCTTGGAATATGACGCCTTGCTGGCGCCTCGTCTTATCAGAGTGATCCAAACTGCTATGGGATCTCGTACTGGTGTTAACCGGCCTTGTCCTTTAAGTCCGTGCCACACGACGTGAGCCCTGAGCGCCCGTGTCACGCTTTGCGCCTGTCCAAATATAACTTGCTCTCATTTCGCCCCTGTCTCAAACCACGAAGGACACGAAGAACACGAAGAAATCACTTATTGGCCTTCGTGATCTTCGTGATCTTCGTGGTAAAAAAGGTGTCTTAGTTTTGGACACTTCCCTAACCTATTAAAGATGCAAGCTCGATTCTGATTTCATCGTCCGTCCTGCCCATGGTCTGCAGGAGAGCAATGTAATTCCCCCTTACCGTGTTCGAAGATGGGTGCTCAAGGCCCAGGCTCTTGATGAAAGTCGCCAGCGCCCGGCGCATCAGCGGCTCCGCCTCGGCCAGGCGGTTCGTCGCCTGCAGCAGTAGGGCCAGGTTGTTGAGGTCGCGGGCGACGTTGGGGTGATCCGCGCCCAAGCTCGCCTCGTCGATCGCCAGCGCCCGGCGCATCAGCGGCTCGGCCTCGGCCAGGCGGTTCGTCGCCTGCAGCAGTAGGGCCAGGTTGTTGAGGGCGGTGGCGACGTTGGGGTGATCCGCGCCGAAGCTCGCCTCGTCGATCGCCAGCGCCCGGCGCATCAGCGGCTCGGCCTCGGCCAGGCGGTTCGTCGCCTGCAGCAGCGTGGCCAGGTTGTTGAGGCGGATGGCGACGTTGGGGTGATCCGCGCCGAAGCTCGCCTCGTCGATCGCCAGCGCCCGCCGCATCAGCGGCTCGGCCTCGGCCAGCCGGTTCGTCGCCTGCAGCAGCTGGCCAGGTTGTTGAGGCGCTGGCGACGTTGGGGTGATCCGCGCCGAAGCTCGCCTCGTCGATCGCCAGCGCCCGCCGCATCAGCGGCTCGGCCTCGGCCAGGCGGTTCGTCGCCTGCAGCAGCTGGGCCAGGTTGTTGAGGTCGATGGCGACGTTGGGGTGATCCGCGCCGAAGCTCGCCTCGTCGATCGCCAGCGCCCGGCGCATCAGCGGCTCGGCCTCGGCCAGGCGGTTCGTCGCCTTGAGCAGCTGGGCCAGGTTGTTGAGGCGGATGGCGACGTTGGGGTGGTCCGCGCCGAAGCTCGCCTCGTCGATCGCCAGCGCCCGGCGCATCAGCGGCTCGGCCTCGGCATAAAGGGCTTTCTGAAAGAGCAGCACTCCGACCTGGTTGAGTAATCTGGTAGAAGGCTCGGGAATCCCGACTTCATCGGCGTACGCCGCTGCCGTCCGCGCGTGCGGCGCCAACGGGTCGAGGACCGGCCAGTTGCGCACGTCCACAGGATCGCCGACAAAGGCGTCGTTCACCCAGTTCAGCGCCTCAGCGAGGAGGCTATGGGTCGGGTCCTCGCGCTGGCCGCGCCGAGTCACCTCCTGCACCAGTCGGTGCACGCTGAAATAGGGAGTGGTGGCCGCGCGCGTCACCAGGGAGTAGGACTCCAGTTCCGCCAGGGCGTCGTAGGGGTCGGCTTGAGCGGGATCCTGTCCCGGGACGGGCACGTCCAGCAATGACTCGGGAACGGGCTCCGGGGCCAGCCAGGCCAGACGCTGAAGGAGTCGCCGGGCCGGCTCCTTGAGCTGATCGAAGGAGGTTTGCCAGGTGATGGCCACGCTCTTGGGGTATTGCATGAGTCGCGAGTCGAACCACGCGAGCACCGTTTGCCGCTGGCGCTGCCAGGCTTCCAGGTACTGGGCGAAGCCGAGGCGCAGGTGGGCAATGTAGGCGCCGGCCTGCTCCAGCGCCAGGGCGAGATAGCCCAGTTTTTCCGCCAGAATGCTCGCCGCGGCGAGATCATTGGCCTGGGGGCGACGTTTCGCCGCAGTCCGCAACAGCAGAAATTCCGCGGCGGCTTGGGGCGACAGTGTATCGACGGAAACGGCTTCGACCGTGCCGCTCCAGTTCGTCAGGCGGCTGGTGAGCAGCAGATGCCCGCCGGTCAGTTGCGGCAGCAGGGCTTCGGCCGCGGTAGCGGCGGGCTCCGCGTCGATGTTGTCGAGGATCAGCAGCCAGCCGGGGTGTTGCTGCAGCCAGCCGAGGGCCGCGTCGCGCTGCCGGCCTTCGTCCTTTTCGTCCTTTTCGGGGAGATCGAGGATCAGCGCTGCGCAGAGGGCGGCCAGGTTGCGGTTCAGGGCTTCGGGGCTGTCGGCGCCGACTTGCAGCAGCGCCGTGTAGTCGCCGGCATGACGCCAGGCGTATTCGAGCGCCAGCCTGGTCTTGCCGACACCGCCCATGCCGGTCAGCACCTTCACGACGGCAGGCAGGTCGCGGCGCTGGGGAACCGGCCCGAGGCGCCTGGCCAGATCGTCGAGCAGGTCCTCGCGGCCCTTGAAGAGATCGCCCAGGCTCGCGTAACGGAGATTGACCGGTTTTTTGATCACTCCGGCTTCAACAAGGATGTCGAGCAGACTCGAACGCCAGATCTCCGCAGCAAGCTGGTCGGCCGTGGCAAAGTGAATGGCGGGGTAACGCTCGATACTCGCCAGGCGCCGTAGATGGTCTTTCTGGGCAGCTTGCTGGAGCGGGTCCAGCGTGTAGCGGTCGTCGCGCTCGGCGCCGTCCTTCGGGACGGCGATGATCAGCCGCCGGGCGTGGTACAGGGCCAGCCAGGCTTCCCACTGGGTGTAGGAAAGGGGCGCTCCCCCGGGTTCGAGAAAGGGGCCCACCGGCAGGCGGCTGCCGAAGTCCGGGTAGCGTTCCCGGATCACCGCCACCGACGGCGCCTGCGCCATCGCACCGGTCATATCGCCCACCAGGTGGATCACCACGTCGCACTGCCGGATGTACTCGTCGAGCATGTCGAGCGTTTCCGTGCCGGTCACGATGAAGTCTTCCTGCACCTTCACCGTGACGTTCGGGCGGTCCAGGTAATGGCGCAAGGCGTCCCGGTAGCTGCGGAATTCCGCGCTGACGGTGGACAGGAAGATGCGGACATGGGCCATGATTTTTCTTTCCTTGGCTATTGTTTTATCCGAAGACACACCAGGAGATCATTCGGTGTCCTTGGTCCTCTTCGTGCTGAAAGATGTTAGAGAGTGTCCAAAAAGCCCTTCAACCCCGTCACCCCAGCGAAAGCCGGGGTCCAGAAGGTTTTGAAAAACCTGGATTCCGGCTTTCGCCGGAACGACGCAATGCGATTCGTGAGAACTTTTTGGACACCCTCTAGACTCTGTCCAAAAACAACTTGCACTCATTTCAGCCCTTTTTCGAACCACGAAGGACACGAAGGACACGAGGAGCACGAAGAAATCTCTTCGTGTCCTTCGTGTTCTTCGTGGTAAAAGAAGGCCATCGCTCGTTCCCAAGCTCCAGCTTGGGAACGCAGGCACGGAAGCTCCAGCTTCCCGTGCCTCTTCAGTATCACGTGGCATCCACTAGTCCGACGAAGCTGGAGCTTCCAAACAGGTGGGTTCCCAAGCCGGAGCTTGGGAACCAGCTTAAAGGGGAATTTTCAGACAGCCTCTAAGTCATGGCTGTCCCAAAAATCTCCGATTTCCCGGTATGACTGGCCGTGTGATAACGATGACTTACTTTTTCTTGGCATAATGAGTCCTTTCAGCCGCCGTCATATCCCGTGCCGATAAAATCAACGCACGACGATTCATCTTGAAGACAAAGAACACCGCCAAATATCTTCCGCTGCTCGCCTGCCCCAACGCTGCATAGACATCTTCCAGGGTTTTCCAGCACGCCCTAACGCTTTTGGGCGCAGCGGAAACAGACCAGATCAAAGCCGCTGTCCGTGGCAACCGGCTGAATCTTGCGGATGGTGTTGTGGCAGCGCTCACAGACGAGCGGGTCAAGCTGCCGGGTGAGCGGGTTCCAGATCGCCTTCACCGTGCGGGTCCATTTTCGAAAACGCACCTCGAACATGACCTGAGCGATGGCGACGAGCAGCCGGAGGGCGGCACAGGCCGTGATCGTGATGTCGACCTGGTATTTTTGCTTCAGGTCTTCGATTTTTCTTGCCATTTCCGAAGGCAAATCCGCGATCTTGGACAGCCGCTCCCGGCGCTGCCCTTCGGCAAGATTCGGGTGTGAGAGGCTGGCCTCCATCTCCTGTTTCAGGGCCTCGTAATACTCCCGCGTATTCTTCACATCGCGGTGGAGGCGGCGGCGCATGCTGATGAGGAAATCCGCCAGTTCCTTTTCGATGCCGTTCCTGGCGTATCCCATGGCAGCGGAAACGGCAGGTTCGAGCTTGACCGGGAAATGAGGCGGGACCTTTCCCGAAGGGAAGAAATGCGGCTGTGCCTGCGGCCAGGCCGGCTCCAGTCCTTCCACCACCGCTCCACTCCCTTCATGCACCGCCACCTGCACCAACCCTTCCTTGCGTTCATCACTCAGCGCCACGTAGCGGCAGGTCAGCACCAGGTAAGTGGTCCGGGCTTCCGCGCGCGCGCCGACCCGCACCTGGCCGTCGGCAAAGATGAGGTCCTTGCCGATGAGCTCGCCAAAACCCGCCTTTTTCAGGTAGGGGACTTCAATCTGGCCATAGACCACCGGAATGTGACCGGTTGCGGCCTCGACCAGCCGTTCCAGGAAGGGGCTTCCGTAGAGCAAAGGGGTTTCCTCCGCTCCCAGCGGGGTCTCTTCCGGCAGCCCGAGGGTCTCGGCCAGGTCCGGAGGAAGCAGCGCCAGGACGCGGTCCGGCAGGCATTCGACGAGGCCGCCGCGCTGTTCGATCAGGTCAACCGCAAAGGACAGCAATTCCGGGTCGGAACCCGTGCTCATACCCCAAAATCCTCCTGGAAGAGTTTTTCATCGAGCTCTTTGCTCTTTTCATAGCCGGCGCGGGCGCGCTTGAGCCTCCCCGCAAGCGCGTCGAACGCCTTCTCCCGTTCCTTCTCGTCGGCATGCTTCACCCAGATTTCGTAAACCAGGTCGCTGAATTCCTCCTCTCCCTGAAGCCGTCCGAGGACCATGTCGATTTCCCCCACCACCAGCTCGAACATGTTGATCTTGCGGTCAAGGACTTCGAGGATGTGGTCCTCGAGGCTGCCGGCGGAGCAGAAATTGAAAACCTGGACTTCCTTTTCCTGGCCGATGCGATGGATGCGTCCGATGCGCTGTTCGATCTCCATCGGGTTCCAGGGGAGGTCGTAGTTGATCATCATATGGCAGAACTGCAGGTTGAAGCCTTCGCCTCCCATGCCCGTCGAAAAGAGGACCGGGCAGCCGTCCCGGAAACGGTCCATGACCGCCTGTTTCTGGGCCGGTGTCAGGCCGCCCTGGAACACCACGTGAGGAATCCTGCTCGGTCAGCAGGCGCTCGAGGTGCTCCAGGGTGGCGAGGGCATTGGCGAAGAGGATTTTCTGGTCCGATGAGGCCTTGAGCAGCTCGACGACCCTTTGCGCCTTGCCGCCGGCCCTGATTTCCTTGCCCAGCCTGATGATCGCCGCCACTCCGTTCGCGCCTTCCATTTTCAGGGTCGGCGTGCATCCTTTCCAGCATGCGCAGGGCGGCCAGATGGGAAGAACCCGCCGTTTCGAGGAGCCTCCGCAGGGTGAACCGTGACGAACCCGCATCGTTGCGTCCGCCTGGTCCCTGACGAAATCGCTGACTCCTGGTAGAACGCGTTCCTCCGCCTCGCTGGGCGCAACCCGGACGGTGATGGCAAACCGCGGCGGCAGATGCAGTTGGGTGACGGAGCGGGTGTTGCGCACCATGACTTCTTTGAGCAGCTGCCGCAGTTGTTCGCGGTTGCGCGGGTCGGTGGGATTGCCGCGGGTCATGAATTCTTCTTTGAAGGCCTTCAGGGTTTTGAGGTGCCCGGGTTGGAGCAGGGTTACCAGGTTGAAGAGCTCTTCCAGGTTGTTCTGGACCGGGGTGGCGGTAAGCATGAGGAGGAAGCTCTTTTGATGCTGTTGACCAGCTTCCAGTTGAGCGTCGTCCGGTTTTTCAGGTGGTGGGCCTCATCCACGATTACCATATCATAGGAGCGGGCGATGACCGCTTCGAAATGGCGTTTTAGCTTCGCCGTCTGCAATGAGGCCAGGACCAGCGGCTCGTTCCAGAAACGCTCCGGTTCCTGCCGAAAGAGCGCGTCATTGGTGGAGGCAACAGGAATTGCGAACTTGTTCTGGAGTTCTTCCTGCCATTGGCTCACCAGCGAGCTCGGGGTGAGAATCAGGGCCGTGCGCACCAGCCCCCGCAGCAGGTATTCCTTGAGGATAAGGCCCGCCTCGACGGTCTTGCCAAGCCCGACTTCGTCGGCCAGGATCGCCCTCCCGCGGAACGTCTTCATGACTTTGCGCGCGGTTTCCTCCTGGTACCAGAGGGACTGCACGCCGTTGAGGGTGGGCAGACAGAGGAGCTGATCGTAGGAGGTACGGAAGGAAAGCTTGTAGGCCTTGAGCGCCAGGTCCAGGGTGTCCAGATCCGCTTTTCGGTGGGCTTTCAGGGCATCCAGGAGCGGGTCGGCGTCAGTCCTGAAGGCGATCTTCAGTTCCGGCAGGTCATCGGCGACGGATCGCACAGCCTGCTCGGCCCGTGCATGGTTCGCGGGTAGTGGTCGCGCCCCCTCCGGTTCAGCGGATACTGGCGCATGTCTGGCGGCCTGCTTCTTTTCGAGGCGAATGGCGCCACCATCGCCTGGTAAGAAAGAGCTGCGCGCTCCATCGTCTCGCACAGTCCCACGTACTGCTCCACCTCCTTCAAGACGGCCTTGGTCAGTTTGCCGCGCAGTGGGCATGGGTCGCTCTTAAATTGCTGGTAGACCTCTTTGGCGAGTCGGTAGTCTTTCCGTTCATAGGCCAACCGTCCGAAGATCAGGCAATTGTTTATGGAGCTCAATTCCTTGTGTTCATAAGCCTGGCACAGGAGGTTGTAGAACGCGTCTCGATCATTCACCTTCTGGGCCGACTCAATCGCCAGAGCGCGCATCCTCGTATCCGAGGGGTCCATTTTCAGCTTCTTCTGAGCGAAGAGCAGGGCCCGCCTAAAGTCCTGCGCGCGGAAAGCACTGCTTGCCTGCCAGGTATAATCCTCGGCCTTCTCGTGCTGAAGCTCCCGCAACGCCTGCAGTCGCCTCGATTTTTGTTTCTCCTCGCGCTGCTTCTTTTTCTTCAACCGTCGATCAATGGCCATCAGTCACCATGCAAATCGTGTCCTGATAGAGGTTTTCGCCGCTCCCTGCGACGCTGCAGGGAACCGTGATGGGATGGTCGAATCTATACCATTTAAAGCTCGCTTTTGCCACCTGGATCATGTTGGGGGTAAGGAGAGCAATCGCGTATCTTCCCCCTATTATCTTCAGCAAGTCCTCTGTCTCCTTCCAAATCGCTGCCCCTGAAAACCAGGCTCGATAGCTTGATTGGAAGACGAGCAGAAACAAAGCTGCCTTCGTGCAATTCGGCGCGTCTGCTGTTCCAGTCTTTGCGCTGGATGAGCGATCATAGGAAACGTTGACGACGTACCCCATTTGTCCATTTTGAGGCAAGATCGGAGGCCGGAGTCTGAGCAAGACAAACCGTAAGAGCTCGGAGTTCGCAGAACTTAGAGGAAAGCAGTCGACAACAAGCTGAAGATCGCCGACACGGACGGCGACACAAGCGATCACTGTTCGTTCCATAAGCAGGTCGAATTGCCGCTGCCGTTCCGTGCAAGACGAGGAGGATTCCCATATGAAACGATATGCCAGAACTGTCAGAAGACAGGGAACTGGAATCCGTGACGTGATGAGGTGATCAAGTTCGCGAGAAACCGTCAAGATACGGTTTCTACCTGAAATGCGGACTGCGGTGAGACTTTGATGAATTCACCCCGGTATCCACTCGTCAAGTTTGCCAAGACGTAAAACGGGGGGCGGCGCGGAAAGCTAAACTCGAGAAAATACGAAATGATCATGAACGCTACGGTCTTACCCAGGGGGAGATGGGCAAGGTTCTCCGGCTGGGGAGCGGTCACCCTGAGCCGATACGAAAACGGCGCCCTCCAGGCAGAGGCCCACGAAAAGGCCTTCCGCCTGGCGATGGAGTCGCACAATCTGCTGCGTCTTCTCGAAGAAACCTCGGAGGGGGACATTGCCGAGGACAAAAAGGCTCGCATCGTGCGTGATCTCAAAGCGCTTGAGGAGGAAGCCTGTACTTTGAAGCGAATATTCTGCGATCCTTCGCCGGTGATCACAAGCTCGTCGGTAACTGGCAAGGGAGACGAGAGTGCCACATCGAGTCCTGACTGGCTTCTGATCTACAAGATAGAGGAAGGGCGGGTCATCTTCGAACGCACTGGCACCCATTTAGATCTTTTCCGCAAGTAAAGCCGGCTGTGGGTGGAACAGAGGAAGGTTCTCACAGGTGCAAGTAATGTGGACCGCCGCTTTTCGTTGCACACATCTCATTGGTGCGCGCGCTCGATTTCGTTTGCGGTCCCGATAAGGTTCAGGCTCCATTCAGTCAACATCAAAACATCCCGGCCACTCGCAGGAAGTTATTGAGAATGCACATTGAGACCAAACGGTATTCCGCTTCCCGATCAGCGAACGCATGAAGCAACTCTTGTTGCTGTTCGCCAAGATCGCTGCTCCACTCTCGAACGATTTCCCGCGTGACCTCGGGATGAAACTGGATGCCATAGGCGGTGCGACCGCAGCGGAACGCCTGGTAGGGGCACGTATCCGAACGGGCGAGATGGAGAGCGCCGGGAGGAGGTTCAAAAGAGTCGTTGTGCCACTGAAACGACAGGAAATGCTTCGGCACCCCGGCAAAGAGCGGGTCCCGTTCGCCTTCATCAGTGAGCATAAGTCTGTGACAGCCCAATTCTCCGTGCTTTTTGAAAGAGACTTTGCCGCCGAGCACCTCGGCCAGAAGCTGCCCGCCAAGACAGATGCCAAGGAAGGGGATTTCCATGGAGACGACTTCCCTGATCTGCTCTTCCAGTCGCTGCAGAAAGGGGAATTCGTCGATGTCCCGGACGGACATGATCCCACCCAGGACAATAACTCCCTGCAATTGGTCAAGGTTTTCGAGGCCTTCCCCGGCGAAGAGTCGGATCAGGCGAAACCGGACCCGCTTCTCACGCAGCAGATCCATGAGCAATCCGGGCGGCACTTCGGGATCGTTCTGAACCACCTCAATCATCTTCAACTCCACTGGTGCGCAAAGGCTTGACAACGACTGCCAGCAAATTGGAAGTCGGCAGTCAGGAGAAGAGCTCTTAGATCACACGTTGACCATACCCTAAAGAAATCTTGAGGGGAATGATGAAAAGTCAAACGCCAAGTCATTTTGCACTTCATTCCTACTCAGATCAAGATCAGGATTTTTCCCATGCTCTGAGCTCACGATCACCAAATGAGTCGTCTTAGCACATCCATACCCCCCATAAAAAGACGTCGTAATGAAAAAATAACCGACATCTCACGAAGCAAACCGCTTGACTTACTCTCGAAATTTCCTTAAATGCATAGAGCGCAAGGCAAGGCAGCCAATGGGCGCAAGCGAAAATCCACCGCCGAGACGCAGAGAGCGCAGAAAAAACCAAAATAAGTCAATAGTCTCGGCCTCGGCATGAAGGACAGGCATTCATGAAATATTGGCGGACCCCGCTCGATTCTGCCGAAATCGAGGTTTCTCGAGGCATCGTATACATTGTCGAAGAGCGCTGCAAGGGCTGCGGCTATTGCATCGCCTTCTGCCCGCGGGACGTCCTCGAGCTCGCCAACTATTACAACGTCAAGGGTTACCGTCCCCCCATGGTGAAGAAGCCCGATGCCTGCGTCAATTGTCATTATTGTGAGATCATCTGTCCGGATATGGCTATTTATTCAGTGGCTGGTGATTAGTGGCTGGTGGCTGGTGGCTAGTGGCATAGTGGCTGGTCGTCAGGTGATTGGTGGGCACAGAATAGTGGCCAGTGGTCAGTCCAGTGATCAGTGGTTCAGAGCAGGCCACCCGTGCGATGTGCTACCGTGATAGAGCAACGATGACCTGCCGGGTCATGGGCATTAGTGGTTAGTCGGTGATGAGTGGAGAGAAGTTCGAGATGGACGCAGCAGTATTAACCGGCAAGCATTTCATCACCGGGGATGTGGCGTGTGCCGAAGGGGCCCTGGCGGCCGGGTGTCGCTTTTTTGCCGGATATCCCATAACGCCCGCCACGGAGATTGCGGAGCGCATGGCCGCCCGCCTCCCGGATATGGGTGGAACCTTCGTGCAGATGGAAGACGAGATAGCCTCCATGGCGGCCATCCTGGGGGCTTCCTGCGCCGGGGTGAAGAGCATGACCGCCACCTCTGGGCCGGGTTTCAGTCTGATCATGGAAAATCTCGGTCTCGGCATCTGCACCGAAACGCCCTGCGTGGTGGTCAATGTGCAGCGCGCCGGACCCTCCACCGGCCTCCCCACCCTGGGCGCCCAGGGCGACATGATGCAGGCCCGCTGGGGATCACACGGGCACTATGAAATTATCGCCCTGGCACCCGCTTCCCCCCAGGAACTTTTCTATGAGACCATCAACGCCTTCAATTTGAGCGAAACCTACCGCATACCGGTCCTGGTCATGACCGACGAGGTTACCGGTCATTTGAGCGAGCGCGTGGTCATCCCCGAGGCCGGGAGCATCAAGCTTTCTTCAAGACCGCGGCCAAAGGGGAGGAAGGACCGTTTCAAACCGTTTCAGCCCGGTCCTAATGGCGTTGCGCCCATGGCCATCGCGGGGGAAGGTTACGGCATCCATGTCACCGGGCTGACCCACGATGTCAGGGGCTATCCGGTAATGACCGCTGAAGCGCAGGCGGCCATGATTTCGCGTTTGACCGAGAAGATCCGGAGGAACCTCCACGATATTATCCGCACCGAAAGCTATCGCCTGGAAGATGCCGAAATTGCAATCGTCTCCTACGGCGTCTCCGCGCGGAGCAGTCTGGCGGCCGTGGATGAAGCCCGGGAACGGGGCATTAAGGCAGGATTGCTGCGGCTGATCACGGTCTGGCCGTTTCCGGAGGAAATTCTGCGCCGGCTGGCTGAAAAGGTGAAGGCCCTGGTTACGGTCGAGATCAACCTCGGGCAGATTCACCTGGAGGTGCAGCGGTGCGCGGCAGGGCGTGCCCCGGCGTTTCTCGTCGGCCATGCGGGCGGCGCGGTGATCCCACCGGAGCAGATCATGGCGATGCTGAAAGACATTCAGTCAATGATTCTAAGCCGGAGCGCTTAAGAGCTTGGTGAAAACCTTGGCAGGCTGGAAAGCCTGCCCCACATTTTTGGCACCGGACTGGCCATAGCTCTGATGGAGCACGGCTTTCCAGCCTGCATAGGCTGATTCAGCTTGTCTGTGGATTTCCAACCTGCGAGGACGTGACCCATGAGTACTCAAGTGGCGCTTTCAAACCAGCCCCGTTGGAGTAGACGTATAATGACAAAACAGCAGGCTCATTCAGCACACCCCTTGGATGGACTCCTGCGCACCGATCGTATCCCCCACATCTGGTGCACGGGTTGCGGCATCGGCACGGCGTTTTCGTCCTGCCTGGTGGCCATGCAGGGGTCTGGCATTGACCTCAAGAAAACCGTAATGGTGTCGGGAATCGGCTGTTCGGGCCGGGCTGCAGGATATATCAGGCTTGATTCCTACCACACCACTCACGGGCGCGCGATTCCGTTCGCCACCGGCATGAAGCTCGCGAACCCCGACCTGAATGTGGTGGTCTTCAGCGGTGATGGCGACCTCTTTGCCATCGGGGGCAATCATTTTATCCATGCCGCGCGCCGCAATGTCGACCTGACCGTGGTCTGCGTCAACAACTTCAATTACGGGATGACCGGCGGCCAGGCGGCGGCAACTACTCCCAACCTGGCGAGAACGACTACCACTCCTCTGGGCAATCCCGAAACCCCGTTCAACCTCCCGCTGCTGGCCTATGCGGCCGGCGCGACTTACGTCGCCCGATGGACCATATTGCATACCCGCGACCTCACGAAATCCATCGAAGAAGCTCTATTGCGGCGGGGTTTTTCCTTTATCGAAGTGTTGGCGCCCTGCCCTACCGGCTATGGCCGTCGCAACCGGGAAAAGCCTCTGGAAACCCTTCAGATTTACCGGGACCGCACGATCACAAGGAATGGCGCTCACCCTTCGGAAGTGATCCTGGATTTCGGTAAGGGAATCACCCTGGGCAAATTCGTTGACCTGGAACGGCCAACCTGTACCGAAATGTATGATCGTACGTGTCGACCAAGTCTGGACGTGAGCGCATAGCAAATCGCGCGGCTGATCGACTCTTGAAAAGCATCTCACCGCAGAGACGCAGAGAACGCAGAGCGAAAATGAGAATCAAGAACCTCACCTTGCCTGATGGAACGAGCGTGACCGACATCACAGCCTTTCTCCGTGCACTGATGACATCCAATTGTTTGAAGCTCGGTACAGCTCAGCAAAATAAAGTGTCCATTGTCCTGGATCGTCATTCCGGCAATCTCCTAGCCGGAATCCACAAGAGCTTCCTGGATACCGGCTAAAAACATGCCGGTATGACGAAGGGAAATCTGACACTCAATTCTGCGACGCAGTACTTAGCCACGATATTTCTATCAGTAAAGGGTTTCTCTGCGTTCCTCCGCGCTCTCTGCGTCTCTGCGGTGTGCTTTTGGTTGCGGCCATCGGTGACACTGCATTCTCACAATGAAAAGGAAATCCGCAAGTGATAGAGGTTAGTTCAGAATCCCCCTCGCGTAACGAAATCATCATTACCGGTTTTGGCGGTCAGGGTATTGTGCTTGCCGGTCAGATCATGGGCAAGGCGGCCAGCCTGATTGACCAGAAGGAAACCACCCTGACGCAGTCTTATGGTCCGGAAGCCAGAGGCGGGGCCTGCAGCGCTCAGGTCATTATCTCCACGGCGACCATCCACTACCCCTACGTGAACCATCCCGACATCCTGGTGTGCCTGTCTCAGGAAGCCTACAACAAGTTCCATGGGTTATTGAAGGATGGCGGGACCCTGATCGTCGACCAGGACCTGATTCGCCCAGCGGAAGCCGGGCAGGCGAATTGCTTTTCCATCCCGGCTACGCGCATGGCCGAGGAACTGGGGAACAAGATGATGGCAAATGTGGTCATGCTTGGCTTCGTTACGGCGGTGACGGGCGCCGTTTCTGCCAATGCCATGCGTGATACCGTGGCGGACACGGTGCCTAAGCGCAGCGTGGAACAGAATGTTGCCGCCTTCAATAAAGGCTTCGATTACGGCCTCGCGACCCTCAAGGGGCGCCGCAAAAAGGCCGCCGAGCAAAAGAGTGCAGCTTCATGAGGGACTTTAAAGACCGGCTCCATCGTGTCCTGGTGATCGGCGCAACTCCTGCGGGGCTCGCTGCAACCAACAAGTTGGGTGAAATGGGTATTCCCGTAACCCTTGTCGACTCCAACCCGGACCTCGATCAGCGGTTTTCCCGCGAGGAATGGCGCCTGGCTTCGGGAGTTCCCCTGAATTATGCCATGCGACCGGGATTACTCCGCATCCTGCGGAACCCGCGCATCTCCTGTGTCATTCCGGGTGAAATCAGTTCTCTGAAGCACACCCCCCAAGGCTTTTGCGCCCATTTCAAGAACTTCGAAACCTTCATCGACCCCGAACGATGCGTGCTCTGCGGCCGCTGCGCTGAAGTCTGTCCGGTTACCTGCCGTGATGGTTCAAAACCCCTTCAATACCATGGCCGTCACAGCCTGCCCGGACGCCCGGTGATCGCCAAAAAAGGCACCAGTCCCTGCAAGGCTGAATGTCCGGCGCACATCAGTGTCCAGGGGTATGTGGCGCTGGTTGCCCAGGGTAAGTACCGTGAAGCCCTCCAGCTCATCAAGGAGCAAAATCCGCTTCCGGCCATCTGCGGCAGGGTCTGCGATCACCCGTGCGAAGGGGTTTGCACGCGGCGGCAAGTGGACGAACCGGTGGCGATAGATTTCATCAAGCGGTTTGTGGCCGACCTCGATCTCGACGCCGAAACCCGTTATGTTCCGGAAATCAAGGCGAAGCGTGAAGAAAAGGTGGCCATCATCGGTTCCGGGCCGGCGGGGCTTTCCTGTGCTTATTATCTTGCCATCGAGGGTTACCGGGTAACCGTCTTCGAAAAGCTTCCCGTGCTTGGCGGCATGCTGACCGTGGGCATTCCGGCTTATCGCCTGCCGCGCAATATCATCGAAGCCGAGATTCAGGTCATCCGCGATTTGGGTGTGGTGTTCAGAACCGGAGTTGATATCGGCCGAGACGTCACCATCGCCCAGCTTCGCGAGCAGGGTTACCGGGCTTTCTTCCTCGCCATTGGGGCGCATGAGTGCAAGGTCCTCGGGGTAGAAGGAGAAAGTCTCGAAGGGGTTTATCCGGGAACGGATTTCCTGCTCCGGCTCAATCTCGGTGAAACCATTGCCCTCGGCGACCGGGTAGCCGTGGTGGGCGGCGGCAACGTGGCCATGGATGCGGTGCGCAGCGCCAAACGCCTGGGTGCGGCCAGGCCGTTTATCGTTTACCGCCGAAGTCACGAGGAAATGCCGGCCAACGAAGAAGAGATCGAAGAATGCCGCGAAGAAGGCATCGAGATCATGACCCTCACCACCCCCACTCGGATCATCGGGGAAAATGGACGGGTCAAGGCCATCGAATGCATCCGCATGACGCTGGGAGAACCCGATGCCGAGCGGCAGGCGACGTCCTGTCCCGATTCCGGGCTCGGAATTCACGATGGAGGTCGATGCCGTTATTGCTGCCATCGGCCAGGAATCCGACTGGGCCTGCCTCACTTCCGAGTGTACCTGCACCCTGAGTGACTGGGGGACGGTGCGTGTCGATCCCCTGACCTTGCAGACCGACGATGCGGATATTTTTGCCGGCGGGGACGCCGTGACCGGCCCGAAGACGGTCATCAGGGCGATCGCCGCTGGAAAACAGGCGGCTGTCTCCATTGGGCGCTTCATCGAGGGCAGCGATCTTAAGGAAGGTCGCCAAAAGGAATGGCACGCGGTGGAGGACCTTCGCCCCGAGGGCTACGATCGCATCCCCCGCGAGCAGATGCCACGGCTTGATCCCGAAGAGCGCCTGACGGGCTTCCAGGAAGTGCAGCAGGGTTTCTCCGAGGATCAGGTGCTGACGGAAGCGGCACGGTGCCTGGCCTGTGGGATTTGCTCGGAATGCCTCCAGTGCCAGGAAACTTGCGGTCTGCGAGGAGCCATAAGCCATGATGGGGTGTCTGAACAGGGTCCCGAACATGCCGGTGTGGTAATCATTGCGGACCCCGATGCGGCGCCTCCCATCAGAGGCGAAGACGTTATTCGCGCCTATAGCAAGAAATCCGCCAGGGACGACGTCTATGCCATGATGCTGCGCGGTTTTGCCGCCGCCGCGGAAGCCATGCTCATCCTCGGCGGCGGTTCCCAGCGCCTGAAGGGCCATGGCCTCTCGTTCTCGCCACCTGATCCTGAGCTTTCGCCGGAAATTCGCATCGGGGTTTTTGCCTGCCGCTGCAACGATTCACTGGGATGGGCGAAGGAGTTGGACGGGCACCTCGCGACCCTTACCAGCCAGCCCGATGTGGTGCATGCCGAAGCTCTGGTCTCCGCTTGCATCCCGGAAGGCGCGACGACGATCCTGAGGACCATCCGCAAACACCGCCTGACCCGTGTGGTCCTGGCCTCGTGTGTCTGCTGCCCGCTCGACTTTATTTGCAGCTCGTGCACCGATCAGCGCAGCCGCCTCAAAAGCGCCCTCTTCAATGCCACCGGCATCAGCCGCTCCATGGTCGAAACCTGCAACCTGCGAGGCGAAGCCCTGCGCTTTCTCCAGGAAGACCCAGAACTGGGTCTCGAATGCTTTCGGGGTCTTATCGGCAGATCCATAGGTCGAGCCCGTCTTCTTAAATCCTTGCCCGCACCGGCTCGGCGCTACAATTTCACCACGGCAGTCATCGCCGATTCCGAGGCTGCCATCCGAAGCGCTTTTTCCCTTGCCGAAGCCGGCATGGAAGTGTTTTTGTTCGGGTCGGGCCACAAACCCCTGAACAAGCCTCTGCCTCACCCGAACATTCAGAGCTTTTGCGGGTCCGTGGTGAAGCACCTGCGAGGTACGGTAGGGAACTTCGAGGTGACCGTCGAAATCTCGGGGCAGCAGCAGGAATTCTCCGTCGGCGCAGTGATCCTTGGAGATACTTCGCGCAGGCGCATTCCCTACCTGCCTCTCAAAGAACTGCCGCCACGCCCGGTGGAATCGACCATGCAGAAGCAGGGGCTCAGCGGGATTCCGTTCTTCACGCCGGGCTCCACATCGGTTCCCGGCCTGTTCCTCGCCAATCCTCCCGGAATCAGTGTTTCCGAACGTACCAAGGGTACCGCAGCAGCCATTCTGGCGGCTTCGGTTATGCCTCGGGGACCTCGCCAGAACAAAGGCTATACGGTAGTGATCGACGAACTCCTTTGTCGCGGCTGCGGCCGCTGTATCGAAATCTGTCCCTACCAGGCGGTAAGTTTTGCGAGAAATGCCGTCGGCGGGTGGCACGCCGTCGTGGACCAGGCCCTCTGCAAAGGCTGCGGCAACTGCATCGCCATCTGCCCCTCGAGTGCCGCCGACTGCCCTTACCGCAACCGCAGTTATTTGGAACAGATGATTGATGAAGTGTTGTTAGAGTGATGATGAGTGATGAGTGACGAGTGATGAGTGACGAGTAATGAGTGACGAGTGATGAGTGATGAGTAGATGAGTGATGAGTGATGAGTTGAAAATTGTTGTATTCATGTGCAACTGGGGGCCGCATGCGGCTTTTCAGGCTTTGCAGGACAACGGGGCGGCGATTCCGCCCGAAATCCGCATGATTCGGATTCCCTGTACGGGAAGGATCACCAAGTCCCTGCTCTTCAGGGCCTTCGAAATGGGTGCGGACGGGGTCGCGCTCGTCGGCTGCACGCCCGGTTCATGCCGTTATGGGAGCGGCACCCCGACGGCTGTGCGCAACGTGGAAGACACTCGCGGCTTTCTCGAACTCCTGGGTCTTGGAAAAGAGCGCCTGCAACTGGCGACTTACCTCCCGGACGAAGCGGAATCCCTGTTAGGTTTCTTGCATGAGTTCCACAGCAGCATTCAAGACCTCGGACGAAGTCCCGTGACTCCTCCTGCCGTCAGAGGAACCGAACGGCCGCCAGCAGTTCCTGATCTGCCCGCGAGCTCCGGGAACATTGGCACGGATCGCGCCGTTCCCCGGGAAGTCACCACCCAGCTTCTGACCACCCATGATGTCTATGCCTGTCAGGATTGTGGCAAGTGCTCCTCGGCCTGCCCGCTGACACTGATCGGCAAGCCGTTTTCCCCGCGTTCCGTCGCCAATGCCATCATCTCGGGGGCCGTCACGGCCCCGGCCGTCGTGCGGGACACCTGGTCATGCCTCACCTGCGGAACCTGTTACGACCGTTGCCCGTCCGCCGTGACCTTCCCGGAGTTCATCCGTGACCTGCGAGGACTTCAGAAGGCTTGCGGCATTGGCGGTCATCAGGCCCACGACGGCTTCTTCCAGTCGCTGATGCGCACCATGGCTTCACCCAACCTGAAAATTCAGCACTGGAACTGGCTGCCGGATGGAATTCAAACGGACTCGCAGTCCAAACTGCTCTTTTTCGGCGGATGCGCTCCCTATTTCGATATTTTCTTTCGAGCCCATCTCGGCATCCATACCCGTGATATCCTGACGGACAGCCTGCGGCTGCTCAATTTTTTCGATATTTATCCCAACCTCCTCAGGGGGGAACGATGTTGCGGGCACGACCTGCTCTGGTCCGGAGACCGCGACAATTTCCACAAGCTGGCCACTTTGAACGTGGAAGCGATTGCCGACCTCGGCATCGACGAAGTGGTTACGGCCTGCCCGGAATGCTACCGGACTCTGAGTCGCGATTATGCGGCCCATGGCATCCAGGTGGGCTTCAAGGTAACCCACCTCTACGAATTGCTCGAGAGGGAAATCGACAAAGGCGCGGTGGGGTTTGAAAAACTCGACCGCAACTTGACCTTCCAGGATTCCTGCCGCATCAATCGCCTGGGAGCCGGCCCCGAACTTCCCAGAAAACTGCTTCACCGCCTTCAGCCCAGGACTTTTACCGAAATGCAGGACCACGGCATGGCCGCAATCTGCTGCGGCAACTGCGCCTGGACCGGATGTGACAGTTACAGCAAAGCGCTGCAGGTCAAACGGTTGCGGCAGGCGAAAGCAACGGGAAGCAACCTGTTGGTTACCGCTTGTCCCAAATGTCAGATCCACCTGCGCTGCGCGATGGAAGATCCCTTCCTGGGCGAAGAGATCCAAATGGAAATGATGGACCTCACTTCGGTCCTGGCGAAGACGATTCGGTGGGAGTGATTTTAGTGGCTAGTGGCTAGTGGCTAGTGACCAGGGGCTAGTGGCTAGTGACTAGGGGCTAGTGGCTAGTGACCAGGGGCTAGTGATTGGTGGCTGGTGACTAGGGGTTGGTGGTTAGCGACGGAGAGCCTGGAAATGCAATTAGAGATGAGTTTTGGTGAATGGCAGAAATAAGATCTTATATGGATCTGATGGTGTGGCAGAAAGGGATTGAGTTAGTGGAGGAAGTTTATAAAATCATCGGGACTTTCCCTAACGATGAACGATATGTTCTCGGAGCACAGATAAGACGCTCGTCCGTATCCGTGCCATCCAATATTGCTGAGGGCCAGGCACGACAACATACCGGTGAGTTCAGGCAATTTCTCTATGTCTCACTGGGGTCTCTTGCTGAATTGGATACTCAGCTGATAATCGCAAAGAGACTTGCCTATATTAATGATGAGGCACACAGGATTGTTAGGGAAAGAATTTTCGAGCTTCAAAAGATGCTATCGAGCTTGATAAAGAAACTCTAATCACTAGCCACTAGCCACTAGTCACTAGTCACTAGTCACTAGTCACTCTAAACATGAGAATTTGACGATGAATACAACGGATAAACAAACCCAATCTTCTTCTCCCCGCATCGGCGTCTATATTTGCCATTGCGGGTTGAATATTGCCCGGACGGTTAACTGTGTGAAGGTTTCCGCGGAGGCTGCAGGGCTTGACGGCGTCGTGGTGGCGCGCGAGGTCCCTTATGCCTGTTCCGAACCGGGGCAGCACAGCATCAAGGAAGATATCGCCGAGCACGATCTCGACCGGGTGGTGGTGGCCTCGTGTTCGCCGCGGCTGCACGAACCCACTTTTCAGCACATGCTGCAGGCTGCGGGACTCAACCCCTACCTGTTCGAAATGGCCAATATCCGGGAACATTGCAGTTGGGTGCACATGAACGAGCCCGAGGCCGCAACGGCCAAAGCGGTCGATCTGACGAAAATGGCCGTGGCGCGCGTGCGTCAGCTCCAACCCCTGGAACCGGAACGGCTTTCCCTCACGAAGCGGTCGCTCGTGATCGGGGGCGGCGTGGCCGGGATCCAGGCGGCGCTGGACCTTGCGGACAATGATTACGAGGTGGTGCTGGTGGAAAAGCGGGCTTCCATTGGCGGCATGATGGCGCAGCTTGACAAGACCTTCCCCACCATGGACTGCTCCATCTGAATCCTCGGGCCGAAAATGACGGATGTCGGTCGACATCCCCGCATCAAGCTCCTCACGCTCAGCGAAGTGGTCGACGTCAAAGGCTTTGTGGGAAACTTCGAAGTGAAGATTCTCAAGAAGGCCCGCTACGTGGACGAAAAGGAATGTACGGCCTGCGGCGAGTGCGCCAAGGTCTGCCCGGTGGTTCGTCCGGATGAGTTCAACCTCGGCCTGTCGTCGCGCAAAGCGATTTATTCCGCTTTTCCCCAGGCCGTCCCGGCCGCCTATATGCTCAATCCCAACGAATGCCTGGGGCATAACCCGGCCGTGTGCGCCAAGTGCATCGAAGCGTGCGAGAAGCACTGCATCAACTTCCACATGTCCGATGAGGAGATCGTGGAGAAAGTCGGCACCATCGTGGTCGCCACCGGTCTCGAGCCCTACGACCCGACCGAACTCGATGAATACGGCTACACCCGTTTCGAAAATGTCCTGACCAGCCTGGAATTCGAACGCCTGGTCAACGCCGGAGGGCCATCCAAGGGCGAAGTCATCCGCCCGACCGACCGGAAGCACCCGCGATCCATAGGCTTCGTGCAATGCGTCGGCTCGCGCTCGGCCCGGAAAGGGAGCCCGTATTGCTCCAACATCTGCTGCATGAACACGGTGAAGAGCACGCTCGTGCTCAAGGAACACCATCCGGACATGGATGTGAAGGTCTTCTACATGGACATCCGCGCCTTCGGCAAAGGCTTCGAAGACCTCTATAAGCGAAGCCGCCGCCTCGGTGTGCATTACATTCGGGGATTGCCGGGAACCGTCGAGGAAACCCCGGATCGAGGTCTGAGGGTTGCCGTCGAAAACACGGCCACTGGGGCCATCGAGTTCCATGAGCTGGACATGCTGGTCCTTTCCATCGGGATCAAGCCTTCTCAGAGCACGCGCAAACTCCAGGAAATGCTGGGACTGCAGCTCACCTCGGACGGCTTCTTCCTCGAAGCCCATCCCAAACTGCTGCCGGTCGATGCCGCCACCCGAGGGGTCTTTTACGCCGGCTGCGCCGAGGGGCCAAAGGACATCAAGGACAGCGTCACCCAGGCTTCGGCAGCCGCCGTCCGGGCGATCCGCCTGATGCACCGGGGAGAAATCCTCACCGAACCGATCACGTCCGAGGTCATTGCCGAACACTGCAAGGCCTGTGGCCGCTGTGCGGAAGTGTGTCCGTACAACGCCATCACCGTCGATACCAAGAAGAAGCTCCCCGCGGTGGTCAACACGGCAGCCTGTGCCGGCTGTGGCACCTGCGCCGCCGAATGCGCCTTCGGCGCCATTACCATGAACCATTTCAGCGACCTTCAGATCTCCGAGCAGATCGATGCGATGCTGGCCGACCGGCCTCACGAAAAAATTCTCACCTTCGCCTGCAACTGGTGTTCGTATGCCGGCGCCGATTATGCCGGGGTTTCGCGCCTCCAGTACCCGCCAAACGTGCGCCTCATCCGCACCATGTGTTCCGGACGCGTGGCCGAGGATTTCATCTGGCGGGGCTTTGTCAGGGGCGCCCCGGTGATCCTCGTGAGCGGCTGCCATATCGGGGACTGCCATTACATCAACGCCAACCACTGGACGGTGAAGCGCGTGGAGAAGGTCCGGAAGAAGATGGCTAAACTCGGCATCCGCCCCGAACGTCTGCAACTGGAATGGATCAGTGCTGCGGAAGGCATCCGCTTCGCCAACGTCATGCAGCGGATGGAAAGCCTCCGGCAGAGCGTCTCGCCGGAAGAGATTGCCGAAGCCATCGAGAAGCTTTCAAAATAACCCCGCACCCGCTGATATGGGCTTGCCTTCATTATGCCATTGCTGCCATAATGCATGGGCGTCAAAATGAGGGCCTCGATGGTGCGTTTTCAAGTAGCGCCTGGGTCCGTCTCATGGAAGCCCACGCGAAGGCGCGGGCAAGGCAAACGAGAGCCAGTTTGCTCGAACCTCTTTTCTCGCATCTTCGCGGCTTCGCGTTAAGAAAAGCAGATTTCACTAAACATTCGCGCTAGAGGCGATCACACCTCGGCGAAGGACACACAGGTCGACAGCGATAGATTTCAAGGAGCATCTCAGGGCCCAAACCGCCTCCAGGTCTGGTCTTTTCGGTAAAACCTTCGTGCTCTTCGTGTTCTTCGCGGTGAGAAAAATACGGCAAAATCCTATGGACGTCATTCTTGAGGGCTTAAAAGAGGCCATCCGGCAACTGGTCACCCTTGACCCCGACGTCATCGACATCACCCTGAGAACGCTTCAGGTCTCGGGTATCGCGACCTTCATCAGCGTTTTGATCGGTATTCCGATCGGCACGGTCCTGGCCTTGACGCAATTCTTCGGGCGCGGGCTGCTGGTCAGCATCGTCAATTTCGGCATGGGCCTGCCGCCGGTGGTGGTCGGACTGGCGACGTGGCTCTGCCTGACCCGCTACGGACCGCTTGGCATGTTCGGCCTGCTCTACACGCCGACGGCCATGATCCTGGCCCAGGCCGTCATCGCTTCTCCCATTGTTGCCGGGTTCAGTCTCGCGGCCATCCAGTCGGTCAATCCCAAAATGCGTCTTCAGCTCCTGGCGTTTGGCACAACCCGCCTGCAATATCTCGCGCTCTTGATCTGGGAGGCGCGCCTGGGCATTCTGGCGGCGATCATCGCCGGTTTTGGCGGGGTGATCAGCGAGGTCGGCGCTTCGATGATGGTGGGAGGCAATATTCGCGGCTATACGCGGGTGCTGACCACCTCCACCGTGCTCGAGGTATCGAAGGGGAAGTTCGAACTGGCCACCGCCTTGAGCATCATCCTGCTCCTGGTGACGTTTTGCATCATGGCTTCTTGAGCCATCTCCAGCAGCGGGGCAAGAAACCATGACCCCCTCGATCGTCGCCGAAAACCTGAACCTGTAAGCGCGCCGGGCGGAACATCTTCCAGATCGAAAACTTGCTCTTCGCCGAGGGAGAAGTCCTGGCCCTGGTCGGCCCCAACGGCGCGGGCAAGACCAGTCTGCTCCTTACCCTGGCGCTGCTTCAGCCGCCCTCATCCGGGAACGTTACCTTCAACGGTGTCATTGCCGGCAACGGCAATGTCCTCGTCCCTTCGCCGCCGCATGGCGGTGGTCTTTCAGGACGCGCTGCTCCTGGACACGACCGTCTTTCGGAACCTCACGATCCCGCTGCGCATAAGGGGCGTCACGGCAAGGAAGCAGCAGAGCGCGCGGAGAAATGGCTCGAACCGCTTCGGTATCGCCCATCTGGCCGACCGCAAGGCGCGGCAGCTCTCCGGCGGGGAAGCGCAGCGCACCAGCCTGGCGCGCGCCTTCGCCCTGGAACCGGAATTCCTCTTTCTCGATGAACCCCTCGGGGCCCTCGATTATCCCACCCGTAAAGCGCTGCTCGGTGAGCTCGGGTCAAATCCTGAAGGACATGAACATGACCACCCTGTTTGTGACCCACGATTTCACCGAAATCCCCTATATGGCGTCAACGGGTTGCCGTCCTGTACGAAGGGCGCATCGTCAAGCACGGAACGGTCCGCGAGGTGTTTGGTGCAGAGCTTCTCGAGAGCAAGGTGTGGACCCCCTGGGAGGTTGACTGACGAGCAGACGACACTTCGAGTTGTCCAAGAAGAGGAGGTCATCTTTCACCACGGAAACACGGAAAACACGGAAGACATGAGAAATACGAAAGACGAAGAAGACCAGAAGTGATTTCTTCGTGCTCTTCGTGTCCTTCGTGGTTTGAAACAGGACCGGAATGGGAGCAAGTTGTTTGTTGACGAGCCCATAGCTCAGCGAAACTGAGCACAGCGAGGCACAGCGAAGTGTCCATTATCCCCGGTCGTACATTCCCGCATGGCCTCCGGTTCTTCGGTGGGTCTGGCGTTGACAGAAGAGTAAAGTGTCCATTATCCACGGTCGTCATTCCCACACGCTTCAAGCGGCAATCCAGATGCCTCTTGATCCCTCGACCGCCGCCATCAGAGCCAATTGCTGCATCATTCCCTCTGCCCCGGCAGCCACAGGTAATAGAAACCGCTGCGAAGAGGAGGAAGCGACTCTGCCAGGCCCAGGTTGATCAGGTTGATCTCGGGGAACCCGGGTCTGCTGCTGTAGGTATTGTAAAGATTGTCATCAGGATATTCGGTCCGGCGATAGACCACGACTTTGGCATCCTCGGGGAGCCCGGCAATCCTGGCCGTCTTCCGGATCGCATCATCGAGATATCCGATTTGGTCCACGAGTCCCAGGCGCAACGCCTCGTCGGCCGGATAGATGCGTGCCGACGAGATATCCGCGGTGGCCTCGTCGTTCAGTTTGCGGTGGTTTACGACCAGGGTGAGAAATCTCCCGGCCAAGTCATCAACCAGGTTCTGCATGATCTTTTGCTCCCCTTCGGTAGCCTTCCGGAAGGGAGATCCCATGTCTTTGTTCCGGCCTGACTTGTCGACCTCGACTTCGAGCCCGATTTTGCCCATGAGCCCGGATACATTCGGCCGCAAAGAGACCACTCCGATGGAGCCGGTGATCGTCGTGGGATGGGCAAAGATGAAGTCTGCAGGCAGGGCAATATAGTATCCGCCCGAAGCCGCAACCCCCATCATGATCACCACGAGATGAGCTCCGCTGCGTTCTTTAAATTTGCTGATCTCGTGATACAGCATATCGCTGGCCGTAACCGAGCCGCCCGGTGAATCGATTTTCAAAATGACGGCCTTGATGTCCTTATCCTTTTCCGCCTTCTTCAATTGCGACACGATCTCCTGGACCATGCTGGGACTGCGCAATAAAGAAAACTCCTTCTGACTGTCCGAAATGACCCCGTTGACCGGAATGATAAGGATTTTCTCCTTCCCGCTGCCCTGGAGAGTGAATTCCTTCAAGGGTTCAGCAGCTTCGCGAAAGAGCGTGATTTTGGGTTTGATGCAACCGCTGCAAACCACGAAGCCCACAACGATCAAAGCGGCAAGATACGTCCGTATGATTACCATTCTTCTGCCCCTGCTCATGCTCATGGATTCCTCGCCCCAATCAAGCACCCATCCTGACACCTCAGTCAGCAGCCCGAGTCTCGATGACCCGGCTGCAATTCTACCATCATCCAGGGCCGTCATGAAATAGTGAAAACGACGGCGAGCGTCGTGACTCCGCCTGGCTGCCATCATCGCACCCGCGCAGCTATCAGCCCAGAGTTCACCCGTCGGAAATCAGCATCGATTAGAAATTTCTAATCTCCTCTTAATCTTTCCTTAATACTCATCGCCTATGGTGATAACCGACTGCTCAGGCAGGGCCTGTGGAAGGCCATAGCCCGGGATGAAGGGTGTGATGCGGAAGGGAAAATGAAGGGAAGAGGAATGAGGAAGAGGCAACATCAGGCAGCAAATTGTGCCGGTTTTTCGTTCATAACAGGAGGATGTGATGACGGCCTACATGACTGGCGAATGCATCTCGTTTGACGTTATTCTAAACGGCGAAGAGGAGGAAGAGCTCTGCCCGCTCATCGGCGGGAACGGGTCACAGGCATGGGCGTTCGCGGCAGATCCCGAGGGGAGCGTCATAGCGGCGGGACTGATCGAAGCGGAGGCGGAAGAGACACCAGCAGAGGAACCGGAGGACCCCGACGGTGATCCTCGGGCGCAAATTTGCGAGCCGATCTTTGATGGCTTCGAAAACGACCCCTTCTCCTGCTACGCAAGAGAGATCGCCGGCTACCCGCTCTTAACCCAGGAGCGCGAACTGGAACTCGCTCTCGCGATTCGGGAAGGCCAGGACCACCTGGTGCGGATGGTCGCGGCGCATGCGCCTGATGACAGGTTCTTCAGCGATCTGAAAGCAAAGGTGCAAAAACTGCTGAGCCGCGAAAAGACCTTCCCGGGCATGAGGGACAAGGCGCTCAAGCTGATCTTGGACACCCTCGAGCAAGTGGCGGCGGATCATCCGCAACACCGGCTGTATCCCAAGGTGTACCGCCAGGCGCAAGCCGTCATGGCTGCCATCGATGCCGCCAAGGGGGAAATGGTGAAAGCCAATCTCCGCCTCGTGATGAGCATTGCCAGGCGCTACCTGGGGCGCGGGATGACCTTTGACGACCTGATTCAGGAAGGCAACATGGGTTTGCTCAAGGCCGTAGGGCGCTACGACCACACGAAAGGCACGCGCTTCAGCACCTACGCTACCTGGTGGATAAGACAGGGCATCATCCGGGGGATTTACGACAAGAGCGGCACGATCCGCTTGCCCGTGCACGTCATTGAGATGAAGAACCTTTTCTACAAGGCCTCTTATGAGCTCCATAAGGAACTCGGGCGCGAGCCGACGCTCCAGGAGATCGCCGGCAAGGCCAAGCTGCCCCCGACCAAGGCGGAGCACGTGCTGCGGCTTGCCGCCCAGCCGGTTTCCCTGGAAACCCCCATCGGCGAAGACGGCCAGCGGCTCGGCGACTTCATCAGGGATGAAAACGCCGTTTCCCCCATGGAGCACTGCTCGAACGGCGAACTGTCCGACGCCGTCCACCAACTGCTCGCCGCACTGCAACCGCGCGAGGAGCTGATTCTTCGCCTCCGCTTCGGGCTGGACGGCCAGGCTGCCGAAACCCTGGAAGCCATTGGAAGGGAGTTCAAAGTCTCCAAGGAGCGGATTCGACAAATCGAGAAAAAAGCCCTGGGAAAGCTTCGAAAACTCAACCGGGAGGTCTGCTTCAGCAGCTTTGTGGGCTAGCATAAAGCATCCGGTCATTCATCTGATGCCAAGGCTGCTCTTCAAGGCACGATCCACGTCAGCCATGATCTCGTCGGGCAGGGTCGTGACCTTTGGCAAGAGCAGCCTTCTCCTGTCAATCGTTCTGATCTGCGCCAGATTGACTATGGATGCTTTCTTCAAGCCCTGCTCCTCACCGATGGCCACAGCAATCGGAGAAGAGGCTTTCTTTGCGGAAGACTCGGAAATAACCGCGATAATAATGGTCGCGCGGGAGTAGCGGTTGCCAATGTCGTTCTGAATTACAACCACAGGTCGTGTTTTGCCCGTTTCACTGCCCAGGACGGGACCCAGATTCGCGTAATATACTTCACCGCGCCTTATTTGCGGAACAGTCACCATCGTCCCTCTCCCGGATCAGAGATTTTTGGCGTCCGCATAGTTGAAATCCTCAACAGTGCTGAGATTCTCCTCAGCCATTTCAAGGTAGGCCTCCCGCATGCGCTCTTCAAAGATCTGTCGCTCCGCCTCCTCGACCTTTTGCTCGATCGATTCTCGCACCAGAACCGAGATTTTCTGTCCCTTCCCGGCAGCCACCCGTCGCAGCTTCTCCTTCAATTCCAGCGGGAGCACCACATGGAGTCTCACGTCCTTGGTTGACGTTTTTGGAGCCATTTGCATGCCTTTCTTGCGTAAAATTATAACGCAAATCAGGACAGCAAAAAACTTGTTCAAAAACAATGAGGGTGATTCCAGCTGGTTTCCATCCGGAAACCCACCGGTTGCGTAGGGGCGGGCTTTACGCCCGCCCGAAATCATCAATAACTCCGGCACATTTTGGGAGGGGCCAAACCCCCATATCCATCAGGCTGAGGGGTTTACCCGAGGTGGATTTATGCCTGCGACCGGTTGCCAGTCGGATGATGAATGCCCTGAAAGGGCTTCATAAAATAGCCCAGGGTCAGCAACAGCGCCACCCTGGGAGGGGAAGCCCAATTGCCTTTTCTTTACCCTGAAAGGGTTAGATAAATTGTTGTGTCGCTATGTTTTATGCAACCCCTTCAGGGTTGATGGTCGTGTTGTACCTGACTCCCCAGGGTGGCGCTGGCGCTGACCCTGGGCTAATTTAACCGTATAGGAATTTCCATTTTTCGACAGGATTAACAGGATTATCAGGAAGCGAGTCCTTAATCCTGCAAATCCTGTAAATCCTGTCAAAGAAAGTTCGCCCGAAGGGCGCTAAGTTCTCGAGCCCCTTCAGGGCAGTAAAGTTAGCTTGATGCATATGGGGTAGACCCCTCCCCTACAGTCCGAACTCAAACATGTGCCGTTTTCGGATGAACACTGGCCAGTCTTCGTCTGGAAAGGCGCTGATCGTTTGGTTAGCTCGTCGGGGTGAGTTTGATGCCCGTCCGCAATCTCCTGTGGTTCTGAGGCATTTGGGAGGGGATAAACCCCTCCCCTACGCTTGGGATTTGATAATGAGGGGTTCGGAATGCATCCGGCTAATAGTTCAAGGCGCACTTCCAATGGTCATCGAAAGAATTGGCGGTAATCTCGGATTGCGGATGTCGGAAGGAAGAACCTATTCCTGTCCACGAAACTCCGATGTGGGGCAGGCTTTCCAGCCTGCCTGAGGATAACGGCAGGCTGGAAAGCCTGCCCCACACACCCCTCGCGTCGTTGGAGTCGTGTTCAGGCCGCCTGCTACGCGACGGCGGCCTGAACACGACCCAACGACGCTCGTCAAGCAACAGCCGGCGCCAAGGGTACAAGGGCTCAAGGGCCAAGGGCAACGGACCTGGAGAGGCGAAAGCCCAACGTTGCTGCGGCGGGCGCCGGGCTCGTAGTAGCGTGCGAATCGCCGACCGGCAGTACTGCGCAACGAGGTTCCAGCCGCCGCCGCGGACCACCCGGCTGGAGCCCCGTGGGTCATCAATCCAGGGGCCGCCATCATCTGGTGCACCATTGTAGTTGTCATGCCAGTCGTCCTCGGTCCACTCCCGAACATTCCCGTGCATGTCATAGAGTCCAAAAGCATTGGGCTCCTTTTCACCGACCGGGTGAGTCTGGTCGCCGGAATTCGCGTCATACCAGCCGGCCTGCTTTAGATCGTCCTCGGTATCACCCGTATAATACCGGGTGGTCGTTGCGGCCCGGCAAGCATACTCCCACTCGGCCTCGCTCGGCAACCGCAAACCAGCCCAGTCAGCATAGCGCTGAGCATCCTCCCAGCTCACCCCCACCACCGGCTGACGCGACTGGTTGAAACGCCGGTCGGCCCAATATTGAGGTTCTGCCACCTTGGGGTTTTCCTTCAAAAATCGACCATATTCTTCGTTGGTCACCGCGTAGCGACCCAGGTAGAAATCGCGCACCCGCACCTGGTGCAGCGGTCCTTCAGCCTCAAAACGTCCCTCTTCGGATTCCGGTGAACCCATCATGAACACACCCGCGGGAATTCTCACCAGCTCGTAGCCGCCCCGTTCCGCAGAGATCACATCCTGCCGCGCCTGTCCGTTGCGCGTGGCAAACCAGCGACGGATGTCCGGCAAGGGGTGTTGCCGCAAGCCCTGTCCGGAGCTTTTCAACGGCATTGGAATCGATGCGCTCCAGCACCTGCAGTGCCGCAAACTGCCGCCGCCAGAGCTCCGCATCGTTTCCAGCATCCGTTTCCAGCAATTCCACGAAAGGCTGAGGGCTGGTCTCTGCCGCATCGTCCAGGCACATCTGCACAAGGTTCGGATATTCGGTGAAGGCCGGTTGCCGAAGCACCTCGCGCATGTATGGCGTGAACAAAGAGGGATCATCAAGGGCCAACAGCAGCAGCGCCACTTCCTGCCACCAGGATTCCCCGAAGTGGCTTGCCAGCTCGCCCAAAACCTGTGTATCGCCTTCGAAGGCGCGCCGCCGGATCTCCCGCGCCGCCAGGTATTCTTGGAATCCCAGGTGCATGAAGCCATAGTGTTCCTGGTCCCAACCGGTCAAAAGACCGCTTTGGTCCCGGACGGTGCGCAGGAATTTCTCGGCGCCGCCTTGCGTCCAGTTCACGGCTTTCAAAGCGGGCTCGAGATATGGCGCGAGTTCCGCCGCTTTCGCCCGCGTCCGCCCTTCCTCGCTGTGCAGCCAGAGGGCCGCCGGCTGCAGCACCCGCCGCCCGTCCTGGGCACTGATCCCGACCGGCAAGTGTTTGCTCTCCTGCCAATGTTCCAGCAGAACGTCGATGCATTCCTCGTAAAGCCGCGCACGCTTGCGGGGCAGAGCTCCACGGTGGCGGTGCACGAGGCAGATGTTGGTCAGCAGCAGAGGGTTGCGCGTCAGTTCGAACACCCGGCGGGCGCGAAAGTCCGGTTCCCGCAAGCGCTCTGAATCAGGTTTTCGGCCTTTTCCCGGGCGATGCCTTCGGCCTGCTCAGGATCTTTGGCCAGCCCGCGTTCGACGATGCGATACCAGTTTTGGACAAACCGCTCCACCTGGTCGTCGATCAACGGCCGGATGTGCATTTCGAGAAAATCCTCGCTCAATCGCACAGTGGGACTGTAACCCGCAAAACGGCTGGTCACCACAAACCGGCAGCCGGGGTGGGACTTCAGAGCTTCGCTCGATCCACTTCGCAACCTTCTCGCGTTGCGACAGGTCTGCAACCTCGTCCAGACCATCCAGAAGAAACAGCAGATTCCCGCGTTTCAGGAGGCGCTCACCAAACCCCGGCAGGGTTTTGAGATGGGGACTGTCCAGTTGAGCCTGGATGAACGCATCGAGTCCGTGATCAAGATCACGCAGATCCCTCAGGGGCAGGAATACCGGCAGCATCCCTGCGGGCAGGCCGATGGTCTCGGGTCCCTTGCGCAGGCACCACAATAGCAGCCGTTTGAGATGGGTGGTCTTGCCGGCCCCGGGATCGCCTAGGATGACCAACCCTCTTCTCCCCCGCATTGCCGACTCGCGGAAAGCTTCCGGCAGGTCAATCTCCTTGGCCGCATCGCACTCCCGGAGGGCTTTTTCGGCATCCGCCGCATCAGCAAAGCATGCTTCTCCCACTCCTCTCAGGTCCACCATGGCTCGCAGAGGCATGTAGATTTCTTCAATGTCGATGGGCACCTTGAGCTGAGTGACAAAACCGGCCACCGGCAGGGTGGCATGCAGCGCTTCCGCCTTCTTGCGATAGTTACTGATCTCGTCATCGAGAGCATCTTCCTCCGCCGAATCGCGCGGAACCTCAGGACCGATGGCACCGCTTTGGGCTGAAGGCTCCCTGCTTTTGCGCCACTCCTGCAATGCCTGAAATACTTTCGCCTGCAGCGTTGTCTCTTCGAAAAGCGCAGGCATTTGGTGCTGAGAGAACTTCTTTCTTGAAAGCAGCAAGTTTCTTCTGCTTGTCCCAGCGCTCGGGTTCGGGATCAAAGTCCGCTTCCGTTAAAGGGCAACTCGGGATTGAGCAAAAACATGAGCCGCTCCTTGGCGGCATCGTACTCCAGTTCGGTGATGGACTTTTTTCTCTTCTTCGGTATCCAGCCGTAGCGTCCAGCGATGATCCCCACCAGGACATCCGCTTCACGCGCGTAGCGCAGGCATTCTTCGACGGTTGGTCGGTGCTCGCAGGGAAGATTTCCATCCCGTGCCAGACCATTCCGGCCATGGTGATGGCATCCTGCACCAGCTTGCGCCTTTCCTTGTTGTCCAGGTAGGTGCTCGAGACAAAGACCTTGTACAGGCGGGGAGCATCCGAAGCAGCGTTCGAGGGGGTTTTCTTGGCGGTCGGCATGGTATCCTCTCAAATCGGGAAGAGGGTCACGGCAGAGGGTAAGGCCCCCCACCTGCATCAAGCTAACTTTTCTGCCCTGAAGGGGCTCGATAAATTAGCCCAGGGTCAGCGATAGCGCCACCCTGGGGAGCCAAGTACAACACGGATATCTACCCTGAAGGGGTTACATAGATCATACCGACACAACGATTTATCCAACCCTTTCAGGGTAAGGGAAAAAGGGGATTTTACTTCCCCTCCCAGGGTGGCGCTGTTGCTGACCCTGGGCTATTTTATAAAGCCCTTTCAGGGCATTCATCATCCAACAGGCAACCAGCCGCAGCCATAATTTCAACTCGGGTAAACCTTGATGATCTCGTAAGAAGTCATTTCTCGCAAAGTCACACCTAATAAATTCAACCTGTTACGCCATGCAAAAAGGCGATTTTGGGACTTTTTACGAATCCATCAACCTTAGCTTGTTACATATAGTGTAAGGCCCAGACCGTCGATGGATCGCGTTCAGCTAAGCTGAATCAAACCAATGTTCTGCGGGTGGGCGTTGAACAAGAACTCACCA
>CAWEHK010000038.1:0-88824 GCA_963808625.1 uncultured delta proteobacterium
CAAACATTGTAGAGTTCGGTGAATTTACGCCCATCGTCGGGTGGCGTGTAGGCGTGAAACTCCTGATGGGCCTGCTTTCCAAGGTACGAGTGTCCACCAGAAAAAGGGTGCGCTACCCCCAGCGAACTCGAGGTGAGATAGACCGAAGTGATCGCCGTAAAGGTCTTGCCAGCACAGGTAGCCATCTGCACCAGAGCGCGGGTTTTGTTCCTGGCAGGGAGCTTTCCAGTCCGGTCACGGCCCTGACCTGGCAATCGCGCAGGTGGCGTGGGTAATTCCGGCATCTGTTCTGCAAATGCGACGACGGAGCGCATGGGCTGGCCGAGCCATTGGGCCAGAGTTTCAGGCCGATGGAAGTGAAAGAGTTCGCGGGAGCGCGGCGCTCGGTCATCCATCGGTGAAGTGGATGACCTGGCCGGTGCTTTCATACAGGAAACGGTAAGGGCTAGGTCTTGACGCGCCACTTTAGCCCTGCTGCGGGAATATAGCTCGGTTTGTTCTTCAAAAAAGTAAGGATGGTGTTATCCGGTTTGGCCTCTATCAGCCCCGCTGGTTCTCGGTTCTCAAAAAGCACATAATCTGCGGGCCTGTGTCGGTGGGATATTCGCGCACGGCAACGCCCAAACTGGCGCCAAGATTGATCTGCTTAAGATCCTGGACGATCCAGCCGGCCTGTTCGAGCTTCTGGTCGATTTGCAGCCGTGCCTTGGCTTCAGGCGTCATGTCTGGCCTTGCGAAGGCTATCCATGATCGGCCCGATGCCTTCAGCCTGAGTCTGGACCAGGTCAATGTCCTCAGAGTAGCGGGCCGGCTGAAGATACAGTTTGTAGAGGCCGTGCCACCCCGAAACGCGAGGTTGTCCGCCAGGAACGGTCGAGAAAAAATCTCAATCAGTGCTCGGCTGAGGATGAGATCCTGCTCGACCTGGGCATCCTGGGTCCAAGGTACCTGCTGTCGCCACTCTGTAATGTAGTCGCGGGGGATCACAGCTCGGCCTCGACTTCGGCATTCACCAGCAATTGCCAGCGCTGGTTCTTTTCAGCAGCGTCAACTGGCTGGGAGGGGACCAGCGGGGTCGTCACCAGCCGCTTCGTAGCAATATACCCGGCCAAGGCTCGGTCTCTCCGGCATCTCGACAAGGTCTAATAGATATCCCAGCCGTTGCGCCATGTGACCGGAGAAAGCTCTGCAATCTTGGCCAGCTCAGCAGGATCAAGCTTTTCCGCCAGCTCGGCAAGTATCGTGGCCACGTTGTCCAGGCCGCCGGCATGCCGGGGGTAACCGACCAAGTCAAATGCGGTCGTTTCCGGACTGGCGAGACGCAGCATGCCCCGTGGCGTGTTTATGGTGCTCGTCGGCATCTCTTTAACGTTCTTCCGGGCAATGAAATCCACGCGTACCTTGCCGCACTCGAGGGGTGCCTTGTTCCTGGCCGTGACTACCTGAAATACCTGAGGGCGATGGTGGGCCGCGCCATGGTATTGGGCAGCGCTTAGCAGACCGGCATAGTAGGCTTCGCCACGGTGCTCCATGAGTGAGGGGATGAACTGCTCCGCCGGCAGGCAGCCGAGAACACGGTACTCAGGCGGCACAATCACATAGAATCCCCGGTAGGGCATGGCGATGTCACCCTTCTTGCGCAGCCGTTGGATGGCAGAGTGTACCGCCACATCAGACGAGCCGAGCAACTGTTTCGCCACTGCCATCGTGAAGCAGTATTCTCCCCTCGCCGGGAGGTCGATGAGAATTTTCGAGACGGACATTCCCAACTCTCCTACCGTTCAATATCACGCGGGCAAAGTATCAGTTTTCGACGAAATGCACGAGTGATTTGTGTCCCCAGGAAGTAACCTGTTGCGGGGGGAATTGTGAAGCGGCATTTCTAAGTACAGCACCGCATAAGTAAGTGTCCGAATTCATTTTGTCGTAGCGGCGAGGGCCAGTGTCCGGGCAGTTTTTCCAGATTCCGGTTGCCACCGGAATGGTGTGCGAAGGATCAAGGTCACCTTATTTTAAGGACCCGCGCTAAGCCGGCATGCTACCGATCAGCGCTTCCTGCGCCACCGGCAAGAGGCCATTCTGATCAGGCATTTCATTTTGAAATCGTCAGGATGCTGCTGTCCTGAGTTCTGAAATCCGAGTGCCTGCCTGTTCCGGAACTCCTGCAAAATAACCTCTATTTATCAAATAGATACAGAAGCGTAGTGGTGGCATGGGGGATGCAAAGTCATTCCTCGAAGGGTTTGTTGCGGGAATTGGTTCTCATCAAGAGTGGTGGAGGAGTTTCAGATGAACCTCGAAATTTGGCTGCCGGGAATGTTCTTCTTGGGCCTCGCAGGGATGGGACTGTGTTGCCTGTTCTTGAGGGCTTGCGGCAAGATATAGAAGGCAAGGGGGCGTCGAAAAATAAAAGGCCTTCTTCTACCACAAAGAACACGAAGGACACGAAGTGGTTTCTTCGTGCTCTTCGTGTCCTTCGTGGTCTAAAGAAGGGTTGAAATGGCTGCAAGTCATTTTTGGATAGTTTCTAAGGGGATGCGAATGATGATCTATTTGACCGCGGCGGTTGCGGTCTTTCTGTTCGTTTATCTGCTGGCGGCCCTGATCCGGCCGGAATGGTTCTGATCCGGGGCAGCGATGGGCACTGCAATACTGAAAGGAGCGAAAGCAATGTTTATTCAAACCTGGTTTCTTCCTTTTTCGCTTCTTGCCGCGGCGACCCTCATCGCCTTCCCCTTGAGTCGCTACCTGGCGTGGATCATGGACGGAAAATACCGGCCCTGTGCCGATTTTGGGCTGGTTCGAAAAGCGCCTGGACAGCGGCCCGCAGAACTGGAAGCAGTATGCCGGTTCGCTGCTCCTTTTCAACACCGTGCTGTTTGTCTACGGCTATGTGGTGCTGGCGCTCCAGCCATGGATGCCGCTGAATCCGGATGGCAAGGGGATGATTGCCCCGACCACCATCTTTCAAGCCGTGACCTCGTTCATGACCAACACGGACCTCCAGCACTATTCCGGGGAACAGCATCTGTCGAATTTCAGCCAGATTTTCTTCGGCATCGCCATGCTGTTTATGTCGGCCGCAGTCGGGTTAAGTGCGCTGACCGCGATCATCCGGGCGCTGCGCAGCGATGCCTCGCTCGGCAACTTCTTCGTGGATATGTGGCGGGTGGTGGTCTACATGTTTGTGCCGCTCGCCTTTGTCATCGCTCTCATTTTTATGACGCAGGGCAGCCCGATGACGTTCCAAAGCTCTTATCAGGTCTCGACCCTCGAGCCTGCGGCCATGGGAACCACGGACAAGGGCGAGGCGAAGCCGCAGACCATCGTGGTCGGGCCGGTGGCGGCCTTGGAATCCATCAAGATGCTCGGGACCAACGGGGGCGGGTTCCACGGTATGAACTCCGCTCATCCCTTTGAAAATCCCACGGATCTGTCGAACTTCCTCAACACCCTGTCCATGATGATTTTTCCGTTTGCGCTGGTGCTGATGTACGGCCGGATGCTCGGTCGGCTGCGGCATGCGCTGGTCATTTTTTCGGTCATGATGACTGTTGATGATCGGCTACCATCGTCTGGTCGATCGCCTTTGACACGCTAAAACCGAACCCGGGATTGACCGGCCCATCCCGTGGCCCGAACATATCGAAATTCCCAGCGCCACGGCACCGGGAGGGAAACGGGAGGTGACCCTTCCCGCCGTCGCCGGGCTTGCCGGTGGACCAGCATCTGGGCAATCTCGAGGGCAAGGAAATGCGCTTCGGGACTTCGGCCGGCGCGACGTATGCAGCGGTGACGACGGACGTGACCTGCGGCGCGGTGAACGCTGAGGCCGACAGCCTCAACCCGCTGGCCGGCCTTGTCGCCGATGGTTGGCATGTGGCTGAACTGCATCTTCGGCGGCAAAGGCGTGGGGATGATCAACATGCTGCTGTACGTGATCATCGGGATTTTCATGGCCGGCATGATGGTGGGCCGGACGCCCGAGTATCTGGGCAAGAAAATCGGGGCCCGGGAGGTGAAGCTGGCGATCCTCGCCCTGCTGGTCCATCCGTTCATGATCCTTTTTCCCACCGGGCTTTTTGCGGCGACGAACTGGGGACTTCAGGCCGTCAGCAATCCCGGCGCCCACGGTTTTTCACAAATGCTGTACAAGTTCTCCTCGGCCTCCGCCAACAACGGCTCGGCTTTCGATGGACTGGCGGTTGTCTACGGTTTGGCGAGCAATCCGAACCCCGCGCCGACAGCCGATCCCATGGAACATCGCGGCGGGCCTGGTGATGCTCTTCAGCCGCTATCTGCCGATCATTGCGCCGATTGCCATGGCGGCGTCTCTCGGCGCGAAGAAATCGAGCCCGTTCGGCCTGGGGACGTTGCGCACCGACACCGTCACCTTTGGCGTGCTCTTGCTCGGGACGATCCTGATCATCGGGGCCCTGCTCTTCCTGCCGGTGGCCGCACTGGGGCCCGTGGCGGAGCATTTGGGCCCATCCCGTTCGGCGGCTGACGGGGAAGTTGCTGACGATCGAATCACAAGTGCTCAACAGGAGTTTCCCATGAATAAATGGAAGATGCTACAGAAGCCTTACTGGCCAGACACCATTGAGGACTGCGCATGCCTCGACCGCCGCGGTCGCGCGCCGTATGAAACCGCGAGGACTGCTGGAGAAGGAAACAGCGAAAGCGGCGTTGAAGCAGGCGTTCGTCATGCTGCGGCCGGACATCCAATGGAAGAACCCGGTGATGTTCGTGGTCGAGGTCGGGGCGTTCCTGACCTTGTTGTTTATCGTGCAGGCGGCATGGGGCGGACAGGCCAGCCAGGTGCCGATCACCTATTTCATCGCCCTCGATACATGGCTTTTCCTGACCGTGCTGTTCGCCAACTTTGCCACCGCCCTCGCCGAGGCCCGCGGCAAAGCCCAGGCCGATTCGCTCCGGCGGGCCCGTCACGACACGCTGGCCTATCGCCTGAACGAGCCGGCGGCATCGAAGAGGTTTCCTCGACGGCTCTGAAGCCGGGCGATCGTGGTGGTCGTGCAGGCGGGACAGACGATTCCCGGCGACGGCGAAATCATCGAAGGGGTCGCGTCCGTCGACGAATCGGCGATCACCGGCGAGTCGGCGCCGGTCATTCGCGAAGCGGGCGGCGACCGCTCCGGCGTGACCGGCGGCACCGTCGTGCTTTCCGACCGGATCGTCGTTCGAGATCACCAGCGGCGCCGGGGAATCGTTTCTCGACGGATGATCGCCCTGGTCGAAGGGGCCATCCGCCAGCGAAGCCCGAACGAGATCGCGCTGACCCTGGTGCTCTCGGCGTTCACGCTGGTCTTCCTGATTGTGGTGATTCCGCTCTGGCCGATGGCCTGCAACGCCGAGCAATACATGAAGGGCTACCTGGGCCTGCAGGAACCCTTGAAAAGCCTGGGCACCGACATGCCGACCCTGGTGGCCCTGCTGGTCTGCCTGATTCCGACCACGATCGGCGCTCTGCTGGCGGCCATCGGCATCGCCGGCATGGACCGGGCGCTGCGGGCCAACATCATCGCCAAGAGCGGCAAGGCGGTGGAAGTGGCCGGCGACATCGACATGGTGCTGCTGGACAAGACGGGCACGATCACCATCGGGAACCGGAACGCGACCACGTTTCTGCCCCATCGGCGAAGTACTCGGCCGCTGACGTGGGGCGCCTGGCCGCCCTGGCATCCGCCGCCGATGAGACGCCCGAAGGAAAGAGCATCGTGAAACTGTATCGAGAAGCAAAGCCGATGCCCCGGTCGAACGTGCCGCCGGACGCGCAATTTCGTGCCGTTCACCGCCCAGACGCGCATGAGCGGCATCGATCTTCCGGATGGACGGCGCATCCGCAAAGGGGCGCCCGATGCGATCATCAAATTCGTCGAGGATGAACCATGGCAGCGTGCCGGAGGAACTGAGCGCGCTGGTCGAGCAGCGTCGCCTCGGAAGGCGCGACCCCTCTGGTCGTGGCCGACGACGACCACATCGCGGGCCTGGTGGTGCTCGAAGACATTCTGAAGCCGGGCATGCGCGAGCGCTTCGAGCGGCTGCGCAAGATGGGGCTGCGGACCGTCATGGTCACCGGAGACAACCCGCTGACGGCCGCGACCATCGCCGACCAGGCGGGCGTGGATGACTTTCTCGCCGAGGCCACGCCGGAAGCCAAACTCGCCTACATCCGCAAGGAACAGGCCGGCGGCAAGCTGGTGGCCATGATGGGCGACGGCACCAACGATGCCCCGGCCCTGGCCCAGGCCGACGTGGCGTGGCCATGAACTCCGGCACGCAGGCGGCCAAGGAAGCGGGCAACATGGTCGATCTGGACAGCGACCCGACCAAGCTGATCGAAGTCGTGGAGATCGGCAAGCAACTGCTGATGACGCGGGGCTCGCTGACGACGTTCTCCATCGCCAACGACGTGGCCAAGTATTTTGCCATCGTTCCGGCGCTGTTTGCCGGCACGTTGCCGTGGCTGAAGGCGATCGACATCATGCATCTGCATTCGCCGACCTCGGCGATCCTGTCGGCCGTGATCTTCAATGCGCTCATCATTCCGGCGCTGATCCCGATCGCGCTGAAGGGCGTGAAATACCGGCCGGTGGGCGCCGATGCCCTGCTGCGCCGGAATCTGCTGATCTGGGGACTGGGCGGCGTGATCGTGCCGTTTATCGGCATCAAGCTGATCGACCTCGCTCATGGCGGGTTTGCATCTGGTCAGTGATGGTTCGAGTCAACAAGGAGGCATAAACATGTTGCAAAATCTTTTGAAGAGCATCTTGTTGTTGTTGTTTGCCGTGGTCATTTGCTGCGTGGTCTATCCGCTGGCGTTATGGGCGATCGGCCAGGCCTTCTTTCCGTTTCAGGCCAACGGCAGTCTGCTGCAAAGGTCCGGACGGCAAACTGGTAGGCTCGCGACTCATTGCCCAGCCGTTTACCAAGGATGAATATTTTCAGCCACGTCCTTCGGCCGCGTCCTATGATGCGCTCCGCTTCGGCTTCGTCGTCCCTGGCAGCTTCCAATACGCGTTGCGCGACCGGGTTGCCCGCACGCTCGGGCCCGATGGTGAAATATCGAAGCGGCCCCAAAGCCGGACAACTCGTGGCGCCGGATATCGAAAGCTGGTTCCGGCAGGATCGGTTCCAGGGCGCCCCGCATATCGTGGCTCAGTGGGCCGACCTGCACAACGCCCTGGCCCGGACCTGGGTGAAGGCGGACCCGCTTCACGGCGCGTACGTGGATGACTGGGCGAAATCGCATCCCGCCTTGGTCGCCCAGTTCATCAAGGACAATCCAGCGCACCCCCCGGCCGAAGGCTGAGGATCTGGCCGTCGCGTTCTTCGACGAACTTTTCCCGCGAGAACCCCGGCAGATTTCCTGCCACCTTCACCCGCACAGGAGTCGACGGCAAGACCGAAACAATGATGGAACCGTTCCAGGACGGCCCTGACATTCACTCGATCTTCTTTGATATGTGGCGGCAGGACCATCCTGAGGCCGACCTCGAGGATGTCCCCGGCGACTTGGTCACCACTTCTGCTTCCGGGCTCGATCCTCATATCACGCTTGAGAATGCCGAGTACCAGCTCGATCGGGTCGCTGCCAAATGGGCTGCCGCCTTGAAGCGCGACCCGGCCGCCGTCCGCGACGAGATCGAGCGAGATATTGCAGCAGAATGCCTCGGCGCCGCTCGGAGGGCTTGCCGGCGAAAAGTTTGTCAACGTGCTCGAGGTCAATCTCGAACTTCGACCGGCGATACGGAGCGCCATAGCCGCTCAACAGCCCTCGATGAACCTTTCCACCACCTGGCAGGCTTCCTATAATGGCCACTCCTCATCAACAAGATTGGCAAGGAGGCGCAAGATGCAATTGATATGCGGAGCTGGATTGACTTCTGTCCTCTGTCTTCTGACTCCTTCTCCTATCTTCTGACTCCTGTCTTTTGTCATTTCTGTCTTGGACTGTCGTCTACTGTCTCAGCTGACTCATTTTGACTCCTCATCCATTGCCAAGCCCATGGAGACGTCACGCCAATGAATTTAAAGACCAAGTTGATCATCGCGTTTTGCGGTTTGCTCTTGATTCCTGTGATCGTGGGCACTCTGAGCGTGCGCACGGTCACCGAGTCGAGCACCGCTATCGATCGGATATTCCGGGAGAATTATGACACCGTCGTGGCCTGCTATCGGATGAAGAGAAGCCATCAACGGCTTGATCGCATCGCCCAGGTTTCCCTTTGGCAAGAGATATCCGGAGCTGAGCCGCGAAGCTCAGCTTGCAGTCGATGAATTCGAAAAGAACCTCAAATTTCAGCAAGGCAATGTGACCGTTGTCGGCGAAGCAGGAGGCAACTGACAAACCTGACGGGGCTCTGGGCAAGTTACCTGCAGGAGTATCAGGAATTCCTGCAAAGCCGATGCTGAAACGGGTCGCAGTAGGTTTATCGCGACAGACTCCTGCCCCGGTCGCAGGAGGTTCGTGATGCCGCTCAGAAAATCATCGACTGAATCTGAACAATATGGTTTCCGTGGATGGCCAGGCACGTCTGCGTGCGGTTGAGACCAGGCGCACGATGGTGTTCCTGGTGCTGTCCGGGGTGGTTATTGCCGTGATCTTCATTGCCGTCATTTTGCCCGCAATTTTGCGCCCCATTGCCGGGCTGACCAGGTCGGTCGGCGCGATCCGCGAAGGCAACCTCGACCTGGTGGTGAAGGTCCATTCCCGCGACGAACTCGGGCAACTTGCTGGGGCGGTTAATGAAATGGCGCTGAGCTTACGTGAGTACCGGCGAAGTGACCGTTCCCGCTTTTTGCGGACGCAGCGCTCCACGCTGCTTGCTCTTGAACAGCTTGTCCAATGCCGTGGCGATCTGCAATCAGAGCGGAGAGATCGAACTGGCCAATGAAGCCGCTCAAAACCTGTTCGGCCTGAAACCGGAGCGCCCGTCTCGGCATCAGGAAATGCCGCCATGATCGAGCTTTTCACACGGGCCTGCCGTCGATCTGCGTCCGCTAAGACCCAAGAGTTATGCCGATGCCATCCAGATTTTCCGCGATGGTGAGGAGCACTTCTTTTTTCCCGAAGCGATTCCTATTCTTGACGAACAGCGGGAGCTGGTCGGGGTAACCCTGGTGCTGTCGGATGTCACGGATATCCGGCGGTTGCGCGACATGAAAAGAGGCTTGATTGCGACGGTCTCCCATGAATTGAAGACCCCGCTCACCTCCGTTCGGCTGGCGATCCATGCACTCCTGAGTGAAAAGGTTGGGCCGCTCACCTTCAAGCAGTCGGAACTGCTGGCCGCTGCCCGGAATGACAGTGATCGACTGCACCGCATGATCGAAAACCTCCTCGACATGAGCCGCATGGAAGCGGGCCGTGCCGCCATCCAGAAGCGGCCGGTGACTTCGGAACAGCTCCTTCTCCCGGCATCGGACGAATTTCGGACGGCCTTCGCGGACCGTGGCGTACACCTCAAGATTGACATTTCTCCGGATGCGCCTCCCGTGCTTGCCGATCCCATCCGCATGCAGCATGTTTTCACCAACCTTCTCAACAATGCCCTCAGACACACGCCGCCTGGCGGTGTGGTTACCATTTCCGCGCGCCGCGAAGGGGAAGAAGTGTGCTTCGTTGTCGAAGATACCGGACCTGGGATTCCTGAGGAATATCTTCCCCACGTTTTCGAGGAATTCTTCCGGGTGCCGGGCCAGGACCAGCAGCATGACACCGGATTGGGACTCGCCATTGTGAAAGACATCGTCGGGTTGCATGGTGGGACGATTGAGGCGCAAAGTGAAGCGGGAAAAGGGGCGAAGTTCATCTTTACGTTGCCGGCCGCCGAACCGGGGGAAAGCCAATGATCGAAGACCGTGCGCTCAGCTTTCTCCAACTGATCCGGCGCGCCCAGCGCGGCAAGCTGAAGATCTACCTCGGCTACGGGCCCGGTGTGGGGAAGACCTGGCAGATGCTCCTCGAAGGGCAGCGGCTCAAGCAGGAGGGAATCGACGTCGTGGTGGGGCTGCTCGAAACCCACGGGCGGGCTGATACGGCCGGGCTGGCGGAGGGCCTCGAGGTGGTCCCCCGGCGACAGGTTCAGTATCGCGGCATTACGCTCGAGGAGATGGATCTGGAAGCCGTGCTGGCGCGCCGGCCGGAGGTGGCCCTGGTGGACGAACTGGCGCACACCAATGTTCCCGGCAGCGACAATACAAAGCGCTATCAGGACGTGCAGGAGCTGCTTTCAGCCGGCATTCATGTCATCAGCACCCTTAACGTGCAGCACCTCGAGAGCCTCTACGACACGGTTGAATCCCTCATCGGGGTCAAGGTCCACGAACGATTGCCTGATTCCGTGCTGGCCGAGGCCGATGAGATCGTAAATGTCGACCTGGCAACGGAAGACTTGCAGCGGCGTCTGCGCGAAGGGAAGATTTATGGTCGCGAGCGGATTCCGACCGCCCTGGAGAATTTTTTTCAACGCTCCCATCTCGATGCACTCCGCGAGTTGACGCTGCGCGAACTCGCCTCGCAGATCGATATCAAGCGCCGTGGCCTGCCCGAAGCGGAACATGATACGGCGCCGGACCAGGTGATGGTCTGTCTGAGTTCGCGGGGCCCCAACAGCGCCGCGCTCCTGCGCTACGGTTCGCGCCTTGCGGGGCGTCTCAACCGCAACTGGTATGCCGTTTACGTCCAGACGCCGCGCGAGGAACCAACCGTAATCGACGCCGCCACCCAGCGGTATCTCTCGGAAACCCTGACCCTGGCCAACAGCCTGGGGGCCCTGGTCTTCCCCTACAAGGGCGAAGACATTGTGGAAACAATCCTTCATTTCGCACGGGAATACCGGGTGGGACACATTGTCATCGGCCGCCCCGGTCCCCTTCCTCTCTGGAAACGCCTGCTGGGTCGCAAAACCCTGGTCGAGAGACTGATTCTGGAAGCGCGCGGGCTCACCGTCGTCGTGGTCGATCCGACCGCGGATAACCGATCGTGACGCCCTGCCCGCAAATCACCACTTGTTGGCACAAATAGGGGCGAGACGGTTGGAGATATCAGCGATCAGAATTTGCCCATCATGCTCTGCTCACTGCGAAAAGCGATCGAACAAAGCTACTCTCGCCCTCTCGATCGCTCTGAGCACTTTAACCACCTGCACTTTAATGCCTAATTCGGCAAGGATGGGTGCGAGTGTTTCCTGAACTTCTTTCTTGGAGACCTGGACTTGTTGTGGCAGCGAATCACTCTTTTCAAGAAGTTTGCAAAAAGAGTCCCGGAACCCTGAGATGGGTGCAGCATGGGTAAGAAGCGAGGTGCCGAGCACATAACCTGAATTGTGTTCGGCAAAGAGCGCGATATGGGGGAAGAAGGGTCTGCCTTTTCCTTCTCGCACGGGCATTGGCGCAAAAGAGAGATCGGCTTCCCAGATTCTGCCGGGCTGAGGACTTTTCGTCTGGAGTCGCTGCAGGAGCAGTTTGTCTATCGGGATCGCTCCTTCTTCCTTCGGGACCTTCTTTTGGAGAGGGGCCGGTTTCATGTACGCCGTTGCCCAGGCCAGCCGGTCACCCTCAGTGCGTGGGACGCGGACCGGAAGCTGCCCTTTCTGGGTTGGTGTGAGGATGCGCTCGTCATCCTTCACCAGCAGGGCAACTTCCGATTGCCTGTTGGAGGGCGGTCCTGAGGAATTGTGCTTCGCCTTTACCGAGATACCAGGGATAATAGCCCGGCACGTGGCTCCTGAAGGTCGGCCAGGCATTGCGCCCGCGAAATTTCAGGCCAAGCTGCTTGATCACCTTCAAATCCTGCGGGTCAAGCATCTGCCTGTCCTCAAAAGAGGCTACCAGACAGTCTTGGGTGAAGAGCGTATCGGCTCTTGCAACTTTCCCCGATTGAATGGCGCGATAGCCCTCCAGACCCTCCTCGCCCAAATAAACGCCGAGGCCAAAGAACTCACCGAGGTTGCCCATAACGCAGCAGTACCCAATTTCTTCATTTGCCGGATTTTGCACGCCGAAAACCTGATCATCAACCATCCAGGTCCAGGCTTCTATTTTCTTGAACTCGACCGCGGCGGCGTACAGCTCTCTCCATTCCTGCAAAGTCGGCGTCGATTCGTCTATCATTCGCATCTACTTCCTCCTGCCTCTTCTTCCTTGCGGTTCCTGTTGAAGGTGCTCATACATCTCTTGACCAAGTCAGCTTCAGACCATAATGAGAGCAAGAAACGATTTCTTCGTGTGTCTTTGCAGTCCTTCGTGTGCCTTCGTGGACACGTTGGGGTCGAAGGGTTTCCGGTTGCTCTTGGTCGGTCCCTGATTGTCCGGAAACGGTTGTCGCTACAATTTCGGATCGGCTCCCTCGGTTGGCAGCCTGCTCGCTTCCTCCAACCAGAGGTTGCTGAGCTCAATCTCGATATCCTGAAACGGTTCGGCCCGGACCTTGTCATCTTCAGCATACAAGCCGGCCACCACCCAGGTGCCCGATTCGAGCCGGAAAACTTCCAGGGTCCTGGCTGCAGGATCAATAAGCCAGAAATATCCTACTCCGTGTTTCCCATAGAGGGGCATCTTCCTGATCTTATCCACACGGATGGTGCTGGGTGAGAGCACCTCACAGACCCAATCCGGAGGAACAGCAATCCAATTGGTCTCTTCATCCGTGGGAAATCGTTCCTTTCTCCATCCTGCCAGATCAGGAACCATAATATTTTGTCCGAGCTTGATTTCCGGCTCATAAAGAATGATCCATCCACCGGGTCCGCCACCGCGTCCGAACTGGTATGGCGGCATTACCTCAGCCCCCAGCACTGAGCCCGCATACACATGTTTCCTGGATGGTCGCGGGGTGACGATCAACTCCCCGTCAATGATTTCTCCGGTCATGTTCTCAGGAACACTGTACAGGTCGTCGTATGTCGCCTGCTTTCTTGCCAGCTCCGCCATGTCGAGCCTCCTTCAACTTTCTTGCCGCTTCTCTCTGACATTCTATCAGGATCCGGAGAGAGTCAACAACCTTCAACTGCGCATCCGAATCAAAACCAAAGGAGGGCGGGTCTTTCAACTTCGTACCCGCAGGGCGGGCACCCAGGTGGTGGTCAACCTCCGAATCAAAACCAAGGGAGGGCGGGTTTTCCAACCCGCCAGGTGGCTTTTGTCCATACCAGGTTCGTCACTTCCTCCGCAATGAACCAGCCCGCCAGGTGGTCTCCAGAGTCATCTGCGGCGGGTTGGAAAACCTGCCCTCCGTTAATGACGCAGGGCCTTGCCAGCCGGTAAATTCCAAGAGTTATCAAAGACTTCATTTATTGACGATATAAATGATGTGTGCTATCCGGGTATAATTGCAGTCGCCGAAGACTCTTAACTATGGGTGAAATCAATACTTGATGGTCTCGTAAAAAGTCCGTTTTGCCAAAATCGAACCTAGTAATTTCCATGCGTTACGATGGCTTAAGGTGCCATTTTTCGACTTTTTACGAATTCATCAATGCTTACTTCACCACGAAATACACGAAATATCCGAAAACTCAGCAGGTCAGCAGTGATATATTTCGTGTTTTTCGAGTGTTTCGTGGTTTGAAATGGGCTCAGAACGAGAGCATGTAATTTCTGGACGGATCTTTAGTCGAAAGGATTTACCTATGGCCAAAGGGCGGCAAGCGAAACCCCAGGACAAAGAACCTGAGACTTCCGTTATTGAACAGAGCGTCCGGATCATCACCGTGTTTGTCTCCTCCCCATCCGATACTTCGGCCGAGCGCGCGGTGTTGGAAGAAGTCTGCAAGTCAATCAACGACACCGACGGGCAGACCGGCGGGTTCCGCTTGGAGCTGTTCCGCTGGGAGCATGACGTGGCGCCAAAGGTCGGCCCCGGGCCGCAACCCGTTGTCGACGAGCAGACTCCGATCTACAACATCTACCTGGGGATCATGGCTACCCGCTTCGGGACGCCGACGGGTCGTTACGGCAGCGGCACGGAGAAGGAGTTTCGAGACGCCCTGGAGAGTTGGAAAGAGGCCGGCTCGCCGTGGATCATGTTCTATTTTGACGCCTCTCCAAAACTGACCGGCGATCCAGAACAGGCGAAACAGTTCGTGCGGGTCTGTAGATTTCGAGCTGAATTGGAGAAGCAGGGGATCTTGGCAACCTACTCGGAAGTGCGCGGCAGTGCCGCCGGATTCTTCGAGCAAGTCTCGATCCACCTGCGACAGATTGCGCAGCGCCTGCTACAGCAACAGGAACCCGAGCCGGGCCGCAAGCGCAAGAAAACGTGGCGATCAAAACCCATCATTCCGCCTGCATACATCTCCTGGCTCCTCGGCTAGTGCGGTGAAGTGGACCTTATGGGGCTGCAGGTCAAACATGGGGCGGGTGTGCGGTTGAACCAGGTGTACACGCCGCTGGTCACCGCGATGCGACCTGACTGGCAGGGTGCTCCTCGCCGGAAGCGCGAGGAGAGAGCCTTGGTGGAAGGTCGCGAACCCGGCCGGTTGCTGCTGGATCTGCTGGCTGAGCAGTCGCTGTATGTTTCCGGCGATCCGGGTTCGGGGAAATCCACCTTTTGCCGGTGGGTGACCTGGCTCACGTGCAACGGCGCCATGCCATCCGTGGATGTGCCGCCGCCGGAACAATACCAGGAGAAATTTCCCGACCCTTTGCGCGGGCGGCTGCCGGTGCTGGTGCGGCTGCGGGACTTCTGGCCGCATCTCCCGGCTTCCGGTGCGCCGTCAATAGGTCTTGCGGGCCTGGAGCGCGCCCTGGAAAGATGGCTGTCCGAGGAAAAGCCTCCCGGCCTGGAATGGGTCAACCTGAAGGCTCACCTGGAAAACGGCTCGGCGATGCTGATGCTGGACGGCGTCGATGAAGTCCCGACCGAGCGCAGGGCGGGTGACGGCGATTGGTATCCGCGCGAAATGCTGCTCGAGGTGCTGGCCGAGGCGATCAAGCGGTGGACCAAAGCGGCAACCGGGTGCTGGTGACCAGCCGTCCCTACGGCGTGGACGCGAGCCGGCAACAGCGGCTCGGCCTCCTCCATGCTCCCATCCAGGGATTGGACCCGGAGCTGCAGAAGCTCCTGGTGCGCCGCTGGTTTGTGCGCCTCGACGAAAGCCCGGAGCGCGGCCTGGAAAAAGCCGACGCCATGATCGCTCACCTCCATCGGCGAACGCGCTCTGGATGAACTTGCCGCCAACCCGCTCCTGCTGACGGCGATGTGCATCATCTACGAGGAAGGCAAACGCCTGCCGGAGGACAAGTACGAGCTCTACAACCGCATCGTGGATACCGTCCTCCATAAACGCTACCCGGCGGTGAAGGAATCCGTGAGCCAGGTCCGCGGGCGCCTGGCCGCAATTGCCCTGGGCATGCATACCGGTGAAGGTCTGGGGCAGCAGCGCACCAACCCGGAAGCATCCGCCTCCGATCACGAAATCGACCTGCTGCTTGCAGAAGTACCGCCAGATCGATGGGTCAACGGATGAGGGGCTCCGGGATACGGTCCATGCGCGGGAGGACCTGCTCTCGAGGTCGGGCCTGCTGGTGCCGCGGGGTGACGGGCGGGCGTCGTTCTATCATCTGTCGTTTCAGGAGTTCATGGCGGCCGAACGCCTGGTCCTCGAACTTTCGAGAGCCACGGTTGTTCCAGCAGGAGTGTGAGGGCGACGGCTTTCCCAGTCTCCTCCTGGAGCGGGGGCAGGTTTCAGGCTGGCGGAACACCCTATCGTTTCTGTTCGGCTGCCTCGTGACCAAGTTCAGTCCGGATGTGGGGGCTGGACTCCTCCAGGCCGTCGTCAACCGCATGGAGATTCCCGAAGTGGACGTTTCCCAACGGGGGCAGACGGGTGGTTTCTGGAACCTGGCAATCGTCCTCGGCGACTGCCTGGAAATTCTCGTCGGACGCAAATCAGCGGTGCCGCCGGAATTGCGCGAGTTTTTCCAGGATGTGGTGATGCGCGCCATCGAGCAGGAAATCGCGGTTAAAGATCGGCATACGCTGGCGGTGGCGTTGGGGCGCTTGGGGGATCCCCGCATTGTCAAGGATTTGCGGGTGCACGGCCATCCCGATGAGCACCCGGGTTACGTGAAGATTCCGGCGGGAGATTACTATTACGGTGATGACAAGGAGCGGATTCACATCGATGAGCCGTTCTGGCTGTCGCGCTATCCGGTGACCAATTCGCAGTATGCGGTGTTCATGGACGAAAAGGGCTATGAAAGGCGCGAATTCTGGTCCGAAGGCGGGTGGCGTTGGCGCGAAAAAGAAAGAGTTCTGGAGCCGAGGTTTTGGCGTCATCCTGCCTTCAATGCTTCCAACCAGCCGGTGGTCGGGGTCTCGTGGTGGGAAGCGGAGGCTTTTACCAAATGGACCGGGGGAAAACTGCCCACCGAACGGCAATGGGAGGCGGCGGCGCGGGGTCCGCAGGGCTATGTTTATCCTTGGGGCGATGAGTGGGAGGATGGACTATGCAACAGCATGGAGGCTGGGCTGGGGGGCACTTCGGCAGTGGGCATATTCCCTCGGGATCGGTCGATGCCGTTCGGGGTGGAAGATATGGCGGGGAATGTGTGGGAGTGGTGTGCAGATGAGGTGGCCACGGTCCGGGTGATCCGGGGCGGCAGCTGGGGCTGCTCCGCCAGGGGCTGCCGGGCGGCGGACCGGACGCGGGAACGGGCCGTCCGACCGGGACTACGATCTCGGCTTTCGTGTGGCCCCAGTTCCGTCTGGCGGGCAGGCAGGTTCCAGCAAGCCAGAGCGAACGGAGCCTGGAGTGGAGGCCGAGGGGGCGGAAGTGCGGAGCCCGCCCCCTCGCGCCGGAACGGAAGGCGGAGTGAGCGACAGGTAGAGGTGGAGATTGGTGGAGCAATGGCATAGTGTTTAGAGCCGAAGTTTGCACTCGTATGTCGGGCTGTTTTGGTGGGCACAAAAAGACTTGCCCACCCTACGATTTTGCGGAACCTTGGGCTGAGTGCAGTAGGGTGGGCACAGCTTCATCGTTCCCACCAAAGCTGGGTGATTATCTCCAGTACAATGAACCAGGGGGCCTCAGATCGTCATTCCCGCATGCTCCTGGCGGGAATCCAGGGCTTCGAGAAAGGTCGATGCCCCCACGGTTTGTGAGAAGTTGCGGTGTGGTCTTTTAACATATTGATATCATAAATAAATAAGCGATATCGTGGCCTTCAAATTCTTCATAATTCCAGTCCAGGGGTGGGAACATGCCGAGGACGAGCTGAACGCGTTCCTGCGCAACCACAAGGTCCTGGCCGTGGACCGGCGGTGGGTGGACCAGGGGGCTAATTCGTTCTGGTCGTTCTGCGTGGATTACCTGGAGCGGGGTGCCGCTGGCGGGCCAGGCTCCCGTCAGCAGAAGGAACGCGAGAAGGTTGATTACCGGGAGGTCCTGAGCCCCGAAGACTTCGCGATCTTCGCCAGGCTGCGCGAACTGCGGAAAGAAATCGCCCAGGCGGAAGCGGTTCCGGTTTACACTATCTTTACCAACGAACAGTTGGCGCAAATGGTGCAATCGAAAGTGGCTACGAAAGCTGCCCTCGAGGGCATGGCCGGCGTTGGGGACGCGCGGATCGAGAAATACGGAGCCCGCATTCTGGCATTTTTGCAGCAGGAGTGGAAAGAAACGGGTGAAGCGGGCGGGAAATCTGTTTGAGCGAGTCATCGCTCGCGACAACCTGCGCCTGGCCGTCGCCAGGGCGTTGCGTGGCAAACGGGACCGCGTGGAAGCCCGCCGCTTTGTCGCCCGCCTCGATGATCACCTCGAAAGCATGGCCCGGGAGCTTTCGGAAGGCCTGTTTCCGGTCGGAAGGTTTTCCCAGTTCGTCATTCACGATCCCAAAGAACGCATCATCACGGCGCCTTGCTTCGCCGAACGGGTCCTGCACCATGCCGTCATGAACGTCTGCGAGCCCAAGTTTGAACAGTGGCTCATCGATGACACCTACGCCTGCCGCGTCGGCCGCGGCCAAAGCGCGGCGCTTGTCCCGAGCACAAGAATTTGCACGGCGTTTTCCCTTCTTCCTGAAGATCGACGTCCGCAAGTACTTCGACAGCATCTCCCACGAGACCCTGCTGTCCCGGCTGCGGTTGCTCTTCAAAGATCGTCGGCTGCTGGACCTCTTCGAGCGGATCGTCCACAGTTTTCGCGGGAACCTTGGGCGGGGACTCCCCATTGGCAGCCTGACCTCGCAGCACCTGGCCAATTTCTACCTGGGCTGGTTCGACCGCTATGCCAAGGAGACCCTGCGCCTCAAGGGCTACGTCCGCTATATGGATGATATGGCGCTTTGGGCCGATTCGGCTGCCACCCTCAAGACCGCCCTCGCCCTTGCCCGCGAACATCTTTGGGCGCAGCTCAGGCTGGAGCTCAAGGATTATCCTTACATCAATCGCACGGAACACGGCATGAACTTTCTGGGATGCCGCGTTTTCTCGGACCGAATCACCCTGAATCGAGCGAGTCGCGTGCGCTTCAGGCGCAAGCTGGCGCCGGCTCGAGCAAGCGTTCCTGAGAGGTGAGATCGATGAGACCGAACTTCAGCGGCGAACGACCTCGCTTGTGGCTTTCACGCGATCCGGCGGCGTAAAATCTTGGCATTTCCGGCGCGCAGTGCTACAAAAACTCCCGGTGAGCGACCTTTAGGCCACGGACCGGGTGATCCGGGGCGGCAGCTGGAACAACTCCGCCAGGAACTGCCGTGCGGCGAACCGGAACAGGCACGAGCCGTCCTACCGGAGCGACAATCTCGGCTTCCGCGTGGCCCCAGCTCCGTGCACAAGGTGGATTCGATTTCCATGTCAGCGCGGGTTCGAATGGTAAAGTCAAGCTCCGCGCGCAGGGTGGATGCCCAGCCGGACGGAACCGGCCGCTTTCCTGCCCCGCTTGGGCGGGCGAAATTAATGTCTGAGCCGTCCCCGTGCTGGTAGCGACCGTGAGCAGCGAGCCGCGAACGCTCGGGGCGGCCTTTCAATTCCAATGGTGAGATTAAGCAAACCTGTCAGGTTGAAATGTAGCAAACTCATCAGTTCCTGAAGGCAGCAGAGATGAAGACACAACTCCTGAAGGAATGGCTCAAGGCCAAACATGTGGGGCAGGCTTTCCAGCCTGCCATTCACTGGCCGGAGTTCAGGTCCTTTACTAAGGAAGATCTGGGTGCGGTTGGTTTGTACCAAAGGAGGTTGCCTCACTGGGAATTGCAGGGTTCCACTTACTTTATCACTTTCAGAGTCCATGAGGGCCTGGGGAGGCCTTTGATCGGCAGCCTGAAAGATCCAGCCGACCTCCCTCAATTTCCTGCTCAGTCCAGCAAGCTGGAGAGCCAGACTATTACCCCTCAATATGATGATCAGGTTGGCAGGCTGGAAAGCCTGCTCCACATAAGCCCGGAGTCCACAGTGTGGGGCAGGCTTTCCAGCCTGCCATCGGCCCAACTATCTTCTGAGGAACTATCCTGCTAACCAGCCATCCCATAACCAGCCATCCCATAACGAGCCATCTCATATCCAGACATCCTCCATACCGGCAACCATAGTTGAGGAAGCCTTATGGTTTGGCTACAAGAAAGGTATCTTCTGGATGCTTATGTCATCATGCCCGGACCACGTTCATCTGCTGCTCAGACCCTTGACCAATTGGAGACTTGCCAAAATCCTCAAGGGAATCAAAGGATTCACGGCAAGGGAGATCAACAGGGTCCTTGGTCGAAAGGGTCCCTTTTGGCAGGAGGAAAGTTTTGACCATTTGGTAAGGAATGATGGGGATTGGCTGGACAAGTTCGACTATATCCACAAGAATCCAGTGACTGCTGGACTGGTGGAGAGGCCGGAGGATTATCCTTTCAGCAGCTTGTGGCCATGCACAGCAAAGGCAGGCTGGAGAGTTTACAGCAGATAGGAAAAGCAGGCTGGAAAGGCTGCTCTACATAAGGGAGTAGCTTTATCGCAGTGCAGGCCAAGATTGTTTACGGCATTGTGTCTGGAAAGCCTGCCCCACATTCGGGAGTAGCTTTTCGGAAGGGTATTAGGAGGGACCGCATGGTAAAGCCGCCGAAACAGTTCGAGTCATCCGCATCTTTGTGTCCTCACCGGGGGATGTGGCGGAAGAGCGCGAGGTGCTGGACGAAGTGGTCGCGCGCATCAACCGGACCGATGGTCAAGCCGGGGGTTCGGCTTGAGGTGTGGAAATGGGAGACACACGTTGTTCCCCAAATCGGCCCGAAACCCCAGGGGGTGGTCGACAACCAGACGCCTGCTCACTATGACATCTACCTGGGCATCATGAAGCACCGCTTCGGCACGCCGACGGAGCGATATGGCTCGGGCACCGAGAAGGAGTTCAATGACGCGCTGGAGCGCTGGGGAAAGGAGGGCTCTCCCTGGGTGCTTTTCTATTTCACTAAGGAAAAGGTGAACCATCATGAGCTGGATGACGGCCAGTACGAACAGTACTGCGGAAGGTTCGCATCAATTCCGCAAGAAGATTGGAGGAAATGGGGCTTCATGCGGCTTACGAGGGAGTCCGGGGATCGAACGAGGGGTTCTTTGAAAAGGTCGAGGAACATCTGCGGAAGCATCCTGCAATTGCTGGCGCCTCTTGGGCCCCAGGACGAAGACAAGCCTGTCGCCGATCCCACGGCCTACCTGCGCGATCTCCTCACGAAGACGGAATACATCGACATCCGCGGCCTGCAGGTCGGGCAGGAGCGGGCTCATCGATTTCCCATTGAAGAGCTGTACATTTCGCTCACCACGACGCAGGCAGCGAGCCTGACGGCGACCAGCCGATGAAAGGCGGGCGCAAAAGGGCGGACCATGGCCCGGAAATGGAACGTGCCCTTCCGCGAAACCCAGGCTTTGCCGCTGCACGAGGCGCTGCGCCATGAGCGGCTGGTCATAGTTGGCGATCCGGGTGCCGGGAAGACCACCTTCCTGCGCCGGGTTGCGCATGCCCTCTGCCAGACCGAGTTGGGCGACGCGCCCGATGCGGCCCTGGCCCGTGTCGGGATCAGCGAACGGACGTTTCCCATCCTGGTGCGGCTGAACGAATTGGATGAGCATATCTCGCGCCACCGAAATGATCCGGCGGCTCCGACGGGGGAGGTCGCCGGCCTGGCTGCCGCATTACCTGGCGAAGACCAGCCTGGACAACAGACTGGGGGCTCGATGATGCCTTTTTCCGCCAGCAGCTGGAAGACGGCGGTTGCACCGTGCTGCTGGATGGCCTGGACGAGGCGGCGGATCGTGTTGCCCGCCAGCGACTCTCGCGGTTGATCGAGAACGTCGGCCCGGACCTATCGCGGTTGCCGCATGGTCGTGACCAGCCGGCCTGCGGGTTATACGGGGGAGGCGATCCTGCCCGATGTCGGGCATGGTCGGAGGAGCCTCGCCGGCTGGCGAGTTCGCCCGGTTTTCGCCCACGCTCGCATCGACCCGCTGTCCGACCAGGCGGTGGAGACCTTCCTTTCCCGTTGGTGCGAGGCGCTTTACGGTGAGAGCCCCGAGGCAGCGAAGCGACCACTGCTCGGAGTTGCTTTCGGCACTGAAGGCGCGGCCGGACATCCGCCGCATGGCGCGCAATCCGGTGATGTTGACGGCCCTTGCGGTGGTGCACTGGAATGAACGCCGGCTGCCGGAGCAACGGGCCGATCTTTACGAATCGATCATCCGCTGGCTGTCGCGCTCCCGCGAGCAAAAGCCGGGACGCGAGAAGGCGGAGCGCGCCGTGGTTCTGCTGCAGGAACTGGCGCTGGCCATGCAGGACCATCCCGAAGGCATGCGCACGGAGGTCTCCAAACGCTGGGCGGCGGAAGCGATTGCCGGCGAATGGACGTCCGGAAAAGTTGACAAAGATGCCATCGCCGTTGCCGAAGCGTTCCTGGAAGCCGAGGAGCTGGACAGCGGCATTATCGTGGGCCGAGGAGAGAATGTGCGCTTCTGGCACCGAACTTTTCAGGAATTCCTGGCGGCCCGCGCCATTGCGGCGCGCCCCGAAGCCGAAGCAGCAGGAGCTGCTGTGGAAATTGCGGCAAGACGCCTGCCCAGGCTCTACCTGCCGGAATGGCGGGAGGTCATCCTGCTGCTGGCCGGGATTCTTCACCAGCGGGGGCGGGCGACGGTTGATTATCTGGTGAAGACGATGATCAGATCGCGCAGGAGGTGAATGCTACACTGGCTGAACAGGCGCGCTGTGCGGGTTTGATCGGCGCCATGCTGAGTGACCTGGCGCCGGTGGGGTATAGCCTCAGGACCACCAATACGAGGAGTTGCTGCATCGGGTCATGGGCATCTTCGACCGGGAGCGGTCGCAGAGCGTGCCCATCGAAACCCGCATCGAGGCGGCCGACGCTTTGGGGCAGGCGGGCGATACGCGGCTGGATTTTCGGCCATCGTGACTACTGGGTGACGATTCCTGCGGGCGAGTTCTGGATGGGGGCGCAGGCCAGTGATCCGAAAGGTCGAAACTACGACTCTGAAGCATACGAGGACGAAGCTCCGGTGCACAGGGTGCATTTGGATACCTATCGCATCGCCCGTTATCCGATTACGGTGGGGCAGTATCGGAAGTTTCTTGAGGATGATGGATACAAAGAGGAGGATTGGTGGCAGGCGGGTGGATTCGGGAAGTTCTCCGAGCCAGAGAAGTGGGAAGATCAGTTGCAGTATCCCTCGCGCCCGGTGGTTTCGGTGAGTTGGTATGAAGCGGCGGCGTTTTGCCGGTGGGCCGGTTGCCGGTTGCTCACGGAAGCGGAATGGGAGCGGGCGGCGCGGGGGAGCGACGGACGGAGATATCCCTGGGGAAATGAGGATGCTGACCCATCTCGCCTTAATTACAGCGATAGCGACATCGGTCATCCGACGCCGGTCGGCATTTATCCGCTCGGAAGCACGCCGGAAGGCATTTGCGATCTTGCCGGGAACATCTGGGAATGGTGTGCAGATTGGTATGGGGGTTATCCTGCTGAACGAGTAGCTAACCCATCTGGGACCTCAAAAGGCCTCGTACCGGGTGATCCGGGGCGGCAGCTGGTACGATGTCGCCAGGTACTGCCGGGCGGCGGTCCGGCACAGGGACGTGCCGTCCTACCGGGGCAACTATCTCGGCTTTCGCGTGGCCCCAGTTCCGTCTGGCGGGCAGGCAGGTTCAGGCAGGCCAGAGCGAACGGAGCCTGGAGTGCAGGCCGAGGGGGCGGAATAGCGGAGCCCGCCCCCTCGCGCCGGAACGGAAGGCGGAGTGAGCGGTAGGGAGTTGTCCAAAGATAAGACGCCTGCTTTTACCACGAAGAGCACGAAGACCACGAAGGACAGGAAGTGATTTCTTCGTGGTCTTCGTGTCCTTCGTGGTTTGAAACAGGGTCGAAATAAGAGCACGTTATTTTTGGACAAGCCCTAATACTACAACGATATTTTAGGAAAGGTTCAAACTGTGTGGGGCAGGCTTTCCAGCCTGCCATGCCGAACTGGCTAAAAGGCAGGCTGGAAAGCCTGCCCCACACGGCTTGGAGCTTCAACAAAGTACCATTGGAGTACAAAGCAGCTGTCAGGACGCTTTGGAAAATTCCGGCAATTGCACGCGCAGGAGGTCTTCACGGGGATTCAGGCGGTCGATCTTGACCTTGACCATCTCGCCCGGGCGCACCTGGTTCCGTTCGGAGAGGGGGGCGTTGGTTTCCAGGAGGTAGTCGGCGATGAGGAGATGGGCGAAGCGGCCGTTGGTCGTCAGCACCAGGGCGTTCAGGGTCTGCATGTCTTCCTGTTCGAGGTACTTGAGGAGCCAGTAGCGCGTCCATTTGCGCTGCACCAGGAAGATCTTGGCCTGGGTGACTCCCAGGGTGGTAATCAGCCGGCGCAGTTCGTCCTCGCTGTAGAGCGCGCTGCCGGAGACAAGGGCGTGCTTGAGTTGGCGCTGCACGACCAGGTCGGCATAGCGGCGGATCGGTGAGGTAATCGTCGTGTATTCCGGCATCCCCAGGCTGCAGTGGGGGACGGGGCCGGTTTCCAGTTCCGCGCGGGCAAAAAGCCGCCGCTGCCGAAAGATGCGGAAGAGCTCGTGCTCGCTCTGGGTGAAATCGGTCTCCGGCTTGCACTCGGCCTGGCCGCGGAAAATCGCGGGGATCTGCTGTCGCGCCAGGTACGATGCCGCCAGGCCATTGGCCGCAATCATCCATTCGGAGACCATGATCTGGCTGGGGGTTTCCTTTTCATAGCGGGAAACCTGGATCATTCCGGCCGCGTTCACGTAAACCTGGATCTCCGGAAGGGGGAGGATCACGGCCCCGCGAGCCAGCCGCTGGGCCCGCAGTTGCTCGGCCAGGGCGTGCAGAATGCGGAGCGCTTCGTCCTCCCGGCACTGCTCGTTCACTTCATGGTAAGTCATCTGCCGGTGCACGTTCACGACGCTGGCGCAAATCTCCTGATGATGGATCGCCCCGTCATCATCCAGATGCATGATAAAGCTCAGGGCCAGGCGGTCTTCGCCGGCGTGGAGGCTGAAAAGACCTTCGGAAAGCGAAGGCGGGAACATGGTAATCCGCCCGTCGGGAAGATAGATGGAGCTCACCCTGGCCTCGGCCTCGCTGTCCAGATCGTCGCCGCCGGCGACAAATTCAGCAACATCGGCGATGTGAACGCCGACCTCGTAGAGTCCGTTCTCCAGGATGCGCAGGCTGAGGGCATCATCGAAATCCCGGCTTAGAGCGCTGTCAACGGTGAGGATGGGGAGCTCCCGAAGGTCCCGGCGGCGGCTCGGGTCCCAGAGGGAGCTGATCTTCGAGGCGGCCAGGCGATCGGCCGCGACCGTGATCCGCTCCGGGAAATCCACGGGAAGGCCCTGTTCGTGGAGATAGAGGTTCTCGTTCTCATGCCAGATTCCCAACCGGACCAGCAGGCGAAAGGCGGACTGCGTCTGCTGGGGGATCTCGGCCCTTTTCAAGAGTTCCTTCACAAAGGGAAAAGCGGGCGATTCCTGACCGTGCAGGCAAAAACTCTTGACGCTCTCGATCAGCTTTTCTTCCAGGCCGCCAAGGGCAGGGCGGGGTTTACGGTTCCAGATGGCCTTCAGCCATGCTGAACCCTCTTCGAGCTGAACTTCTCGTTCTCTTTCCCGTTCCATCTCGAGGCGGCGCTGATCGATCTTTTCCTGGGAGTTGGCGAAGAACGTACCATCCTTGAACTGAAAGAAGAGGCGTTCCTGAAGCAGCACCCGCTGCATCGCGGCAACATGATGGTCGGTGAGGGCCTCGGCGAAGACAAACCCGGCCAGGTCGCGGGCGCTGAAGCCTTCCTCCTCGCCTTCGATGAGCGACCAGAGCTCCTCGACATTGACCGCGGCCATGAGATGTCTTCGCAGCGCGGCAAGGCTGTTGAGGCTTCGCACCAGTTCGTCCCTGGTCAGTTGCACATTGAGGAGCTGGCTTCCGGAATGAAGGATGCGGCTCGACGCCAGGTTGATCTCACGATTCTGTTGGGTGAGCACATTCAACCGTTGATTCTTGGATGCCAGGCAGACACCGCAGATGATTTCTTTCGCTTCAAAGAATTCGAGCACCGTTCCCGGTAGAATTTCCTGGGACTCCTGCTGGCTCATGATCGCTCTCCCGCCTTCGCCACTCTTTTAACCTCCATAAGGTACGATTCGATTCCTGCGGTGATTCCTTTTACCAGGTCCTGCTGAAATTGTCTGTCGTTCAAACGGCACTCGTCGTTCGGATTGGTGATAAAGGCGGTCTCGATCAGCACGCCGGGCATTTCCGCTCCCAGCAATACGTGAAAGGGGGCCTGCTTGACGCCCAGATCACGCACTTTATGGCCTTTTACTTTGAGTTTGGCAACCATGTTCCGCTGCACCTGCCGCGCCAGGGCCGCCGATTCTTTGACCTTGGTGGTGAGCATGAGCTTTTGGAGCAGAAGCCGGAGATCGCTCAGCGTCTTCTTCGAGGGGGCATTTTCGAGAGCGGCCACGCGGGCGGATTCCTGGTCTTTGGCAAAGTTCAACGAGTAGGTTTCGATGCCGCTGAGGCTTGGGTCCACATGGGCATTGGCATGGATCGAAAGGAAGAGGTCGGCCCTGGCCGCATTGGCGATCCTCGTGCGTTCATCGAGTGACAGGTACTGGTCGCGCGTGCGGGTGAGGATGACCTGGCAGCCGAGTTTGGCTTCGAGATTTTCTTTCAGCGCCCTGGCAATGGTCAGCGTGATGTCCTTTTCGGCAACCTGATGGCAACTCATCGCGCCCCGGTCTTTGCCCCCATGCCCGGGATCGATGACGATGCGATTGACGCCGAGGGCCAGTTGTTTCGCCAGGCTGGGGAGCGCGGCGTGCGTGGCTCTTAGCTGTTGGCTCTTGGCTCTTGGCGTAGTGGCTCGGTGACCGGGGTGGCAGGGTTGCTGGCTGTTAGCTCTTGGCTGTTGGCTCTTGGCTGTTGGCGTAGTGGTGGCGGTGACCGGGGTGGTAGGGGGCTGGTTTGCCGGGGCGGCAGCGGCGAGCGGCGAGGAGATCGCGAGGTTCATCAATAACAGGAGCAGCAGATAGAAAAAGCGATGGCCAAGAGGGCTGGGACACTTGGGCAAGAATTCGTGGAGCGTTGGTGGGCACGATAAAGCTGTGCTCACCCTACAATGGTTTGGAGCTCTTAGACAGAATGTAGGGTGGGCACGTCTTTTTGTGCCCACCGAAACCGTGCAGGGACTTACGCCAACGTGCACTGGTCCCGCGATTACCTGGTGTCATTTTGAGCGTGTTTCGAACCATGAAGGACGCGAAAAGCACGAAGGAAGGATAGTTCTTGTTCATTTTCGTCATCGCCGGCTTTCCCCATGAGCCGGGGCCGGACCTGGTTGGGCCGGTTCTTTGCCTCCCCGCTGGAGTTGCTCTTTTAGCGCATGGAGCATTTGGAGGGCGGCCACCGGTGTCAGGTGGTCGATATCGAGCGCGAGGATGCGGTCCTGCAGCCATTCCGACGGAAGGTCTGAAAAGGCTGAGTTGGAGTCCCGGCTCCCGGTCACGAACGGATCGCACCCGCTTTTTCGCCACCGTGGGCTGGGCGAGAAAAGTGGTCTCACCCTTCTCCAGTTGCACCAGGATTTCCCTTGCCCGCTCGATGACCTCCTGGGGCAGTCCCGCCAGCTTCGCCACCTGGATGCCATAGCTCCGGTTGGTTCCTCCCGGGATCAGCTTATGGAAGAAGAGGATCTCATTTTGCCATTCCTTGATGGCGACGTTGAAATTCTTCACGCGGGGCCGGGTGCGGGCCAGGTCCGTCAGTTCGTGATAGTGGGTGGCGAAGAGCGTCTTCACGCCGACGCCCTGAGGTCGTGCAGGTATTCGGCGACGGCCCAGGCGATGCTCAGCCCGTCGAAGGTGCTGGTGCCGCGGCCGATCTCATCCAGGATGATCAGGCTGCGGGGCGTGGCCTGATGGAGGATGTTGGCGCTCTCCTGCATTTCCACCAGGAAGGTGGAGCGGCCGCGGGCGAGGTCATCCGCCGCGCCCACCCTGGTGAAGATCCGGTCGACCAGGCCGAGGCGAGCCTCGGATGCGGGCACGAAGCTGCCGATCTGGGCGAGCAGCACGATGAGCGCAGCCTGCCGGAGGATGGTCGACTTTCCGGCCATGTTGGGCCCGGTGATGATCAGCACCTGCTGGGTTTCCTGATCCAAATCCAGGTCATTGGGAACAAACGAGCCGGCCGGCAGGAAATGTTCGATCACCGGGTGCCTGCCGTCCCGAATGACAATGGCGTCACCCTGGTTGATGCGGGGCCGGCAGTAGTCGTTTCGGGCCGCAACCTCGGCCAGGCCGGCGAGGCAATCCAGCTCGGCGACCCGTTCGGCCATGGCCTGGACGCGCTTGCTGTGGGCGCCGAGGGTGCGGCGCAGTTCCTCGAACAGGTGCTGCTCCAATTCCAGCCGCTTTTCATCCGCTTCCAGCACCTGCGTCTCGAAGGTCTTGAGCTCTTCGGTGAAGAATCGCTCGGCATTGACCAGGGTCTGTTTGCGGAAATAGTCCGCGGGCGCCGCTCCCAGGTTGGCTTTCGAGATCTCGATGTAGTAGCCGAAAACCTTGTTGTAGCGGACCTTGAGCGACGAGATCCCGGTCCGCTGCCGCTCCTGGGTTTCATAGCCGGCCATCCAGCTCCGGGCATCGCGGCTCAAACTGACATAATGATCCAGCTCGGCGTTGACCCCGGGGCAGATCACCCCGCCGGCGTTGAAGGTGAGCGGAGGCGGATCGGTCAGGGTCGCTTCGAGCAGCTCGGCCACATCGGTCAAATTATCCCAGGAGGCCGCCAACTCCAGCAGCTGCTTCGCGGTGCAGCCGTGCAGGGTTTCTTTGATGCCGGGCAAAACCTGGAGGGACTTCTTCAGGGCGACGAGGTCGCGAGGGGTGGCCAGGCCGGCGCTGTTCCTGCCGTTGAGACGCTCGATGTCGTTCACCTTCTCGAGGCTGAGTGCGGATTTGGGTCCGGAAACCGGCCCGTTCCACCAGTTCGGCAACGGCCTGCTGACGGTTGAGGATCCCGCTCAGATCGAGCAACGGATAGCGCAGCCATTGCTGGAGCTTGCGGCCTCCCATGGGGGTGCGGGTCTGGTCCACAATCGCCAGGAGGGAGCCTTTGCGCCCCTGAAAGCTGGTGGATTGGAAGATTTCGAGGTTGCGCACGGTGGCTTCATCGAGGACCATGTAATCGGAGCGACTGTAGGGAAGCAGTTTCTTGAGGTGGCTGCAGGAGCCGAGAAGGTTCGCCTGCAAATAAGCGAGGATGGCCCCGGCTGCGCGAATGCCGGAATCCATAAGGTGCACGCCGAAGCCCTCCAGCGAATGGACCTCGAAATGCCGGGTGAGCCGCTCTTCGGCATGGCGCCGGTCGAAGTCGTCGGCGATTCAGATAAGTCAAGGTGAGCTCAACGTGCGAGCGCAGCCGGTCGCTCCAGGAATGGTCCTCGTCCTGCGGCAGCAGCACTTCTTTCGGGGAAACGCGCAGCAGTTCCTCGCGCAGCGTTTCCTCGGAATCCAGCTCGACGAGCCTGAATTCGGCGGTGGAAATGTCGAGATAGGCCAGCCCGAAAGCGTGGTCGCGACTTCCCCGGGAAACCGCGGCGAGATAGTTGGGCTGGTTGGACAGCAGGTTCTGGCTGTCCAGAATGAGACCCGGCGTGATGACCCGGGTCACTTCCCGCCGCACCAGGCCCTTGGCGTGTCTCGGGTCCTCGACCTGGTCGCAGATCGCCACTTTTTTGCCGGCCGCCACCAGTTTGGCAAGGTAGCCTTCGGCCGCGTGGTAGGGCACCCCGCACATGGGAATGGGGTTGTCGGCCTGCTTGTCGCGCGAGGTGAGCGCGATCTCCAGAATGCCGGCAGCAGCGACGGCGTCGTCCAGGAACATTTCATAGAAGTCCCCCATCCGATAGAGCAGCAGGGCGTCGGGATACTGCGCCTTGATCTCCAGGTACTGCTGCATCATGGGGGTCGGTTTGTACATGATCAGTGCTCAGTGGTCAGTGGTCAGAGGACAGAAGTGGCTAGTGGCTAGTGGCTGGTACACATGGAGCATAAGTTCGTGATGTTAGGGTGAGACAAAGGCTGCCCACCTGCGGTCTGGGAACACTGTAGGGTGGGCACTGCTTCACCGTGCCCACCGGAACTGGCTCCATTTCGGCCCACGTCACCGGTGACTGTGGCTGGTTGCATTCCATAGCACCTTCCAAGCTCACTTGCCATTGTTGCTTTCCTCTGGCGCCCTGTCATCACCATGGCAGCCACACGGGTTGACATGGCTCATTTTCATCGTTCGGGTGAAGATTACCTTGAAAATCGGATTTTGTCAGGGTTGAATTGATGGTTGATGGTGGATAGTTGATGGTTGATAGTTGATGGTTGATAGTTGATGGTTGATGGGGATGTTGATCGGTGACTGGTTATGAGCTCCAAGCCATGAATGGAGGGGATTAACAGTCTTTCCTTTCGGGAATGGTATATATTGCCCTGGGGTTCGACTCCAAAAGGCCGAGACCAAGCATCGAAAACCAACAGCCACGAACCATGAACCATGAGCCATTTTGTCCATCAACCATCAACCATCAACCATCAACCATCAACTATCAACCATCAACCATCAACATCTCTAAAAGGAGCCAATCGTTTGGCCAAACAGGAAGTGATCCGGCTTCGGGGTGTGCGCCAGCATAATCTGAAGAACCTCGACCTCGATATCCCGCTCAATCGACTGATTGCCATCAGCGGCGTCAGCGGCTCGGGGAAGTCCAGCCTGGCCCTGCACACCCTCTACGCGGAGGGGCAGCGGCGCTACGTGGAAACGTTTTCGCCCTATGCCCGCCAGTTTCTGGAGCGGATGGACCCTCCCGAGGCGGACCTCATCGACGGGATTCCTCCCAGCATTGCCATCGAATCGGAAACCGCCGTGCGCAGTTCGCGGTCCACAGTGGGAACCATTACGGAAATAAACGACTACCTCAAGCTGCTCTATGCCCGCCTGGCCGTGCCCTACTGTCCCCGATGCGGGCAGCCCGTCTCCCAGGACAACCCGGAGAGTGTCTACCAGAAGCTCCAGGACCTCCCCCGGGGCAGCCGTCTCCTGATCGTCTTTCCCTACGTCCCGGAAGCGGCAGAAAACAGACGGCCAGCGCAAAATTTCACCAGCCGCAGCGCCACTTCCGTCGAGCATCCTCCCGAAATGCCCGGCAAATGGAGCCGGCACCTTATTTCCCAGGGGTTCCTTCGCGTCTATCGCGACGGTAGAACGTTCGACCTGGAAGGCCTCAGCCATGAAGAAATGGAGCACCTCGCCGGTAAAGAAATCCTCGTGGTTGTCGATCGCCTCTCCTGGGGCAAAGCCGCCGCCGCGAGCGGTGAAAGACTCCCTGGCAACGGCCTTCAAGATGGGGAACAATCGCCTGGCCGTGGTCGTTCTTCCCGGCCCCCATCTGCCGGCATCTCCGGTGAACCTCGACGATCCGGGCCCGGAAATCAACGCTCCAACTCCCCCCTCAGCACCCAGCCCCCAGCACCCAGCACTCAGCACTCCCCCCACCCAGCACTCAGCACTCAGCACTCAGCACTTCCCCCCCAGCACCTTACCCCTCACCACTCATCACTCATCACTCATCACTCATCACTCTTCAATCAACTGGTTCAGCTCGGATTTGAGCTGTGCAGCGTGCCATACCGGGGAAACGATCCCGCCGCCGACCCCGAATCTTTTTTCCTTTAACAGCCCGTTGGGCGCCTGCCCGGAGTGCCGAGGGTTCGGGCGGACCATCGGGGTGGATCTGGATCTGGTCATCCCGAATCCCCGCCTGTCGTTGAGCGAGGGGGCGATCAAACCGTGGAGCACGGATCGTGACGAGTACTTCGATCTGATGGGTTTCTGCCGCCGCGAAGGGATTCCGGCCACGCTGCCCTTTGAACAACTGGATGACGAGGCCAAGCGGAAGATCATCGACGGTGCCGACGGCTTCTACGGGATCAGGGGGTTCTTCGAATGGCTGGAGAGCAAGACTTACCGGATGCACGTGCGGGTCTTCCTGTCGCGCTACCGCGCCTATACCCCCTGCAAGGCGTGCCGGGGAACCCGCTACCAGCCGGCGGCAATGTTGTATCGGCTGCGTGGTCGGACGCTCGGTGAGTTGAATGCCCTGAGCATCGAAAAATGCCTCGCCTTCTTCGACGAACCGTGGCCGGAGCTCGAGCGCGATCCGGCGGCGGCGCTGGTGGTCGGCGAAATCCGCAACCGGCTGCAGTTTCTGCACCAGGTGGGCTTGGAATACCTTACCCTCGACCGCCAGTCCCGGACCCTCTCGGGTGGCGAGGTACAGCGGGTGCATTTGACCAGGGCCCTGGGATCGGCCCTGGTGAACGTCCTCTATGTGCTCGATGAACCCAGCGTGGGATTGCATCCCCGGGACCAGCAGCGCCTCATGACGCAGCTCCGGCGGTTGGTGGACCTGGGGAATACGGTCGCCGTGGTGGAACACGACCCGGATATGATCCGGTTCTGTGACGAGGTGATCGATATGGGTCCGGGTGGCGGCGAGCGGGGAGGGGAGGTGGTCTACCAGGGGCCCCCTGGCGGTCTGGTCGCCTGCGAGAACAGTCTGACCGGCGCTTATCTCCGCGAAAGTCACGTCGCCGCTATGCCCGCTCGCCGGCGCTCGCCCGATTGGAACCGGGTGCTGACGGTCAGCGGTGCCCGCGAAAACAACCTGAAAAACCTCACCGTGCGGTTCCCCCTGGGTCTGCTGATCGGCGTCAGCGGGGTTTCGGGTTCCGGCAAGAGCACCCTCGTCAAGAAGACGCTCCATGCCAACTGGCTGCGATCCCAGGGCAAGGCCACCGATGCTCCCGGCTGGTGCGACGGGCTCGAGGGAGGCGAGCTCGTCGAGCGACCTGATCCTGGTCGATCAGCGACCGCTCGGGCGGACTCCCCGGGCCAATCTCCTGACCTATACGCATGCCCTGGACCCGCTGCGAAGCCTCCTGGCGCAGACTCCGGAAGCCGTGGCCAGGGGCTATACCACCAGGCACTTTACCTTCAATCAGCCGGGTGGCCGCTGTGACGTCTGCAAAGGCGAAGGGTTCGAACGGATCGAGATGCAGTTCCTGGCTGACGTCTACATTCGCTGCTCGCAATGCGAGGGCCGCCGCTTCAAAGACGAAATCCTCGATATCCGGGTGCGGGGCCTGTCCATCGCGGATATCCTCGAATGCACCGCCCAGGAGCTCCTGGAACGTATTCCCGGCAACAAACCGCTGGTCGAAGCCCTCAACCCGATTATGGCCATCGGCCTGGATTATCTCCGGCTGGGCCAGCCCCTCAGCACCCTCTCAGGAGGCGAAGCCCAGCGCCTGAAGCTGCTCCGCTATCTCCGCACCAAAGGCGGCCAGGGCGGCAACGGCCCTGGATCGAACGGCACGCAGGCCGTCTTCCTCCTGGACGAACCCACCACCGGTCTCCACCCCCATGACCTGGAAAAACTGGTGAACGTCCTCCAGCAATTGGTGGATCTGGGGAACACCGTTGTCGTGGTCGAACACAACTTGGACCTGCTCAAGGTGTGCGACTGGATCATCGACCTCGGCCCTGAAGGGGGCGACAATGGCGGCGAGATCATCGCCGAAGGCCCCCCATCGCTCATCGCCGCCCACCCTCACAGCCACACCGGCCGTCACCTCGAACGCCGCCTCCAAGGCCACGCCCATCCCGATGCCTCCGCCGTGGCCACGGAACACCCCACCCCAAGCTATGGTTCAGCCCCCGAACCAGCGCTTAGTACAGCACAGCAGAATAAAATGTCCATTACCCCCGGCCGTCATTCCCGCATGCTCTTGGCGGGAATCCAGCAACAAAACCGGATGCCAGCCTTCGCGGGCATGACGGTCGACCATCAGACAATCCTTTATGCCAAACTCCACTAAGCACTGCTGCACCCGAGCACCCCGCACCCAGCACTCAGCACTCAGCACCCAGCACCCATGACTCAGCACCCAGCACTCAGCACCCAGCACTCAGCACTCAGCACTTCTCACTCATCACTCATCACTCATCACTCATCACTCCTTCCCCCCTGACATCATCGTCCGCGGCGCCCGCGAACACAATCTCAACATCCCGGAAGTCCATCTGCCGCGCAACAAGATGATCGTGCTGACGGGGTTGAGCGGTTCGGGCAAATCCACCCTGGCCTTTGACGTGATCTTCGCCGAAGGGCAGCGCCGCTACCTGGAGTGCCTTTCTGCCTATGTCCGCCAGTATTTCAAGATCATGGAAAAGCCCAATGTCGACCAGGTGCTGGGGCTGCCGCCGACGGTGGCCATCGAGCAGCGCACCAGCCAGTTGAGCCGCAAGTCGACAGTAGGGACCATCACCGAGATTTACCATTTCCTGAGGCTCCTCTATGCCAAGCTGGGAAGGCAGCGGTGCCCGACCTGCGGCCGGGAACTGACGGCGCTGAGCTTCGACCAGGTCCTCGCCATGGTGGAGCGGGAAGCGGGGCAAGGCGAGGCCCGGCTGCTCGCGCCGCTGGTACGGGGTCGCAAGGGCATCTACCGGGACCTTTTCCTGCGCCTCCAAAAGCTGGGTTTTGATACGGTCCTGGTTGATGGCCGATGGCTGCCCCTCGACCCGGTGCCGGTTCTCGAACGCCATCGCGAACATGACATTGAAGTCCTCGTGTCGCATATCGGCGGGCGGGGTGTCGTGGCGGGCGATTTGCCCGAGGTGGTGCGGCGGGCTCTTGCCCTGGGCGGCGGCTCGCTGCACGTGGAGGGAGCGGAACGGAAAGTCTTCAGCGAACGGCTCTACTGCGACCATTGCCAGCAGGGGCTGGCGCCTCTCGATCCGCGCCTCTTTTCGTTCAACAGCCGCCATGGCGCGTGCCCCTCGTGCAATGGGCTCGGCGCCACCAAGCGCCTGAACATCGACCGCGTCATCGGTCCTCCCCAGGTTCCCCTGAAGGACGGCTTGCTGCGCTTCCTTCGGTCCACCCTGTGGCCGGAAGGCGTCAAAGCTTCGGTGAAACGGTTGCAGCGCTACTGGCTGGAAGCGTTGAAGGTGAATCCCGAAGCGTCCTTCCATGAATTGCCCAAGGATAAACAGAACGCCATGCTGCGGGGCAGGGCAGGGGAATCCATCGGCCTGGTGCCCATGCTCGAACAAATGGCGGAAACCGAATCAGGCAGTTTTCTGGGACCCTTTTATGAAGATCATCCCTGTCCCGAATGCCATGGCCAGCGCCTCAACGCCCAGGCCCGCGCGGTCTTTATCCGGGGCCTGACCATTGCCGATCTCGCGCATCTCAACCTTACCGATTTTCAGAAGCAGTGGCGGGCATTTCGTTTCGAAGCCCACGAGCAGCCCATTGCCGGCCCCATCTCGAGGGAGATCAGCGCCCGGGCCTTGTTCCTGCGGAAGGTGGGGCTGGACTACCTGGCCCTGGACCGTTCCGGGGACACCCTTTCCGGCGGGGAAACCCAGCGCATTCGCCTCGCCGCGCAACTGGGGTCGAACCTTCGGGGCGTCTGCTACATCCTCGATGAACCCACCATCGGGCTCCATCCCGTGGACAACGATCGCCTGCTCTCCTGCCTCAAGGAGCTCCGGCGCAAGGGCAACACCATCATCATCATGGAACATGACGCCGAGACCATGCGGCAGGCGGACACCCTCATCGAACTCGGGCCGGGAGCCGGCAGCGATGGCGGGAGGCTGATCGCCCAAGGGCGCTTCAGGACGCTCTGCGGCAATCCGGAAACGCTCACCGGGAAGTGGTTTGGCAAGCCTTTCGCAAGCACGGTCATTCCCGAACCGGCGGGAGCCCAGTTCAGCGGACAGGCAAAACGGGCACCATTTCCCGTCATTCCCGCGCCGGCGGGGACCCGGAAAGACGGCATGGAAACCGATCTTCCTGAGAATGACACGGGGACTCATCGCCAAGGACCCGGGGCATCGGGATGGCTGGAGGTCATCGGGGCGCGGGCAAGGAACTTGAAGGGCATTGACGTGCGCCTTCCGCTCGGGGCCCTGACTTGTGTCACCGGGGTGTCGGGAGCGGGGAAGAGCACCCTCGTCCATGAAGTCATCTACCACGCCCTCGATGACCGCATCGGAAAACGCTATGGCGGGAACCATGCGGGACTCGAGGCGATGCGCGGCCAGGAAGCCATCCAGCGCGTCCTCGAGGTGGATCACAGCCCGATCGGGCGGACGCCGCGCTCGATTCCGGCAACCTACGTGGGGGTGTGGGACGAGATCAGGAAGCTCTTCGCCTCGCTTCCCGAGGCGCGGGTGCGCGGCTTTTCGCCGGGGCGTTTTTCGTTCAACGTCAAGGGCGGGCGGTGCGAAGAGTGCAAAGGGCAGGGGCAGGTCAAGGTGGCGATGAGCTTTCTGCCGGACGTCCTGGTCCCCTGCGAAACGTGCGGGGGCTCCCGGTTCAACACCGAGACCCTGGTGGCCACCTTCAAGGAGAAGACCATCGCTGACGTTCTCGCCATGACCATCAACGAGGCCGCGCAACTTTTCGGCCCGTTTTCAAAGATCGCCCGACCCCTGCGGGTGCTCTGCGATCTCGGCCTCGGCTACCTCACCCTCGGCCAGCCCAGCCCGACGCTCTCCGGCGGTGAAGCCCAGCGCATCAAACTGGCGAGCGAGCTCGGCACCAACCGCACGGCCACCCTCTATATCCTGGACGAACCCACCACCGGCCTCCACCGCGCCGATGTCAAACGCCTCGTGGAAGTGCTCCGCGCCCTGACGGACAAGGGCAACACCGTGCTGGTCATCGAGCACAACCTCGACCTCATCTGGGCCGGCGACTACGTGATCGACCTCGGCCCCGGCAGCGGGGACAAGGGAGGCCGGATCGTCGCCGAGGGGACCCCCGAAAACCTGCTGCAACAGCAGAAGAACTCGGCCACGGCGACGGCTCTCTGGAAGTATCAACACCACGACACTGCTCCCTGTGTAACCTCTCAATAATTTGAGGGTTTCGACACAGCCCATTAAAACGCTTTCCAGGTTCAACAGAAATCCAATGCTTGGCATCACAGCGGTTTGCACGCATAACGGAAATCAGGCAGCCAGAGACGACCGGGACGGGCAGGGAGCGTGATCTATGTGGGTTTTGGGAGGTGAATTGTTGTGACGAATAAGTGATCGTGATCCAGTGATGGAAACGAATCTGGCATTAAACGGCGTCTAAAGAGAAAGGACGAACCTGTTTGTGTAACCTTCGTAAATTAAGATTCCATTGGCCAGCAGGTCCCTGCCAATCAAGCAATCTATATTCTAAACCTGCCAGTGGAGCTTCCATTGCGTTGACCAAGCCATTGACATACTGATGCTGCGGAAATATCACCGACACATCGTAAACATTGCAGGAATGCCTGGCGCATGACGGTGTTGAGATTTCGGTGATGCCCCTGGGCTGCAGATTAAGTTCCTGCGCGATCCCCGTTTTGAGAACCGTCCCACTGGCGCCTGTATCGATAAGGGCTGCGCACTGACGAACAGGAGGAAGATCCTTTCCTTACGATTGTAGAGCGTCAAGAACCGGCTTGGATGCAGTAATGAGGACATTGCTGATCGGACCGCTGTTCCTCAAATCGGGGAGATTTGTGCTGAGGCAAGGCAACCCACATCTACTCCATGAAGAAAGAAGTTCCCCTTTTCAAAGTGGCTGATTCCTTATAACCAGAAAAGGAACGTCTCCAAATTTCCTAATTCCCTGGCGCAGGGCGTCTTCGTAAGCCAAACAAATGTCAAAAACCTCATCATCCTTAATCACCACAAATTCCTCAGCATTTCCTTGCGCGATCAAAGGGTCCTTAATCTTCTTATATTTTGACATTTGAATTCCGAGTCGATGGTGACTCCACACAGGACCAGTTTGCTTTTAAACCGGGGCAAAAACCCTCTTTCAAGCCCTCCACGAACAACAACCCTTCCATCGAGCTCACTTTGAGTCGATCTGCGCATCATCCCCACCTCGACGGTGTCACACCGTGGTGGTGGCTGCTTCAATTACCAAGGAATCGGCACACAAATGGGCAGAAAATGAGCCAAGATGCACCTTGACAGGATCGAAGACACATGCTATCCGAAATGCGCCAGAAAGCAATTTCCTGTCATCTCTTCAATCTATCATTGGGTGCAAGGGGGCCATCATGAAATCCATGTTTCATTTTCAAAAACCCAATAAGAAAAGTCCCTCATGGAAGAGAGGCTTGGCGCTGGTGTCTGGGACCATGCTGGCGTTAACTCTAGTGAGCGCTCTGTCCACTATGGCTCACAATTCCGCATGGGCGAACTCATCAAATGACTGTACGATTTACCGCGAGGTCTTCCCTATTCTCAACACCGGAGGGACCACCCCCAAGGACATCGTCTTCATCCAGAAATGGTACGGGGAGCAACATGGCAGCGCCATTGTCGACGCCGCCAGTCAGGATCTCCAGCGATTGGATAACGGGCTGGCGCCGGAAATGCAGCCGGTCGATTCGAACCCCGTCGGGAATCTGGTCCCGAACACGGGCGGCGCCTTCTACTCGCCAAGCGCGGTTGCGGGCATCTACATTTTTACGGATGAGTTCAGTGCGGACGTCTCGACGCTGCGCAGGGTGCGTTTCGACTCCCGCAACAACGGTTGTTCGACCTTCGTGCAGCAGAACTCAACAAGCTGCCAGAAGGTCTATTACGACTCACCGACCAACTCGCAGCTCAACTTTGACCCCGCGGCGCAATCCGCCATGCATGTCGCGTTGCGGATCGGCACCACGTGGTACATCGCCGAGCAGGTCCTGGAGCAGTCCGCTTACAACCCTGCCACCACCCCTGGAGGCGACCCAAAGGACCCGATCTGGCAAACCCATACCTTTGATTTCGCAGGAAAGACGTTCTTGATCGCCAACAGCTACGACGAGGCCCCTGGCGGTGAGTGCGAGAGCACGGTCCCCAACTGCCTGCCACGCGAGAACGGACCGTCCGGACAGACTCTCCCGTTGAGCGGCACAGTCAACGGCATCGGCATCTGGATCGAGAAGAACCAACCGGCACCGAGGCTCCCGAGCGGAACCTCCGCGACGCTGCGCATTGACAATTTCGAGGTCCGCTCTGACGTTTGTGACGACGGCAATCCTTGCACCGCCGACAGCTGCAACCCAACGACGGGTGAATGTGTGTACACACCGGTCAACGTGGATGACAACAACGCCTGCACCACGGACGCCTGCGATCCGGCGACCGGTAATATCAGCCACACCCCCATCAACTGCGACGACAACAACGCGTGTACCGCCGACAGCTGCAACCCAACGACGGGTGAATGTGTGTACACACCGGTCAACGTGGATGACAACAACGCCTGCACCACGGACGCCTGCGATCCGGCGACCGGCATCAGCCACACCCCCGTCAACTGCGACGACAACAACGCGTGTACCAACGACAGTTGCGATCCAGCGACGGGCTGCACGCACACACCGGTCAACGTGGATGACAACAACGTCTGCACCACGGACGCCTGCGATCCGGCGACCGGCATCAGCCACACCCCCGTCACTTGCGACGACAAAAACGCGTGTACAACGGACAGTTGTGATGCGGTGTTGGGATGCGTGTACACCCCGATCTCCTGCACCGACGGAAACGCCTGTACGAACGACACGTGCGATCCTGCGTCGGGCTGCGTGTACACGCCGGTGTCCTTGATCTGCGACATCACGGCACCCGAAAAGGTGGACTTCGGCTCCACGGGGAACGTGGCATCCACGACACCCGGGTATGCCCAATACCAGTGGGTGATCTACGTGGATGATTTGAGCAACCCGGATCCGTCTCTCATCACGGCGGGACAGAACACCCAGCAGATCACCTTCAGCGCGCCGGCATCGTTCACGGTCCTCAAGATCGGCGTAGTGGCGACAACAGACCAGGGATGTCAGTGTATCAATGATCCGGGCGTCTCAGGCGACCCGAAAGAAGGGCATGACGTGTACCCCAATCAGGCTATTCCTGTGCCGACCCTTTCCGAGCGAGGTGTGATCCTTTTCCTGCTGCTCCTGGGAGTGACGGCAATTGTGACACTGCGTCGGAGAGGTCATGTTGAACGCTAAACTTTGATCGCCTTGACAGGCCATTTCAAGAGGCAGAGTCTAAAAGACTCTGCCTCTTTTGCTTTTTCAGCTTGCCCGGCCTTGTATCCATCCGGCCGGGACCTTATCGCCCCCAACCTGAAAAAGCAGCTCCAACTCCCGGAATGAGGAAGGATTCCCGTTTTTTCCTGAACGCCTTTCTCACCTCCATTTCGGGACGAAGCCGGCAGATCTCGATTAAGCCCCAAGAACCCATCGGGTTGTTTCAGGATTCACGGCGCCGTGTGGCATGAGGCTCAAGGGTCAGATCGAGTGCGCGGCAGCAGCGGCCGGTGTCCGAAATCTGAATTTCCACGTGGCCCTCTTCCATCCTGCTGATAATGCCAAGACGTTTCTCGGTCATCCCCTGCATGGCGTGACTCTGTTGCAACTGCTCCACAACGTCGCCGATCAGGTCGTTAACGTTGGCGGGCTCTCGATAGGGTCTCCCCGAGGTTTTCAGTTCGATCGGGTTTTTTACCATCTTCTCCAGTCCAGCGATTTCCGTGATGATGATCCGTAGGTACATCCTGTTGGGGTCGCCTTCCCCAAGGTTCTCGTTGGCATCTAACTCATCGGTGTCACAAGAAGGAATTCATTTCGTTTCGAAGCCCCCGAGCAGCCCATCGCCGGACCTATCTCGAGGGAGATCAGCGCTCGGGCCTTGTTCCTGCGGAAGGTGGGGCTGGACTACCTGGCCCTGGACCGGTCCGGAGATACCCTTTCCGGCGGGGAAACCCAGCACATTCGCCTCGCCGCGTAACTGGGGTCGAACCTTCGAGGGGTCTGCTGCATCTTCGATGAACCCACCATCGGGCTCCATCCCGTCGATAACGAACGCCTGCTGTTCCAGCCTCAAGGAGCTCCGGCGGGAGGGCAACACGATCATCATCATGGAACATGACGCCGAGACCATGCGGCAGGCCGACACCCTCAGCGAGCTCGGGCCCATGGCCGGCAGCGATGGCGGCAGACTGATCGCCCAAGGGCGCTTCAAGACGCTCTGCGGCAAGCCGGAGACGCTCACCGGGAAGTGGTTTGGCAAACCTTTCGCAACCACCGTCATTCCCGAACCTGCGGGAGTCCAGTTCAGCGGACCCGCAAAACGGGCATCATTTCCCGTCATTCCCGCGCCGGCGGGAATCCAGAAAGACGGCATGGAAACCCATCTTCATGAGAATGACACGGGGACTCATCGGCAAAGGCCCGGGGAATCGGGATGGCTGGAGGTCATCGGGGCGCGGGCACGGAACCTGAAGGGAATTGACGTGCGCCTTCCGCTTGGGGCGCTGATCTGCGTCACTGGGGTGTCGGGAGCGGGGAAGAGCACCCTCGTCCATGAAGTCATCTACTGCGCCCTCGAGGAACGCCTGGGGAAACGCTATGGCGGGAACCATGCGGCATTCGAGGCGATGCGCGGCCATGAAGCCATCCAGCGCGTCCTCGAGGTGGATCACAGCCCCATCGGGCGGACGCCGCGCTCGATTCCGGCAACCTACGTGGGGGTGTGGGACGAGATCAGGAAGCTCTTTGCGTCGCTTCCCGAGGCGCGGGTGCGCGGTTTTTCGCCGGGGCGTTTTTCGTTCAACGTCAAGGGCGGGCGCTGCGAAGAGTGCAAAGGGCAGGGGCAGACCAGGGTGGCGATGAGTTTCCTGCCGGACGTCCTGGTCCCCTGCGAAACGTGCGGGGGCTCCCGGTTCAACCCCGAAACCCTGGCGGCCACCTTCAAGGACATGACCATCGCCGACATTCTCGCCATGACCATCAACGATGCCGCGCAACTTTTCGGCCCGTTTTCAAAGATTGCGAGACCCTTGCGGGTGCTCTGCGATCTCGGCCTCGGCTACCTCACCCTCGGCCAGCCCAGCCCGACCCTCTCCGGCGGTGAAGCCCAGCGCATCAAACTGGCGAGCGAGCTCGGCACCAGCCGCAGCGCCACCCTCTACATCCTGGACGAGCCCACCACCGGCCTCCACCGCGCCGACGTCAAGCGCCTCGTAGAGGTACTCCGCGCGCTGACGGACAAGGGCAACACCGTGCTGGTCATCGAGCACAACCTCGACCTCATCTGGGCCGGCGACCATGTGATCGACCTCGGGCCCGGCAGCGGCGACAAGGGCGGCCGGGTAGTCGCCGAAGGAACTCCCGAAGACCTGCTGCAACAGCAGAAGAACTCGGCCACGGCCAGGGCTCTCTGGAAGTATCAACACCACGAAACTGCTTCATGCGTGACTTCTCAATAATTTGAGGTCACCAACACAACCCGTCAAAACGCTTGGGCTTGAAGTGTATCCCCTCTGTTGCCCTTGATGCGACCATGAAATGAAGATCATCAGTTTGAGCAGCTACCAACTCATGGTGCGGGTTCTCAAGGAACAATGCGTGGTGGAGGAAGACCCGGAAGCCGGCACCAAGAAGGTTTCGGTAAAGCCCAACAAGGAAGTATCCTCGTTCAGTTTTGTCCATTCTGAACCGTCTCACTTTTTGCGAAACCATCAAATACTAAAATCGCTCCGGCTATTTAGATGAAGCATCTTCGGTGACCGCGTTTGAACAGAAAAGTGTCAGGCCCGGAAATGGGAAATCGGAAGATACAAGAATGAACAGAAATGTCTCAGAAAATACGGCAGGCCGTAGAGCCGAAAGTGTCACCTGTGCCCTTTGTCTGGTGGGCAGTCTTCAGACGGCAGATATTTTGTTCATGTGGCAGGTAATTTGCTTCTCAAAAATTCTTAAGACAGATACGATTGGGAACTCAAGAAGACCTTGGCCGCAAAAGGCGCCGGCCCCAGGGCGACAATTGGCTGGCATTCAGGGGGCAGAGGATGGCTGAATCCGAGAAACAAATCGAGAAGGCGCTGCAGGAGCAACTGCATTTCCTGCAAACCCTTATTGACACAATACCTAATCCCATTTTCTACAAAGATACCAAAGGGCAGTTCCTCGGCTGTAACAAGGCATTTGAATTGCGCATGGGTCTTTCAAAGGGGCAGATTATCGGCAAGACCAGCCATGACCTCTTTCCCGAAGACCTGGCCGAGGACTATCAACAGATGGATACCGCGCTTCTGGAGAACCCCGGTGAGCAGGTCCATGAAACTACTCTTCACTATGCGGACGGTGATATTCGCGATGTGCTCATCAATAAGGGGACTTTCGCCAATGCCGATGGTGTCGTCGCAGGACTGGTTGGTGTAACGGTCGACATCACAGAACGCAAGAAAGCCGAGATGGCCCTCCAGAAGGCTTATGACGAGCTTGAACGGCGCGTCGAGCAGCGCACGGTGGAATTGGCCAGGTCCAACAAAGAACTCAAGGTGGAAATTGTTGAACGATTACAGGCTGAGGAAGCACTGCGGCAGAGCGCCGAGGACCTAAAACGGTTTGCCTATTCAGTGATTCACGATCTCAAGAGTCCTGCCATTGGTGTGCACGGGTTTGCAAACCTCCTCTACAGGCATTATCAGGATTCACTTGACAACAAGGGGAAGGGCTATTGCACTCAGATCCTTAAGGCGGCAAAGCATCTCACCGCCCTTGTCGAGGCCATCAACGTCTACATCGCCACCAAGGAAGCACCTTTGAAGATCGAGATAGTAGACATGAGTGCCATTTGCCGCGAAGTGAAGGAGGAGTTTTCTCTGCGGTTGAGCGAGCTCAAGGTGAATTGGGTTGAGGCCGGGGCAATGCCTGAAATTCGGGCCGATCGGTTATCAATGATCCGCATTTTTAGAAACCTTGTGGACAATGCACTAAAATATGGAGGCAAGTCCCTGTCGCAGGTCAGAATCGGTCATGAAGGTACTGAGAAGTTCCACGTTTTTTCAGTCAGCGACGACGGCGTTGGGATAAGTTGGGAAAACGCCGAAAAACTCTTTAAGTTCTTTGAACGTGGCAAATCATCCACAGGGGTCCAGGGGGCCGGACTGGGTCTTGCCATCGTCAAAGAAACCGCCGAACGCCATCGGGGTAAGGTAACGGTAGAACCAGCACCACAAGGCGGAACGAACTTCCGAGTCACTATCGCCAAGGATTTGTGACCTCAGTCCATGACGCTGATGAAGTGCTCGACAGGTGCGATGTGGTTGCCGAAACGGTCAGCAGGGTTTTGGGCAGGTTATCACCAATGTGTCAGTGGATCGCGCTGCATAACATTCAGGGTAACTGACGGCAGGCCGAAGCACTGCCGTCCATCGCTGGGCGGTACCCGCCGTCCAGTTGGCCCTGAGCTTCAAGCCTTCCATTTTCTGCCGACGTTTCTATGAAGCCTCAAATCAGCGCACTCTGCTTCTTGTTCGTGTTCCTCTGCGCCCGATCCTCCTCTGTCATGTATTCGTGTGGAGCATCTTCGTGTCAAGAGTGTAGGTGTGGCCCCGTTTGCTCCTCTTATCTCGGCGTGAGGCAACGACAGCATCAATCGCGCACGCCCAGGGAGCTCTGACCGGAACACGCGACGCATTCCCCGTGCGTCGCCTGGATGCATTGGTCAGCCACTCATGCGACCTGATAAATGACGGGTCGATAGCGAGGTCCTGGGATTGGCTTTCTGTGCTCGCGTGCCGCCTCAAGCCATGCCTTTTTTGCGATCAGTACTTCCCGCAGTGCTTCTTCAGGGGTTGAGCCAAAAGCTGAACAATGTTTCAAATCTGGTATATCTGCAATATACCCCTCATCCTCTTCACTATAGAATACGTTAATGTGATAATCACTCATTCCTCATCCTCCAGTTGGAGATTGTATCGTTCAATGATCTGCAGCAGTTGCTTAACCTGATATGGTTTGGCTTTCCCTTCAACATCTTGGAGGTTCACCAGTTCTGACACTTCCGGGTGTACGTAGATATGATGGTCGCCGGTGATGCGTGATAATTGAACCCAAATGCCTTGGCACAGGCCGATGCCTCAGAGAACCGGATGTTTTTCGAGCCGGAAAGCAATTTTTGCAGCAATTTGCGTTTCTTCATCGGTGACCCTCCGAGATTGGTTTTCAGCATCCGACCCCGTCCGAAACAACGCCACCGGATGATCTCGGCATGGTTGCGTGTCCGCGTGCGTGCCCTCGTTATGCGACATTCCGGAGCTTGTTGGCGAAGTCTCGGCCTGAAGTTGACGGAGGAAGCGTCTTCCCATCCTCCCTGTAAAGCGCAATTGCCTCGCCCACGATTCGACACAGTTCTGCGAAAACTTGCATTTCGTCGTTTCCATGGCATCCCCCATAAAGCAATCCTGGTGAGCTGCCCACATAGCACTGATTCTCCTCTGACCACTCGACGATCTTCACGTATCTGGCACGGTCTTTCATTTTGTGGATTCCCCTATCGCAAGCTTAACAGCTCGAACTTGGCAGTATTTTGCATCTTCACCCGGCCGCCTGGAAATGGCAACTGGCCCTCTCACCTTTGGGTGGACAAAGTTCCGATGGCGGCCCTTGCCTCCTCGGTCCACAACGCCTGCCCGTTCAAGCTCGGCAATGAGTTCTCTCACTTTGGGTGGCATTCGCTGGTCCTTTGTCTCTCCACCACATGATAGATGGGCTGCATCTCTCTTGGTGAGGTGGTTTCATTCCGGTTCTATAAGTTTGGGAGATTTATTGTATCCAATCGCGTGATGACGGGGTCACACCTACACTTTTGACATAGCGCCAGGAATTGAACTCGGGTCCCCGTGATTACTGTGTTTTGCCGCTCGTACTGCGTGCTGTGTCAAGAATGTAGGTGTGACCCCTGCCCCCACTATGACGTAGAGATTGGCAGCGGAGGTTGACCCGTGCATCAAGGCGAGGCGCGGGGAGCATGTTGAGCATTCCGGCCATAGATGATTATTGGGCGGGCGCGGCTTTCATTAGCCGTGCCCGCCCATCCCTCATGGGATACCTGGGGAGCAGGAACGCTGAACGGTTACGATGGACCTAACCCTACCCCGGAGAAGGGGATGGCTCAGCGGAGCATTGCTCAAGACATCATAAGCTGACCCGGTGCATTACTCACCCTGATAGGGCAGACGCGTAATCTTGGGTGGCACATAGGTTCCTTTTAGCGCGGCGCCCTCGGGACCGTAGATGCGAAGCATGACATTGAACGGTCCATCCGGCACGGGAAGCCAGTTCGCTCTGGGTGCTTTCTTCGGCGCATTTGCTCGAAGGTATACCGTTAAACCTCCATCAGCATCCTTGACAAGTCCCGGTGTATAGGCAGCCACAACATATTTAAATGCTGAATTCTCCACTAACTCAATGTCTTCAGGAGTATAGGCAGTTATTGACCAGAATCGCGTGGCTTTAGGAATTTGATCTTTAGTAAAGTGAATTCTGTAGCTATAGGCGCCACCATCGAGCGGAACACTTTGCCCATCCATGAACGCATGGGCGTAATAGGCCGTCTTTCGCTCGTTACCGTACTGAATGTACTCGGTAAGCGCTGCGCGATCAAGGTAGCTCTTGCCCCAATGGCCAACATTGCTAAAGTGAATCCAGTTATTTTTATCTCGATGGGACAGCCAGCGATCGATCAGGGCCGCATGGGCCGCTCTCGCGCCTTCGGTAATATGAACAAGAGCCCGCCCGTTCCCTTCCGCGGTTTTCTTGGCAGCATCAAACCGCTGATTAAACTCCGCAATAAGTTTTTTATCCGACGTGGTCAGGGGTTCCGTCGTTGGTGCTGCCATCGCCGTCTGGAGAGTTTCCAGAAAGCTTTCCGTCGCAAACTCGATGGCCTCATCGGCCATTCGTTTCATGGGTTGACTGAAGAAGTACAAAGGCACAACAGAAGCCTTTCCTCCCGTAGGATCACTTTGCCAGTCGGCAAGACTCTGCAGTTGCAGATTAGCCCTGAAGTCTTCCGCTGCCTGAATCTGGTCGTCGCCTTGCGGTGAATATTTGTCGGCTCTAATAAAGATGATTGATGAGTTATAAGGAAACTGAATCTTGGTCGCCTCAGCAGGAAGCTCACCGCTGTAGCCAGGTCCGACCAACGCGTAGACGCCGCCTGACGAAGAAGGAGCCAGGTCGGTATGGAAGATATCTCCAAAAACATCCAGTTGAGCTATCGAGTAAATATTTGGATAAGCAGGGACCGTAAGAATGAGTGGCCCTTTCGAAAGGTCTAATCCGCCGCCGCAGTAAATCGTATCGTCATTGACCGCCACAATCCGCTTGAATTCCGGACCCATTCCAAGTGGCCCAGCAAGCCTGTTGCCTCCTTTGGGGAACTGCATATAACTAAGCCAGCGAGGATAAAACCGAACAGCATAGTCATACGCAACGTCGTAATCACTTCTTGCTGCGAGCAGAACATCCGGCGCACCCAGCAAAAGTAGAATGATTGAAAATACTGCGATACGTTTCATTGTCCTTTCTCCTTTGTGAATGTGTTGAGTTTACCCCATGCCCAATACCGATCTATATATCAGCAACGGCCAATCCCACCAGCCATATAACTGATTTCGGCTGCTAATACCCGATTGGTGCTCTGATGCACAAAGGACCCGGCTGCCCCACAAATTAAGGCTCCATTGTTCGGAATTGGTTGCAGTTCCAAGAAGGCGCGATAGCGTTCGAAAGCAATTCCTCCCATCATTGAAGCTCAGCGAGCAATCACATCATTGCTAATGATCGATTTCAATAATTGATTAATCTTTCTACCGGCTTTCGTCTACCCGTCCCTAGTGAGTTGGCATAGAATCGAATACGAAATGCCCCGATGTCAAGACCAAGAGACCATGGCAAAGGAGCCAAACTTCAACCTTAATGCCCTTGACACGATCGACCACACGTGCTAGCTCAAAAACCATAAAAAGACGATTTCCTAATGATCTTAGCTTAAGAAGAGCACAAAGGGCACGAAGACAACGAGAACCTTTTCTCGGGGCCTGTGTGGTTCAAAGCCTTGGTTGGCAGACACGATCTGCACCCGCAGGTTGATCGCCGAAGAGCTGTGCCAGAAGGACAACCTTGTCAGAATGAGGTTATGCCGCGTCCTTGAGCGTTCTGTAAGGCTGGATCAGTACTTCTGCAGAAATACCCAAACCATCGTGAAGGTTTCTGATCATCTCCATAGTGAGTGGGCGTTTTCGATTCAAGACTTCGGAAACACGCGCGCGACTCCCAATAAAGGGCTCTAAGTCTCGGCGAGAGAGACCCCTGCTTTCCATATGATAGAGAATGGCTTCAATGGGATCAGGCAGGGGAATAGCGTAATGCTTTTCCTCATAGGCTTCCGTGAGGGTTGTCAGAACCTCAGACGATCCGCTTCCGTGGTACCGGGTTTCGCATCAAAGAGCCGCTCAATTTCTTTGAGTGCGGCCTCGTAATCGGCTTCCGTCCTTATTGGTTTGATCTTCATGTCAGTGCCCTCCTAAACTTTCGCCGCATCTATTCTGTCGTACTCTTGGTGCGTGCCGACAAACCTGATGAACACAATGCCGTGCTCATAGCGTATTGCGACGACTAATCTATAGCTGTTGCCCTTAAGATTAAAAACCACCCTGTCATTTCCTACAAAACTGGCATTTCGAAAGACTGTCTTAATATCCGCTGGGTTTTTCCATTCGGCATGCTTGGCGTCATCATACCATGCCTGGAGCGGCTGTCGGACATCAGGATGCCGCTCCCAAAACTCTTTGAGTTTCTTTCGGATATGATTCTCATCAAAATAGTATATCCTGATCCCAAAAGCGGGAGCAAGCAGAAATCTCCACAGTTGCGTAGAAACTATCTCAAAGCGGATACAGAGTAGACATTCTCGTGGAGGAGATCCTTATCCTTGAGCCAAAATACGTGGCACAGATCAAAGATATTCATGAGGCACAGTTGCTCACATACATGAAACTGGCCGGGACAGGAACTGGTTTGCTCATCAACTTCAACGTCAGAAGGTTAAGAGATGGGATCAGACGTTTTGTTCTCTAGATTCTTCGTGTCCTTCGTACTTTTCGTGTTCTTCGTGGTGGAAAACCTTAAGTTGACGGCTATGGGCTGACAAGAGTTTTGCTTCGCCTCGAAGCAAAGTATGTCAAGATGACAAGCAAACCCTGAGACGACTGATGCCGCGTTACCTGGGTGCCTCCATCAATGATGAGAGTGGTTTTTGTGAAGACGACTGATATAAGGAGAGAGCGATGCCTGTAAACGCAAAATTCGTTCATACGAACATCGTGGCTGAAGATTGGAAAAGGCTCGTCCGCTTCTACGAGGAAGTATTCGGATGCACTCCCGTTCCTCCGGAACGAGATCTTTCCGGGAAATGGCTTGAAGAGGCCACCGGGGTTCCGACGCTCATATCCGGGGCATGCACCTCAGGCTGCCGGGCCACGGTCCCGAGGGTCCAACCCTCGAGATTTTCCAGTACAACCGGGAGGAGGAAAGGCCTGGAACGGCCATCAATAGGCCGGGCCTTGCCCACCTTGCCTTTGCTGTGGACAACGTCGAATCAGCGCTGCAGGCTGTAAAGACGGCGGGAGGCGGGGCCATTGGGCCGATCGTGTCCTTGCCGATCCCGGGCGCCGGTACCGTTACAATCGTTTATGCAACAGATCCGGAAGGGAACATTATAGAACTGCAGAGGTGGTCGAAATAGCCCATGCGGGGTAGCTGAATTCTTGGTGCTTGCGTAGAGAAGAGTCCACGCAAAAGCAAAAGGGTCCGCCCCGGAAGGGAACGGACCCCATAGGCTGCACAAACCGATTTGCTTAATCCTCCTTCGGCGTCATGAAATCGGGGCGGAGAAACTCGGGATCCGGGATAAGTGTAGAAGCCCTTGCCGCTCTTCACGCCCAGTTCGCCCCGTTTCACCATCTCCAGAAGGGCCTCGGGCGGCTTGTCATGGGGAAGCTTGGACTCATTGTAGTAGACCATCTCGATGTCGTAGATGACATCAAGGCCCACCTTATCCATGAGCGCGAAGGGGCCTTCCTTCATGCCGGTAAAGACGCGCCAGGCCCGGTCGCTGTCCCGGAAATCGACGAAGCCGTTGCCCCACATGTAAAGGACCTCGCGCTTGATGGCTCGCCAGACGCGGTTGAAGCAGAAACCCAGGATCTCCTTATTCACCTTGAGCGGGATGCAGTTGACCGAGATGATCCATTGCACGCCGGTCTTGAAGACCTCGGGCAGCGTCTTCGAGCCGCCCATGATGTCCACCATGTTCACGCCCTGGAGCGGGAAGTAGAAGTGGATATTGAGGCAGCGCTCGGGGCGCCCGCTCGAGGCCTCCATCTTGGAGACCGGGATGGAGGAGCTGTTGGTGGCGATGATGCAGTCCTTCGGCGATTTCTCGCCCAGTTCCTTGAAGATCTTGTTCTTGAGCTCGACGTTCTCGAACACTGCCTCGATGATGAGCTGGGCGTCCGTCACGGCCTCGTCGATCGAGGCCACCTGTTTGACCGCCTTCTTGGCGGGCTCCCATTTTTCCCAGGGGATGAGCGGGGTGAACAACCCCTTTGGCCTTGAGGTCGTTCCAAATCTTCTGTATAGGTCTTCTCGAAAGCGCCGGCAACGGGATCGTATATCTTTGTCGTGTAACCCGGCATTGGCCGCCAGCATGGCTATCTGGGCTCCCAGGATACCGGCGCCGATGACGGCGACGCTGATCCAGTGGTCTTGCCTGTCGCCATTTTAATCTGGGGACATGACAGCCCCTGTCGACGTATTCATGTCAATATTGTAGTCAGGGAGTGGGGGTATATCCCTCTCCTTGACCAGGTAAAATCAGTTTATAGTTTGAAGACCGGCTTCCATCTGCTTAGGCAGGTTCTCGCCGGCAGCACCGTCGGTAAAAAAGGAGACCACGGTCGTGATGATAACCGCCCCGCCAATCGTGAAGAGATAATAGGGGAATGGGAAGCGGCAGATCTTGAAGTTCTCGATGATCGGCAAAGCGATATTGGCTATAACTGCAAAGGCCAGCGCGAGGATAATTGCCTCACGTGGAGCAGCGCCGCCAGAGGAGCCCCATGGTGAAGGTGGGTATCGTCACGGAGGCGAAGAAGCCCCAACCGAGGGTCCCGAGAATGGCCACGGCTCGGCCCCCCCAGTACCCGAACCCGATGCAGAGGACCATCACGACGATCTGAAGGTAACGGCCGATAGACTATCTGATTGATCATGGGCGTATCTCGTGGCCTAAGGCCCCCGCAAGGTCGCGGGTGAGTGCGCCCGAGGCAAGCGAGATGAAGAAGCTCGCCGTCGAAACGATGGCCGCGAGCAGCGCCGCCATGATCAGGGCCTGCAGGACACCGTCCGTTTTGCTCACAAAGAGGAAAGCCGCCTTGTCCAGGTCCTTGATCGCCGGGACCTGGTCCGTTGCCACGATATAAACGGCCCCGTAGCCGACGAGGATCCAGACCAGTGAGGTCAACCCATAGGTCGTCCCGCCGAGGATCCCGGCGAGTCTTGAGGTCCTTGTGGGTCTTCACCGAGTACATCTTGGCCAGCATGGTTGGTTGGCCCATGACGCCGATGAAGAAGACAATGGCGAAAGTGATGACCAGCTGGAAAGGCATCGCTCCGGCGCCGTCGACAAACTTCGGCCCGAAGTAGGGATTGTTCATGATGACCGAAAAATCACCGCCAGTCACCGAAAAAAAGGCAACCATGACGCCTATCACGCCGATGAGCATGACGAGTCCCTGGAAGGCGTCGGTCAGGATCGAGCCGGACATGCCGGAGACCAGCATGTAGGCCAGCGTACTGCCGAACATGATGGCCACGCCCCACTCCTCGGAAACACCCAGCATCTGGTTCATGAGCTTGGCGCCGCCCTTCACCTGTGAGGACAAATAGGCGATGGCGGCCAGACAGAGCCCCACGGCCAGGATGCCCCGGACGGCCTGGCTCTGGAAGCGGACGCGGGCGATATCGGGAAGGGTTGCCACATCGGTGACATCGGCCATGGCGCGCATGCGTTTGCCGATGACCCAGTAGCCGTAGGCAAATCCGGGACCGCAGGCGATGGTCATCCAGATCGAGGTGAACCCGAATTTATAACCAGACCCGGACCGCCGATAAAGCCGAAGGCGCTCATGACGGCCGCCATGGAAGCCAGGCCGATAACGACGCCGCCAAAGGTTTTGGTGCCGCCGAAGAACCCTTCGGCCGTCTTGGCGTACCGGTTAGCGTACCACCCGATGCCGATGGAGACGAGCATGAAGGCAACCGTATACCCGATGATCAATGGCGATGGCTGTATTAATTGTTCGTCCATGGTTTCCCTCCTTTAGTGCAGCTTTTCCTGACCGGCGATTTCCTTCTGGAACGCTTCCCACTCTTCGTCGGGGACGGCTTTCGAGCCGAAGAGTTGCAAGTAGGCAAGCGTCGCGGTTACGAAGTTTCCGATCCAGAAGAACACCATGGCGCCGAAGAAGCCGGGGTGCATCCCCAGGATGAAGTCCATCTTCTGGCCCTTGGTCTTATAGACAATGGTAAAAGCGATGGCCTGGAAGATACCGTTTATCACCACAGGCCAGATGAGCGTTGCGGTACTCATCTTCTCATTGACGACTGCACCCATGAGGTAATAGACGACGGTAAGGACAGCACCTGCCAAAAGCCCGAAATAAATGAGTTGGTCGTCCTTGGCAGGACCGCCGACCCAACTGGCGTAGATGACGAAACCCCAGCACAGGGCCGCGATCACCATCAGGATGTCTCGCATTTTGTCAGTAATGGCAATCATTGTCTAATCCTCCCTCCTTCTGGTTAACATTGAATGGAATATTGCTCTAAATATATCGCGACAGCTTCCTGTGCCTCACCCCCTTTCCTATCCGGTCGCTTAAGGACACTTCCAACACCGTTTGAGATGGCAGCTACTGCGTCGGCAACAAACGGCTCCCCCACATATTGCAACATATTGTAATCATGAATATTTTCTGAAGGTGACCAGGCGTGGAGTCCCCCCTCATCGAGGTGGATTTCTTCTTGGAGCGTCTTGATGCCGGCCGATCCCAAAGGCCTCTCCTCCTCTAAAATGGCGACTGAAGACTGGATTGCTGGTAAAAAGATGGACGATGATCGCACCGAGAAAGTCTCTTGTCAAGCTGTGAGTGGTGCTTGCTTGCCTGTTCTTGCTTTGAACAGGGGGGATCATTCATTGCTGTGCAAGTGCTTGATACTGTTTGGGTTTAACCATCAGAGAATGACTTGACGCTTGACCTTGAACACCGCTCCCCGAAAATCCCACTTGCCGGGAAGGAACAAGCGGGCTAGGATCGTTCAGCAAAAAACTGTGAGGAGATGTTATGAAGCGTGCTGCGATCCTGATGGTCCCTCTTCTCTGCTTGAGCCTGGCTCTTGCCGGCTGCGGAAGGAGTGACACCCCCGAGCCTGCCGCCAAGAAGAGCGACCGGAGCGAGTCGGACTTTTCGGCCACGGGCATGGTGAAGGAGATCGAGGAGATGCAAAAGGCGGGGGACAAGGGGAAGGCACCCGAACAGCCCCAGCCGGCCTCGGCTCCTGCACCGGAGGAACCCAAGAAATAAGGCTCATCCGGCAGAGTTGCTCTCCCGCATCTTCCTAGTACACGCGGGTGCAAGTCTACACCCAGTTCTTCCCCCTCGATATGTATAGGCGCTCATTCAGCCGAATATCGAATATCGAACAAGGAACCGCAGAATGTCGAAGGATTGCAGAGAATCCAGCTTTGAAGATTTGTAACGGGCATTAAGACCGGACAGCAAAACCAAAAAAACTTCATCATTCGAAATTCCTTGTTCGACATTCGATGTTCACTTCTTCAAGTGAAACCAAGGTGGCTTCTTAATTTGTTGCGTAATATGGATGATGACGTGTGCCGCAATGAACCTGGGATTTCGGAATACACGGTCTCGCCGTCGGTGAAAGCCGGTCTCCCAAGATCGACAATGAAGAAGGGAAGGCTCACCAGCAGGACTCAAAAGAGGGACTATCGCACTCCCATTGGGGTGGGCTTTCTTTATCAGGCTTTCTGCCCATTACGCTCCTTTGCCGGGAGTGGCGGGCAACGGGGCCATGGTCGACAGGATGGCCGGGAGCACAATGATGGCGGGCAGCAGGACACACAAACTTCCCGCCCATGCCACGAAGCCGAGGCTGAAGATGCCCCGGTGGTGAGAGACCATGAGGGCGCCAAAGCCGATGGTTGTGGTCAGAGCGGCCAGGATCACGCCCTTGCCGGTACTGAAGGGGAGGTGACCGGGGAGCATTCTCCCTTCCCGCCAACGGTAAATGATGATCACTCCATATTCCACTCCCGCACCCACCACGAGGGGCATAAAGATGCTGTTTGCCAGATTGAACTGGATCCCCGCCCATTCCATTATTCCCAAAGTCCAGAGGGAGCCCAGTGACAGCGGTACGAGCGCCAGCAGAGTGGGTTTCAGACTGCGGAAGCTCAACATCAGCAGGATAAGAATGGCGAAAATGGCATAGATGGAAGCCTTGATACAGGCGTTCTTGAAAGCGTCGGCAAAAACGTAGATGGACACGGGGTTCCCGATCACTTCCGGGTCGACGCTCTGAATGTCGTGAACGAAGCGGCTCAGGGTGTGCTCGGCAAAGATGGACTCTCGTGGAAAGATGCGAAGCAAATAGGTGCCGTTCTGAAAAAACCAGCCCCTGACCAGCTCTGGTAGGTCCTCGACCCTCATCATCTTGGTGTGGGCGCCTCTGCTGAGCAGGTCCCACTTGTCCTGCAAATCTTCGGCAAAGGCCTTGCGGTATGGGATCAGCGCTTCTGCGGCGTCGGGTGAGGCGGCAAGAGACGTATTGATGTCCTGAGCAAGGGCCCTTACGCGAGCCATCTGCTCGGCAAGGGGTTTTTCCGCTCCCCAGCGGGTGGCCTGATCATCCTGCATCTTGAAGCGGATTCTTTCGAGCACATCGATATATTCCCGGGCAACGTTCCGGTCGTTCTCCAGGAAAGGGGCCCTCATCGGGGGAATGATGGCGGCCAGGGAATGGAGTATGGGTATCTTTTCCTCCTGCTTTTCCGGCAGGAGCGAGAAGACCGTCTCGACCTCGGCCACCGACGGCAGCCTTTCAAGGGCCTCGGCCTTTGCCGTTGTTTCGGCGGGCGATGACGCAAAAGCGGCGGCAAACAATGGGGATCGCTTGGCATTTTCAAGGAGCGCTTTTTCCCAGATGACCGATTCGGCATTGGCGGCCTGCAGGCGCAGGGGGTTGGGATCAAAAGACACTTGGCTGCCACCCCAGACACTGAGAAGACAAAGAATGCCTGCCCCCGCAAGGACTAACCGGGCGTGCCTGGGCGTCAGGGCCAGCAAGTTTCTCTCATAGTGCCGCACAGAGGAAAGGGAGCGGGTTTTTGACTTCCCCGGCATGAGGACGGTCAACGCCGGCAGCACCGTGAAAGTAGCCAGCAAAATGAACAGGATCCCCATCCCCGTGACGAGCCCCAGTTCCACGAGGCCTCTAAAACCGGTGAGAATCAATGGCAGAAAGGACAGCGCCGCACTCAGGCCGGCGATCAGGATGCCATAACCCGAGCGTTCGCTGACCCGCAGTATCGCCGCCCGCACATCCCGACCGCTGTAACGTTCTTCCTCCTCGAGACGGGCGAGCCAATGGATGCCGTAATCGACCCCCAGGCCGCAAAGGATGGGTGCAAAGACGACGGAGAGGATATTCAGGTGGCCGATAACCAGCGTGATCCAACCGAAGGTCCAACAGAGCCCGATGATGAGGGCAAAGGTTTCGAAGAAGGGGCGCCGAAAGCTGCGAAAAAAGACCACCATGAGCAGCGCGACACCCACGAGAGAGATCCACGTAGCCACTGCCATATCCGCCGAGACGGTGCCCACCTCGTCATTTCTCAGGGCCTCCTGGCCGGTCACCCCGGCTTCCACCCCCGGGAAATCGGCGGCGGTCTCATGCAGAAGCGTTCGCAGCTGATTCAGGGACCCCTGCGTGCCGATGAAACCGCCACCCTTCGACTGGGGCGCAACGAAAGCAATCAGGTAGCGCTTGTTTGCTTCCCAGAAATAGCCGGCCAGGTTAGGGTCCCAGGAAGTATCCTTGAAGAAGGAAGACCACGGAGACTTGAAGCCCGGCGAACCACGGAGGTGGTCCCGGATCCCTTCGAGGGTTACGGTGAGGAAGTCCAGGTCGAAGGGCTCTTTCCTGCTGTCGGCTTCCCCGGAAGGTGGCGGCTCGTCTAAAAAGCCGGTGAAAAGCTCCCCAACCATCCGCGAGGCCATTTCCTGGTTGATGAGCTTGAGAAAGCTCAGCAGGTCGGGCTCGCCGGCGAGTCCTTGAAGGAGCCGGTGATGCTCATTCATTCTGTTGCGCAGGTTCACCAGTTCCTGCCTGTCCAGGTAAAGCAGCTGCCAGGATTTGAATGACTCCGGGTCGACCCGGTAGACGATGTCGCGGAAGTGGGTCTCATCTTTCCTGACCCGCGAGGCAAGGGTTTCGATGAAGGAAACCGCCTGGTCGGGGGTGGGGGCCTGAATGACGACGGAGAAGCTCTCTCCGCCCCCCGTGCGAAAGGGGTCCAAGCGGTTGCTGAGGGCAATCAGAGGATGCTTTGCCGAGATCATTTCAAGCTGGTCGGTCAGCATCTCAAGCCTGGTGGCGGTCACGACAACCGAGGCCACGGCAACCGCAATCGCAATTGCCAGGACCAGGCGCGGCCACGCTAAGACCCATGATATCCAGCGCTGTAAAAGCCGTGAGGTTAAATTCATCTCGAAACCATACCCCTTCTCTGCCCGGCTGTATTTTTTCTCGTCAGGGCTTTCGTTCATCCGAAGCGGGATTTCCTGGCGAGAAAAGCCGAACTTATATATCACACTGTCAATCTTAACACAGATCTAAGTACAGGCTTGCACAATAGGGTGACCATATACCTGCCGCGTCAACCGGTGAAAACCGGAATCCAGAGAGATTGGCTGGATACCGGCTTCCGCCGGCCGGTATGACGAACTGACTTCGGACACTTATTCATGCAGCGTTGTACTTAGAAACTGTCCAAAAAAAACTTGCACCCATCTCAACCCCTCTTTGAACCACGAAGAACACGAAGTTATTTCTTCGTGTTTTTCGTGTTCTTCGTGATAAAATAAGGCCTTATATTTTTGGACGCCCCCCAACGTTGAAGGCTTTGCCTGGTTATGCCCAAACTGAAGGCCTCACTGCAGAGAGAACTATTGGTTAAAGGGCAGGGCGATAAAATCCACAGTTGAAAAAGACGAAAGGAGAAGACCATGAGTACATTAGTCGTAATCAGTTACAATGACCTCCACAAGGCCGAAGAGGTCCGGCTCATGCTGTTGAAGATGCAGAAGGATTATCTCATCGATCTCGAAGATGCGGTGGTTGCAGTCAAGGATGACAAGGGCAAGATCAAGCTTCATCAGATGGTCAACATGACGGCCGCCGGCGCCGCGTCCGGGGGCTTCTGGGGAACCCTGATCGGCCTGATTTTTTTGAATCCCCTCCTTGGCCTGGCGGTGGGCGCCACGGCCGGGGCGGTATCCGGCGCCCTGACCGATGTCGGCATCGATGACAAGTTCATGAAGGACCTGGCAGGAAGTCTCAATCCCGGCAGTTCCGTGCTGTTCGTCCTGGTCCGAAAAGCAACGCCCGATAAGGTGCTCGAGGAGCTCAAAGGAACCGGGGGGACTCTGCTCAGGACCTCACTTTCCCATGACGATGAAACGAAGCTTCAGGCGGCCCTGAACGCAGCCAAGCAATAGCCGAAGCGCCCGGCAGTCAATTCATGCATGCTGCAGGTGTTCATCATTATCTGAGGGTCGGCGGCACGTGATACCCAGCGCTGGTCCTTTGGGGAGGAATGAAATGAAGATAGAGGCAACTCGATTGACATTAATGGCATTAGTCGTTGCGGTTGTGCTGACAGCCCTGCCGGCCATGGCTCAGCAGCTCCAGGGCGCACCCGGCGCGCCCTCGACGCGCGAGTTCCCCGACTCGCGCGTCCTGCCGATCCCGACCGCGCCCTTTCACCGGCACCATCATGCCGAACCTGATCGACAGCAAACCGGGATGGCCGTCGACCATCGCGCCGCCGGAAGGCGCGCCGAATGTGCTGCTGATCCTGATCGATGATGCGGGCTTCGGTTCGAACTCGGCCTTCGGCGGCGTCGTTCCCACGCCGACCCTCGACAAGCTGGCCCAGCGCGGTTTGCGCTACACCCAGATGCACAACACCGCGCTGTGTTCGCCGACCCGGGCGGCGCTGCTGACCGGCCGCAACCATCACGCCGTCGGCTTCGGCGACGTTGCCGAAGGTGCCATCGGCTACCCCGGCTACAACACCGTCACGGGGCCTGAGAGCGCGCATGTGGCGATGACGCTGAAGCAGAACGGCTACTCCACCGCCTGGTTCGGCAAGAACCACAACGTGCCGATCTGGGAGGCCACCCCGGCCGGGCCGTTCACCAACTGGCCGATCGGGCAGGGCTACGACTACTTCTACGGCTTTGTCGGCGGCGACACCAGCCAGTGGCAGCCGGGCAACCTGTTCCGCAACACCACCCCGATCCATCCCTACAACGGCAAGCCGGGCTGGAACCTGATCACCGCCATGGCCGACGACGCCATCGAGTACATCAACACCCAGACCGCGACCAACCCGAAGCGGCCGTGGTTCATCCACTACGCGCCGGGCGCCACGCACGCGCCGCACCATCCCACCAAGGAGTGGGTGGACAAGATCAGCGCGATGAAGCTGTTCGACGACGGCTGGGAAAAGGTGCGCGAGCGCATCTTCGAGAACCAGAAGAAGCTCGGCGTCATTCCTGCCAACGCGAAACTGCCCGCCTGGCCGGACATCCTGCCCAAGTGGGACTCGCTGACCGCCGACCAGAAGAAGCTCTATCTCCGCCAGATCGATGTCTGGGCCGCCTACATGGCCTACACCGACCACGAGATCGGCCGCATCATCGAGACGATCGAGAAGCTCGGCCAGTTCGACAACACCCTGATCATCTTCGTCTGCGGCGACAACGGCATGAGCGCCGAGGGCTCGATGAACGGCACGCCGAACGAGGTCGCCTACTTCAACGGCTTCGCCTTCACCGTGGAGCAGATGCTGCCGCTGATCCCGGTCTGGGGCACCGACCTCACCTACAACCACTTCGCCGTGCCGTGGGCCTTTGCCATGGACACGCCCTACCGCTGGATCAAGCAGGTCGCCTCGCACCTGGGCGGCACGCGCACCGGCATGGTGGTGACCTGGCCGCAAGCGCATCAAGGACGCGGGCGGCATCCGCAACCAGTTCCATCACGTCATCGACGTCGCGCCGACGATCCTGGAGGCCATCGGGATTCCGCAGCCGACCATGGTGAACGGCATCGCGCAGCGTCCCTACGACGGCGTCAGCATGGTCTACACCTGGGACAAGGCCAACGCCAACGCCCCCTCGACGCGCAAGACCCAGTACTTCGAGATCTTCGGCAACCGCGCCATCTATCACGACGGCTGGATGGCCAACACGACGCCGGCGGTGACCCCGTGGGAAGGCGTCAAAGGCAAACCGCCGGTGGACGTGATGAACGGCTTCAAGTGGGAGCTCTACAACCTGAACGAAGACCCGACGCAGACCAACGACCTGGCGGCCAAGGAACCCGAGCGGCTGCGCATGATGCAGGAGCTCTGGATGATCGAGGCCACGCGCAACCAGGTCTTCCCGCTGAACGACTCGCAGCTTCCCATCCTCACCGCCGAGCGCCCGGGCCCGGCGGCGGGACGGACGCAGTTCGTCTACACCGCGCCCATGACCTCCACGCAGTTCGCCGTGGCGCCTTCGATCCTCAACCGCTCCTACCGCATCACCGCGGAGATCGAGGTGCCGCAGGGCGGGGCGAACGGCGTGCTGGTGACCCAGGGCGGCCGCTTCTCGGGCTACGGCCTGTATCTCAAGGACGGCAAGCCCACCTTCACCATGAACCTGCTCGACCTCGAGCGGCCGAAGTGGCAGGGCTCCGAGGCGCTGCCGCCCGGCAAGCACACCATCGTCTTCGACTGGAAGATGGAAGCCAAAGGGCCAGCCCCTCGCGCGCGGCGGCACCGGCACGCTCTCGGTGGACGGCAAGCAGGTGGCGCAGAAGTCGCTGCCCCAGAACCCAGCCGCTGATCTGGGCCTGGGACGAGACCTTCGACGTCGGCCTGGACACCGGCACGCCGGTGGACGACAAGGACTACCAGGTGCCGTTTGCCTTCACCGGCAAGCTGGGCAAGATCACCTTCGACCTCGGGGAGTCGAGCGTGTCGCCGGAGGCCATCAAGCTGATGATGGAAGAACTGGCGAAGAAGCGGGATTGATGAACTGGCTTGAGCGAGCTCCCGGCACGGCGTCTCGCCGTGCCGGAGAGGCCCCGTGCATCTGGCGGCCTGGGGAAGTCGAGCCACTGGCGTGAAGGGTGCGCTGGCCATCGAAGGGCCAGGCGAGGCGTCTCAGCTCAAAAAGAGGAATCGAGGGAGAATTGCTTTGAGCGGAGGGAGTGGCGAGAACCGACCCTCTGATCAAACTGATGGCAGGGACGCGCTGGTCGAAGGTAGCTGGTTTGCCCCTTTTATGGGTATGGAGATCACCATGACGGAACTTCGAAAACGGTGGCGGTTGAAAGTGGTGGGGCTGCTCGGAGCCTTCATCGCGCTCATCTTGCTGCTCTCGGCCGCTCCCGGTGAGACCTCGGAGCGGTCGCCGCCGGCCCCGGAGAAGGGTGCTGATTCGCTATCCCCCGGGTCATCCCGGTGTCGAACATTGCTACGCACGCCACCCAGGTGTCGGATCTCCTGAGCACCCTGGAAACGAAGCTGGCCCCTGGCCCCGAAATCGAAGCGATACGCAGCCAACTCCCCGGACTCAGTGACCGCATCAACCTGCTGTTTCAGGGAACCATGGAAACCCTCCAGGAGCAGCCTGCCCTCGCTGCACTTCAGACACAACGGCAGATCTGGGAAGCCATGACGCTTCATGCCCGCGACTGGCTGAAAGTCTTGACGAAAAGGTCCGTCGAACTCGGGGAAGCCCTGAGCCGGCTGACAGATCTGCATGGAACATGGACCAAGACCGATGATGCCGCGAACACCGCGAAAGCGCCGGATGCATTACTTGCCGAAACCGGTTCTGTGCTGGCGGCCATCCAGGAAGCGCAGCAGCGGTTCCAGGCGCAGCGTAGCGACGTCCTCAACCTGCAAACCCGCGTTGCCGAAGTCGTGAGCCGATGCCAAGATCTGTTGTCGCAGATTGATCGGGCTCAGAAGGCAGCGGTGGGTGGGATCCTGGTACATGACGGCCGGCCGATCTGGAGCCCCCACCTATGGGCAGAGGCGCGGACCGCACTGTATCCCAGGTTCCACGCAATCCTCGGTACTTGCCGGGAGGACATTCAAGAGTACCTTTCCAATCCGTCTGCGGGAATGCCGCTGCATATTGCAATTTTCATCGCTCTGGTATTCCTTCTATGGGTGTCCCGGAGTCGCGTGGAACGGTGGGAAAAGGCAGGAGATTTCGTTACTCCAGCCGCTGGGGTGTTCGACCACCCAGTTAGTGCGGCGTTGGTCGTTACGGCTTTTGTCGCGACCGGACCGATTTCGCCAACACCGCAGACGATCAAGTCCCTGTTCCATATCGCGGCCCTGATCCCGATGATCGTCCTGGCGCAGCCGGTGATCGATCGGCGCACACATCCCGGCCTTTATGCCCTGGCGATCCTTTTCACCGTCGATGTCGGGAGGAGAACCTTTGAAGGGTTGCCGTTGATCGGGCAGGCGTTGTTGCTGTTGGAAACGGCTGCCGGAATCCTTACGATGGGTTGGTTCCTGACCCGTGGTCACCTGCGGCGCACGCAGGGGGCGGGGAATGGGTTGTCTCAATTTCAGGTGCTCCGGTTGGCGTCGTTGCTCGTGCTGCTCAGCCTCGCTGCCGGATTTGGTGCTGCTCTTTTCGGTTACTCGCGCCTGGCGAGCCTCATGGCTTCGCAAATTCTCGGCGGGTGCGCCCTGGCGCTGGCCTTTTGTGCCTATTTCCAGGTGGCCGCAGGGCTGATCGACGATCGGTCTTCGCGTTTGGCCGCTGCGACTTCTCCGCATGGTTCAGCACCACGTCGGTCTGATAGAGCATCGGATACGCCGCATCCTGATCTGGTGTTCGGTTGCCAGCTGGGGGCTGCGGTGGCTGAGCTATATGGGTCTCCTCCAGCCGGTGTTCTCCTTCAGCGGAGCCGTTTTGGCAGTGAATCTGGAGCGCGGCTCGGTTAATATCTCCCTTGGCGACGTCCTGGTGTTTCTTGTCACCGTGTGGGTGGCCTATGTGCTTTCGGCTTTTATCCGTTTCCTCCTCCAGGAGGACGTGTATCCCCGGATGCAAATTACCCCCGGCCTCTCTTACGCCGTCTCGAACCTGCTCCACTACGTGATTCTGGCTCTCGGAGTGATTGTGGCAATGGGGCTGATGGGGATCGATCTCTCCCGGGTGATCGTCCTGGCCGGCGCCTTCGGTGTCGGCATCGGCTTCGGCCTCCAGAGCGTCGTAAACAACTTCGTTTCCGGCCTCATCCTGCTCTTTGAGCGGCCGATCCACGTGGGGGACATGGTCGAGATGGGCGACCTCCTTGGCGAGGTGCGTCGCATCGGCATCCGGGCCAGCACCGTGCGCACCCGGCGAGGGAGCCGATATCATCGTGCCCAATGCGCAGCTCGTTACCGATAAGGTGACCAACTGGACCCTCAGCGACAAACTGCGGCGCATCGAGTTGCCGGTGGGCGTGAATTACGGCGTCTCTCCCAAAAAGGTGCTTGAAATTCTGGAAGCGGTGGCCCGTTCGGCCCCGCGGGTGCTGCAGCAATCCGCCGCCCCGGGCACTCCTCATGAGTTACGGCGACAGTTCCATCAACTTCGAACTGCGCGCCTGGACGGACGACCCCATAAACTGGCGTCAGGTCCGCAGCAACCTTGCCGTTGCCGTGCACGATGCGATCATCGCGGCGGGCATGTCGTTTCCTTCCCCGCAACGTGAGGTGCGGGTGCTGGGCGATCCGGCACGGCCGCCGGAATAGTAGGGACCGACCGAAGCTCGTGCGCCGGGTCCGGATCCAATCCCTGGGAACTGTCCAAAAGGGTAGGCTGTGCCCACGCATGGAGCAGCATGTGGGCAGAGCCCACCCTTGGTACAAAATGGCAAACTTGTTTTTGGACGGTCACTTAGAGACTATCTCAAAACTGGCTTACCCCGTCACCCCGGCGGAAGCCGGGGTCCGGGAATTCCCAAGAAAAACTGGATTCCGGCTTTCGCCGGAATGACGATCAACGGCGCTTTGATCATTTTGAGATAGTATCCTTAGTACTACAACGTTACTTTGGTGACGGTCCAAGCGATGTGGGGCAGGCTTTCCAGCCTGCCAGGCCAAATTGGCCAAAAGGCAGGCTGGAAAGCCTGCCCCACAAATTGAGGCCCCAGGTGGAAACCTCGTTGTAGTATTAGGGAAGACAACCCTTCTGTTCGCGAATATTATGGACCGATAGCGGGCAGGTGTCAAGAACCCCCGGTCGCCCCGGTAGATGGTAACCAGGGAACCGCCTTGGAACTTCAGCCGGTAAATAAAATCGGTTGGTCCCCGGTTGTAGATCCGGGTCTCGAGATCGGGGAAGACGCCGGGAGGTGGCGGATACGAGAGGTTCGCCCCGATGCTTTCCTTGGCGGAAGGCGGGCCGCACTCGTCGAGCACACGGTAGTTGCTCTCGCCCACCTGAATGAGGTAACTCCCGCAGCGGAATGTGCTCTCCTCTTCATCGGCCCAGGCACCGCCGGGAAGGCACGCAAGGAAAGGGAGCGCGATCAGAACCGCCAACAACCTGATGGCCAGCATGGACACCTCCTCCTGGTTCTCTCGTTCAAATGGCAGGCAGGAAAAGCTATAACCGCTAAGGTTCAACTGTTTACTTTTCCACCGCAGAGAGCACAGAGTTCGCAGAGAGAATCATTGGCTTTCTCCGCGGTCTCGGCGGTTGATTGCCTGGCTTGGCGAAGTGAGTGATGGCTCACATCCGAAACGAGTATAAAGAGCAACCGTGGAAATTTGAAGAGAAATAATGAGTCTCCAATACCATTGTCAAGGAAAAGCAAAGCTTGGCCACGAACCGTTACCATCGCCGGAGCGGTGCGCTCACCATCCGGTACAAAACATTTTCAATTACCAACAACCTGGGATAAATAGGAACTGGAATACCAGGTGGGTGTGCTGTTCTTAAGTTTTGGATGAAGGGTTAGATATGGCCTCATCAACCTTGGTCGCCTGCCCCGAATGCGACCTCCTGCAGCGCGTGCCGGTGCTGGCACCGGGTGTGGCGGCGAACTGTCCGCGTTGTGGCAACCTGTTGCGACACAGCCGGCCGGACTCGCTTAACCGTACGCTGGCCCTGACGGCCGCCGCTGCGGTTGCCCTGCTGGTTGCCAATGCCGTTCCGCTGCTCGGGTTGTCAGCGGCCGGGCGCGAAGCGAGCACGACGATTCTCGGCGGCGTCCAGGTCATGTGGGAGCAAGGTCACCCCCTGGTTTCCGGGATCATGCTGATCGCCGCCGTGATCGCGCCGGCGCTGGATATCGCTCTCATGTTGATCATTCTGCTGGCGGTGCGGCGTCCCCCGCGCCGGTCTGGGTCAGCCGGATGCTCCGGTTCTGTGGGACCATCCGCCCCTGGCGCATGGTCGAGGTGATGATGCTCGGAATTCTTGTCTCGCTGATCAAAATTGCCGAGCTTGCCACCGTCATTACCGGCATTGCCATGTACGCGGTGGCGGCACTTATCGTCCTGCTGGCGGCCGTGTCCTCCGCCTTCGATCCCGAGGAGGTCTGGCTGCGGGTGGACTGGGCTGAGCCGCGGTCCATGAGTAAACCACTGACCTTAACCACGGAACACACGGAACACACGGGAAACACAAAGGCACGAAGAACCTGAAGTGATTTTTTCGTGTGTCTTCGTCGTCCTTCGTGTGCATTCGTGGATGAAATGAGATTGAAATGAGTGCAAGTGAATTCCTGGCGCTTCGCATCAATCGAGTGTTTTTCGGTGATGAAGCCAGCTGGAGGCGGGACGTGAACACGGCCTGGGCAGTCCGCAGCGCAATTCGGCTTTCTTAACTGCGAGGCGTGCGGCCTTCTTTCGCGAGCCCCTCGGGGTGCGGGCGAAGCCCATTGTCCCCGGTGTGATGCCAAGGTGCATTTGCGCAAGCCGAACAGCATCCAGCGTACGTGGGCCTTCGTCATCGCGGCGGCGATCTGCTACATCCCCGCCAACCTCCTGCCGGTGATGACGACCATCACCCCTTTCAGCAAGTCTTCGGACACGATCATGGAAGGGGTCGTGCTGCTCTGGTCGCCGTCCTCGTGGCCGTTGTCGGTGGTGGTCTTCATTGCGAGCATCATGATTCCGCTGTCGAAGCTCATTGCTCTCAGCTACCTGCTGGTTACGGTTCAGCGCCGCTCCTTGAAGAGCAGCCGCGAGCGCACGCGGCTCTACCGCGTCGTCGAGTTCGTCGGCCGCTGGTCCATGCTCGATGTCTTTGTTGACACCTTTGTCGTGGCTCTCGTTCAGCTCCAGCCGCTCATGGTGGTGGAACCGGGGCCTGGGGTGGTGTTTTTTGCGGCCGTGGTCGTGCTCACCATGATCGCGGCCGAAACCTTCGATCCCCGACTGATTTGGGACCAAGAAGAGGTTAACCATGACCAACATTCCTGACACAAACGCTTTTCCCGACGTCCCCGAGGCCGCCACCGCCGCCAGGAAGCGAGGCCGTTTTTCGGTCGTGTGGATCATCCCCCTCGTCGCTGCGGTCATCGGTGGTTGGATTGCGGTGCAGAAGTACCTGAGCCAGGGCCCGACCATCACGATCAGCTTTGGCTCGGCTGAAGGGCTCGAAGCGGGGACGACCAAGATCAAGTACAATGGTGTGGATATCGGCACCGTGTCTGCCATCACCCTCTCGGAGGACCGGCAGGGTGTCATCGTCACCGCCAAGATGGCCAGGGAGAGTCACAGAGCATGCTGGTCGAAGACACGCAGTTCTGGGTGGTGCGGGCACGCATTTCCGGCGGCACCGTCTCGGGTCTCGGCACGCTTCTTTCGGGCTCATATATCGGCATCGATCCCGGCAAATCCAAGGAGAAGCGGCGCGCCTTTATCGGACTCAAGGTGCCGCCGATGGTTACGGGCAATATCCCGGGACAGTTTTTCCTCCTCAGGGCCGACACCCGCGGTTCTCTCGATTACGGCACCCCGCTCTTTTTCCGGCGTATCCAGGTGGGGGAGGTGGTGGCCTACAATCTGGACCCTGATGGCCGCAGCATCACGGCCAACGTGTTTGTCCAAGCGCCCTACGACCAGTATGTGACAGCCGGGACGCGGTTTTGGCAGGCGAGTGGTATCGATGCCTCCCTTTCTGCAAGTGGCGTCAGTGTCCGTACCGAATCGCTGGTCTCGATTCTGATCGGCGGCATCGCCTTCGAAACCCCGGTTGACGGGCTGGTTCTGCCGCCGGCGGCGCCGAATACCATGTTCAAGTTGTTCGATACTCGAGAAGAGGCCATGAAACCCCCCAGGGGAGAGCCTCACATCTACCAGCTTGTTTTCCGGCAATCGGTTCGCGGCCTCGTTGTCGGGGCGCCCGTGGAAATCTCCGGCATCCCTATTGGGGAAGTGGTGTCGATCGGCATGAACTTTGATCTCAAGACCTATGGCGTGTCGATCCCTGTCACCGTCAAGATATATCGGGAACTGGCTGCCACAAGGCTTGACAAGAGCGAGGTCGGAGCGCTGAGTCTCGATCCCAGGGCCGTCCTGGATAAGTTGGTTGAACTTGGGTTCCGAGCCCAGCTGCGCACGGGAAATTATCTCACCGGCGCGCTCTTCATTGCTTTCGAGCGGTTTCCCAACGCCCCCGGGGCAAAGGTCGACTGGTCGCAGCAGCCGCCTCAAATACCGACCGTTCCCGGGGATTTGGAGGGGATCGAGCAGAGTCTGAAGAACATCGTTCAAAAGCTCGACAAACTGCCGCTCGAGGATATCGGTAAAGACGTTCGCAAAGCTCTGGTCACCCTCAACCAGACGCTCACGGACGTCGGCAAGCTGGTGAAGCGGATCGATGCCGACGTGGCTCCGGAGGCTAAGGGTGCGCTCGTCGGGGCGCGTCGCGCCCTCGAGGCGGCAGAGCGCGCGCTCAGCTCGGCGGACAAGACGTTCCTGGGGACCAATGCCCCCGTCCAGCAGGAATTGCGTGACGCCCTGCAGGAAATCAGCAGTGCGGCGCGGGCCCTGCGGGTCCTTGTGGATTACCTCGAACGTAACCCTGATGCGCTTTTAAGAGGGAAGAAGGCGACTTCGGTGCCGACTTCCGAGGCGTATCCAGCGAAAAATGGAGGAAAGCAAACCCGATGAGTCCATTCCCACACCGCATCAGCTTTTTTCTGATCGGCCTGGCGTTGCTCACCGCCTGCGCCTCGCCGCCTTCGCACTACTACACGTTGAATCCGACTCAGCAGGCGTCAGCCGGACCAGTCTCTTCTACCAGCGTTGCCGTCGGTCCGGTATCGGTCCCGGAAGCGGTTAACCGCCCGGAGATTATGGTTCGGATCGGCCCGAATCAGCTGGCGCTGGACGAATTCAACCGATGGGCGGCACCACTCGAGGGCGACATTCAGCGCGTCGTCATCGAGAACCTGTCCCAATTGCTGGGGACGCCGCGCGTGTTCCGATATCCGCAGGGCCCGATAACTTCTCCGGACTTTCGGGTCGAGATCGAGGTGCTGCGGTTCGAGTCGGCGCCGGGGGACGCAGCCCTGCTCGATGTCTTCTGGACGGTCCGAGGAAAGAGCGAGAAGGACCTGAGGACCGGGCGGACGACGTCGCGTGAATCGGTGACGGACAAGAGCTACGACGCGCTCGCGGCCGCTCACAGCCGGGCCCTCGGCCAGCTGAGCAGCGACCTTTCGGAAGCGATCCTCGAGATCGAGCGATTGCGCGAATAAGGGGTCGTTATTCGATATTCGTTTTTTTCAGTGAAAAAGGTTCCATTTCCATTCTCGGTATTGTCATGTTTACTATACAATACAGGAGGATATATGATGCAAGAGGTCATTGCCATTCGCGTTGAGCGCGAGATTAAGGAGCGCCTGGAAGAGTTGGCGAAGACAACCGCCCGTAGCCGGTCTTTTTTGGCTGCTGAGGCTATCCGTTGCTATTTGGATTTGCACGCCTGGCAAGTTGAACAAATCCTCGAGGGCATAGAGGAGGCTGAAGCGGGAAAACTTGTGGCGCATGAGGAAGTGGTAAGGAAGTGGGAGGGGAACAGCAGGTGAAGACAGCGATCCTTTTGACGGCGAGTCTAGCCGTGGTGGTTTGCTTAGCGCAGGCCGCGGCTGCAGACCGCAAGGCCGGCGGCGCGCCAAAAGCGGGGCAAGAGCAGGGCTATGCCGGCTCACAGAGCTGCCGGGAATGCCACGAAAAATTCTACCAACTCTGGTCCACCTCCAAGCATGGGCTGGCGATGCAGCCTTACACGGCCGAATTTGCCGCGACGCAGCTCAGCCTTCAGCAAAAGGAGGTGGTCATCGGCAAAGCTCGCTACCGCGCCGAGGTTGGCAAAGGGCAGGGCTGGGTGTCCGAGGTTGGCCCCGGTGGTAAGAAGAAATACCCCATCGTCCACGTCCTCGGAGGGAAGAACGTCTATTATTTTCTGACGCCGTTTGACCGGGGCCGTCTCCAGACCCTGCCCGTGGCTTACGATGTCCACAAGAAGGAATGGTTCGACACGGCGGCCAGCGGCATCCGCCATTTCCCGGGAGGGGCTGCGGGCGAGCAGGTCAGCTGGAAGGACCCGGCCTACACCTTCAACACCTCCTGTTATAGCTGCCACGTGAGCCAGCTCACCTCGAACTATGATCTCAAGACCGACTACGTACCACACCACCTGGGCTGAGCCTGGCATCAACTGCGAGGCTTGCCACGGCCCTTCGGCGGAACACAACCGGGTCTTCCGGGAAGCCCCCAAGGGGCAGAAGCCCGAAGACATCAAGATCATCAGTTGGAGGAATTTCACCCCCGAGCAGAAGAACGCTGCCTGCTCGATCTGTCACGCGAAAATGTCCCCGGTCACCGCCACCTTTGCGCCGGGCGATCGTTTCTTCGACCATTTCGACCTGGCGACGCTGGAGGACCCCGACTTCTACCCTGACGGCCGCGACCTGGGGGAGAACTACACGTACACTTCCTGGCTGATGAGTCCCTGTGCGAAGGCCGGGAAAATCAACTGCGTGACCTGCCACACCTCGAGCGGCCGCTACCGGTTCAAAGCCGACGACAAGGCCAACGACGCGTGCCTGCCGTGCCACGAGAAGCAGGTGATGGACGCTCCGGCGCACACTCATCACCAGGAGGGGAGCGCCGGGAACAAGTGCGTTTCCTGCCACATGCCCATGACCTCCTTTGCGCGGATGAACCGGACCGACCACTCGATGCTGCCGCCGACGCCCGCAGCGACCATTGCCTACCAGTCGCCCAATGCCTGCAACCTCTGCCACACGGACAAGGATGCGGTCTGGGCCGACAAGCATGTCCGGGAGTGGCGCTCTCGGGACTACCAGGCGCCGCTGCTCCACCGGGCATCGCTTGTTGACGCCGGGCGCAAACGGGACTGGTCGAAGCTTCCGGAGATGTTGAGCTATATAACGAGTAGAGACCGCGATGAGGTCTTTGCGACGTCGCTCATCCGCATGGTGCCGGCTTCCGGGGACCCGCGAGTCGTGCCGGTCCTGCTCGAGGCCATCAAGGACCCCGCGCCTCTCGTGCGTGCGGCCGCCGCCGAAGACCTGCTGAATGTGCCGACGAAAGAAGCCGTTCAGGCCCTTGTCGAGGCGGCCGGAGATGACTACCGATTGGTGCGCGTTCGGGCTGCTTCATCTCTTGCCGGTCGTCAGGACCTCCCCCTGGATGAGGCTCAGAAGAAAACGGTTGAAGCAGCAAGAGAGGAGTTCCTGGCTTCGCTCCTTTCCCGCCCGGACCAGTGGGGGTCCTATTATAATCTGGGCAACTACTACCTGAACCGGGGCGACTTCAAACAGGCCGTGGCTTCGTATGACACGGCCCTGAAGCTGGAGCCGCGGGCGGTGCTGGCCATGGTGAACGAATCCATCGCCTACGCTCGCCTGGGAGAAAACCTCAGGGCCAACGATGCCTTGCAGAAGGCATTGACGGTTGCTCCCGACAGCGCGGCGGCGAATTTCAACATGGGACTCCTGAAGGCGGAGCAAAAGGACCTCAAACAGGCAGAGGTCTATCTCAGAGCGGCGCTCAAGACCGACCCCCAGATGGCGCAGGCCGCTTACAACCTCTGCGTCATCACGGCGAAGGACCGTCTGGAAGAGGCCCTCGGGTTTTGCCGCAAAGCGAGCGCCCTGCGTCCGGATGATCCGCGCTACGCCTACACTCTTGCCTTTTACCTGAATCAGAAGGGCGACAGGGACGAAGCCGTGAGCACTCTCCGTGCAATCGTGGAGAAACACCCCACCTACCGGGATGCGCAACTGCTTCTGCAGAAAATATCGAAAACGAAGGATGCAACACCATAGTGGAGCGGGGAAAAAGAAGACTGCTTGGCGGCATACCGGTCATTTGCGCGATCCTTTTCTTGCTGCACCCACTGCTTCCTGACGCATGGGCGTCGGAGTCACAGAAGCGGCTCCTCGTGCTTTACAGCCAGGACCACGGGCTTCCGGCCCACGAACTGACGGACAAGGCCATCCGCGCGGCCGTGAAGGCCAATCCGACCTATGACATCCAGATTTTCTCCGAGTTCCTGGACCTCTCCCGCTTCAGGGGGCCTCACCACGAGGAAAACCTGGGCCGGTTCCTGGCTGACAAGTATGCGAGCACAAGACCGGACCTCATCGTTGCGGCGGAATATAGAGCGGTGGACTTTATTGTGAATCACGGCGGCCCTGCCTTCTCCGGCATCTCCATTGTCGTGGGCAGCATGTTCGAGAGCGAGGCTGAGGAGTTGGAAGGGAGAGGGCTAAGGCAACGGGTCACGGGCGGGATTTTGAAGGAAGACATTGGTAGCCTTCTTCCGCTGTTGCGCACGCTGAAACCGGCGACGAGGCGCATCGCCCTCGTGGGGGGCGCATCGGAGACGGACCAGTACTTATATGCTGTGATCCGCAATGCCCTGAAACGACAGGCTTCCGACCTGGAGATCATCGAACTCGCCGGGCTTGCCCTGCCTCAGCTTCTGGAGCGTGTGGGCAGCCTTCCCCCCGACAGCGTCGTCCTTTTCATTACGGTTTTCGCCGATGGCGCCGGATGGCAATTCGCCCCCAGAGAGGTTCTTTCAATGGTTTCTCGCGGGACCAATGTCCCGGTCTTCGGCCTCTTTGACAGCTACCTCGGTTACGGCATCGTCGGCGGCCATCAAATCAGTTTTGAAGCCCAGGGCCGGAAGGCGGCGGAGCTCGCGTTTCGCATCCTCGGCTGCGAGTCTCCGGGCGCTATCCCTCTAACCGTCGCGGACACCCATCCTTACGCGTTCGACTGGCGTGAACTCAAACGCTGGGGAATTCCGGAAGCAGCACTGCCGCCGGGAAGCACCGTGATCAACAAAGAATTTTCCCTTTGGGAGTCCTACCGATGGCCCATTGTCGGCATTCTATCTTTCGGCTTCAGTCAAACCCTCCTGATCGCCGGACTCATTTTCAATCTGCGCCAACGCCGGCGGGCGGAGCAGGCGGTGGCTTCCTCGGAAGTTCGCTACCGGACCGTTGCCGACCACACCTATGACTGGGAGTACTGGTCGGCCCCGGATGGGAGTCTGAATTATGTATCCCCTTCCTGCGAGCGCATTACCGGCTATAGCCCCCAGGAGTTTTTGGATAACCCCGCTCTTCGCTACGAGATCATCATTCCGGAGGATCGCCGGATCTGGGATCGACATAAAGACGACACCCGGACGGAATTCAAGGCGCAGGAAATAGGGTTCCGCATCCTCACGCGTGATGGCGAGGTCCGCTGGATTGACCACGCCTGCCGGCCGGTAACGGATCCAAATGGTCAGTTCCAGGGTTTCCGGGCAAGCAACAGGGATGTGACGGAACGGAATTTAGCCGAAACCAGGGCCCAGCGACACCGGGATGAACTTTCTCATGTCACGCGGGTGGCCGCCATGGGGGAACTGACCAGTTCTCTTGCCCACGAACTCAATCAACCGTTGGCAGCGATCCTCAATTACGCCAATGCCGCACAGCGTTTCCTTGCCGGTGCCGAACCCAATTTGAGCAAGGTAAGCGAAGCCCTTCGAGGGATCATCAGGGATGAAAACAGGGCTGCCGAGGTGATCCGCCGAGTTCGGGCTCTATTGAAAAAGCAGAAACCCCGCCACAGCATTCTGGACATGAACAACGTCATCAAAGAATATCTTGATCTCATGCACGGCGATTCGATTATGAGGGGGTTGTCCATCGTGACGGAGCTTGCTCCCGGGCTGCCGGCGGTGCGGGGCGACCCGGTCCAGTTGCACCAGGTCCTGCTGAACCTGACATTGAATGCGGCTGCGGCGATGAGTCATGTTATGCGGGATTTTCCACGGCTGGTTGTCAGGACCGAGGTCCGGGAAGATCAGGGCGTGAAGGTCTCGGTCAGAGACTTTGGCGTGGGCATTGACGAAGATCGTAAAGGCAGGCTTTTTGAACCCCTTTACACGACCAAACCCGAAGGGTTGGGGATGGGGCTCGCCATCTGCCAAAATATTATCCATGATCATGGGGGCTCGATCTGGGCCGAGAATAATCCCGATCAGGGAGCCACCTTCTGTTTCACCCTGCCGCTAACCCCCGAGAACAGCCACGCAGGGAAGCCGGGTGTCGGCAAACCGCAGGACTAGAAGCTCATGCGCGTGCCCTGTATTAGACAAACTGACCCGCCGCATGTCCTGAAGCCCTCCATCAACCATCAACTATCAACCATCAACCATCAACCCAACTGTATTAGACAAACTGACCCGCCGCATGTCCTGAAGCCCAGGCCCAATGGAGATTATATCCGCCAAGGTGTCCGGTGACGTCGATAAGCTCTCCCAGGAAATATAAGCCGGGCACTTTCTTCGATTCCATGGTTTTGGACGACAGTTCCCTCGTATCGACCCCACCCAGGGTCACTTCGGCCTTGTTGAAGCCCTCGGTGCCGGCAGGCTGAAGCTGCCAGTCATGGAGAGCGCGGGCAAGGGCAGCGAGCTCTTTCGGGGAGTACTGAGTGAGCGGCCTGGACCGGCAATAGAGTTCGCACCATATCTTCACAAAACGTCCGGGCAGGAACCGGTCGAGCAAGGTGGTGAGAAGCATCCTGCTGTGATGGTTCTCCATGAGGATGCCGTGAATGTCGAGTTCGGGAAGAAGATCGACAGCAATCCTGCCGCTTCCGTCCCAGTAGGATGAGATTTGAAGAATGGCCGGGCCGCTGAGTCCTTTGTGGGTAAAGAGGACATTGTCCCGAAACTTCACTCCCCCATGACTCACCACCGAATCCATGGAAACGCCGGCCATGGGGCGAAAGATCGCCTGTTCCTCGGCACTGAACCTGAGCGGCGTGAGGGCGGGTCTGAGCGCAGTGACTCCTATTTCGAATTGTTTGGCCAGGGCATATCCGAAATGAGTTGCACCCATGTTGGGCATGGACAGGCCGCCGGTGGCAACGACGAGCGAATCGGCATCAAAGATGCCGCGGTTGGTTGTCACCCTGAATCCTGCATTCTTTCGTATTTCCGAAACCCTGCAATTCAGCAGGATTCTTACCCTTGCCCTGTCGCACTCCCCCTTGAGCATGTCGATGATTTCCCGGGAGCTCCCACAACAGAACAGGCGGCCTGCCTCGCGCTCATCGTAGCGGATTCCATGTTTTTCCAGCATGGCGAGGAACGCCGTCGGAGTGAACCGAGACAATGCAGATTGGCAGAAATGCGGGTTAAGGGACAGGTAATTTTCCCGGCGGACGTTCGTGTTGCTAAAATTGCACTGACCTCCCCCGGAGATGCGGACCTTGCCGCATATTCTTTCGGTATGTTCGAGGACCACCACCGCCCGGCCCCGCTTCCCCGCCTCCATCGCGCACATGAGCCCCGAGGCGCCGGCCCCGATTACGATAACATCTGTCTTCATCGATGGTCCTGAAAGATACGCTCGATTCACTGCGCAGGAAACGCCGGGCCTGGGTTGACCGAAGACCGGCGCCGGCTAAATGTTCGTCGTTGGCTTCCGTGGTAATGCAAAGGGCCGGTGGGACCCGTAACCCGTTCTTTGCCGTACGGGCGAGAGCAAACCCCTTGCCCCCGACCGCGTGACGCTGGTTTTCGTCAATCTCGTGAGGAACGATCGTCCATCTCATCATGCGCTGACGCGCAACTCCATGACTTCCTGAAATCTGCTCACCACATAGTAGGTTTCCACGGTCACCCGAACCAGGACTGTCGACGGGTATTGGGCGAACTCTTCCAGGTGAGGGTGCTTGGCAAGATAGCCTTTCAGAACCTGCTCCCGCTCATCGGGTGGGACTTCAGCGGCTGAACCCAGAACGGTTGCCGCGATGGCCCCGTGGATGTCCGCATCCTCGTTCGAACGGCTGTCGATGAGCAGCGCAACCCTCGGGTTCGCCTCGAGGTAGGCGAACTTGCGCGTGGCACTCGGGGTCGCGAAATAGAGCTTTTTAAGATCGTCCGAGGCGGCGAAAGCGATGAGACTGGCATAGGGTTGCCCCTGGTGCTGAGTGGAAAGCACCGCCAGTTTTTGGGAGGAAAAGAGTTCAATAAGCCGCTGTTGAAGCTGCTCGCGGTCGGTCATGGCATTCAATCACAGTGATCTCGTCTAAATTCTGTTGATCTTGCGGTCTGTCCTAATAGTGAGAAAAGCCTAAGCCTCAACCTCGACGCTGTCAAGATGTACCGATTCTTCATGTGCAGGCTTTCTTCTTCCGCGTGCGGTGCTCTGGGAAAGCCGCGCTTCGGTTTCGGGAATCATGGAGAATTTTGCTCGCGGGTGATAACATGGTTAAGTCAAACTCTTCTGCGGTAGATTCGAACATTGGGTCTCTTGCTGTGCGCGATGAGCGAGTCAATGCGTTTCATGGCCACAAGGCAGACGAGGAGGTAGGGAAAGGCGATCAGCGGCACCCCGAAAAGCAGGCGCGAGCGGTTTGCGCCAAGACTTTCCACGGTGTGTGTGGTCGCCGGAATACCGAAGACGCGCCAGGACCAGGTTCTCCCCGGTTCGAAACGAGTCACGGCAAACGGCACCGAGAATCCCAGAACGGTCCTCACCCGGCCGGAAGAAAGCGCCGTCAGGAAACGGTCGGTGCTTTCGACCTCACGGATTGAAGGCCCCCACTCGACCCAGCGGGAGGTATCGACGAGGAGCTGCCACACCTCATCAGCGGCGGCGTTGACCAGCAACCCAGCTTCGATGTGGGGAAATACAACTCTGAGCAGGGTCCTGCCCTCCCGTCCAAATGTGAGCGCAATTTCGAGCTCGAGGCCGCTAAGTACAGCGCCGCAGAAATGAGTGCCCGTATTCTTCTTCGTCATACCGGCATGTTCTTAGCCGGTATCCAGGAAGCTTTTGTGGATTCCGGCTGGAAGATTGCCGGAATGACGATCTATGGGAATGAACACTTTATTTTGCTGAGCTGTACGAAGTACAGAATCGCATATATAAGTGTCCGAATTCAGCTTGTCATACCGGTGCCAATGAGAGGCAGCGTCATGTCCACTCGAAAAAACACCAGGAACCTCGGTTCGTCCGGTTTCCCCTTCTCCGCGGGATAAGTCCGGCGGCGCAGGGCATAGAGGAGCTCCGTGTCCTGCTCTTCTCTCGCCTTTGTCAGGTAGACTCTCTTCCCCTTGTAGCCGGGACCTCCCTCCATGAAAAGATAGGCTGCATGGGGATTCTCCTGGAGATTTTTGTGCGTGAGCTTATGGGGCATGATGAACGCCACGGTCCCATCTTCCATGAAATGGGGACGGGCAAAAACAGCTTGATTTGGGAGTCCGTCGCCACTGGCCGTGGCGAGAACACCGTGTCCGGAGGCCTTTTCAAAATATTCCTTCAGTTCCTTCAAATCCATGTCGATCCTTTCTTCGTAGAGAACCCAAGCCACTAAAGAACTATCTAAAAATGGTCAAAGCCCCGTTGATCGTCATTCCGGCGAAAGCCGGAATCCAAATTTTCCGGAGGATTCCGGCCCCCGGCTTCCGCCGGGGTGACGGGGTAAGCCAGGTTTGAGATAGTTTCTAACTGATCCCAAAGAGCGTTCAAGTAATTTAAAGCCATCCTGAAGAATATCAAGCCATCGGATGAAGAACTTCTACACAAAGATTTTCCCGATTGGCGTCGAGCTTCAGCCATGCATGCAATCAACCGTCGTTCCCGAAAGCTTCTGTCGGGAATCCAGGTTTTGACCCTTTGAAAGCTGGATTCCCGCTTAAAAACCCTGCGGGAATGACAGGTTGAGGAGTTTTGCTTCGGCATGTTTCGGCATAAACCAACCTTGGCTTCGTCTGGCTGAACAATAGCGCTAATCGGCAAAATTCTTATCGGAGGCGCCGGATATCTCCCAAGAGATGCTTTCATGCTTATCTTCCCGTAAGCGGGATGGATGGGGTTGCCGCAATGCTGGGGTCAGGGGTTAGCATATCCCGTCCAGCAAAGCCGGGTCCCGATGAATTGATGGCGGATGATTCAGGTGGGGAATTCTATGGATTTATTTCGTTGCAGCTTGTGGCTGCTTGCCTGCGGGTGCCTGCTCCTGCCGATTTCCACGGAAGCTTGGGGAATCCGACGACCGTTTTTCACCACGACCTGGCGGTCCGCATCGACGCGGCCTCCCAGTCCCTTGAGGGTTCGGACATCGTGACGGTGCGAGGCAACGGGACGAAGCCGTTCACCTTCACTCTCAACCCTGGTGCCCGCATCCATTCCGTAACCCACTCGGAAAGGCCCCTGCCGTATCAGTTCGAAAGGGGACTTCTCCGAGTCCCTCAGAGTGCTTTGCCACCCCTGGCAAACCAGGAGATCACGATCCGGTACGCAGCAAGTTTTCGGGACCCAATCCCCGAAGAGCCCATCTATTCCGAGGACCCAACGTACGGGGTCGCCGGCGTGATTGTGACAGCAGGGGCTGCTCCTTATGGACGCTTCCGGATGGTACCCGAGGCTTCCCGGAAGCATTGCCACATTCCGCATCCGGGTAGACGTCCCCAGGGGGATGGAGGCGATCACCGCGGCGGGAACCCTCAAGGAGAGGACTGGCAGGCGACCGCCTGATTTTCGTGTGGGAGATCGAGCAACCCGTACGGGGCGTTTCCCTTTCGGGCGGACCCTACGCCGTGAAGGCGGGCCGTGCAGGGAAGATTCCCTCCTTCTTTTACCACTTCCCCGGCTCGGAGCAATTGGCGGAACCATACCTCAACGCGGTGGACCGGTATATCACTCTTTACCAGGATCTTTTCGGTCCCTATCCGTTCTCGAAGTTTGCCGTGGTTGAGAATTTTTTCCCCACCGGCTACGGTTTCCCTTCCTATACCCTTTTGGGAAGCCGGGTCCTCCGCCTGCCATTCATTGTCGATACCAGTCTGGGCCACGAGGTAGCCCACTCCTGGTGGGGAAACGGCGTCTTTGGCGACGATGAGAAGGGCAACTGGTCCGAGGGGCTGACGACCTATGTGGCCGATCATCTTTATATGGAAAGGGCATCCCCCGAGGAAGCTCGGGAATACCGCGCAAGAATCCTGCGGAACTACGCGACGCTCGTCTCTGCCCATGATGACTTTCCTCTCAGGGAATTCTCGGGGCGAAACAGCCCGGCCTCCAGAGCGGTCGGCTATGGCAAAGGGGCCATGCTCTTTCACATGGCCCGCAAGCTCACGGGAGATGATGGGTTCTGGCAGGCGCTGCGAGACGTCTACCGCAAGCGGTTATTTCAGGAGACAAGTTGGAGTGACTTTGCCGATGCTTTTGCCGCCCGAAGCCGGACGGACTTTCAAGCTTATTTCAGGCAGTGGGTTGATCGCCCCGGAGCCCCGATTCTGAGGCTCGGCGGAATGGAAGCGATAAAGGAAGGAGAAGTCTGGAAGGTCCGTGGGTCCCTCGAGCAGGAGGCACCGTTTTATGAAATGCGCATCCCTCTGCGACTGGAGACCGAAGGCGGTGGAATCCATGCTTCGATCCCCATCAAGGACCGGGAGGCAACCTTTTCCCTCGAGGCGACATCTCGTCCCCTGCGGCTGGTGGTGGACCCCGAGGTGGATCTCTTCCGGCGCCTTCATCCTGAAGAGATCCCACCTGATATCAACAGTATCAAGGGATCCGATGCTCTCGTCGCCGTCATGGCAAGCGGTCACCGGGAAATGCTGGAGGGGGCCGCCCGCATGCTCCTTGCCGGCCTTGGTCGACCGGGCATCCCCATTCTCCAGGAAAACGAGATTCTCCCTTCTCAACTGAAAGGGAAAGACCTCCTCCTTTTCGGCTTTCCCCAGTCCAAGGAATTGCTCGATGCCCTTCCCGAAAACGTGACCGTGGCACGGGGGCATTTCATGCTCGAGGGAAAAGTCTACCAGGCCCCGACCGATGGTGCTTTCCTCGCGCTCAAGTCCGGTGTGGACAACAACCGCAAGGCAGGGCTTCTCCTTGCCTTCTCCCAGGAGGCCGCCGTTGCTCTGGCAAGAAAGGTCACCCACTATGGTTCCTACAGCGTCCTGGTCGTCGAGCAAGGCAACGTGACGGTAAAGAAAGTCTGGCCGACAGTGAGCTCCCCTTTGATCCACCACTTTTTGCCCAGGGAGTGACCCAACCATGAAGCGAACGGCGATCCTCGCTCCTGCAATTGTACTTGTGGTTCTTCTGGTTCTGGCGAGCAGTTTATTCCGGTGTGCGCCGGCTTCAAGGACGGGAGACCGGGCTCTCTTCAGACTCTCTGACCGGAAGGCCGTCAAATTCGAGGAAGCCGTCTCCGATTTAAAGTCGGTAAGGGTGGTCCTCGTAGGAGAACAGCATGACGACAAGAGGCACCATGAGATCCAACTGGACGTGATCAGGGCTCTTCATGAAGCCGGTCTCCCGCTGGCTATCGGCATGGAGATGTTCCGCAGGGAAAGCCAGGAGGTGTTGGATGAATGGGTGCAGGGGAACATCTCCGAAGCAGCATTTATGAGGGTTTATAATGACAACTGGAACGCTCCGTGGCCCCTCTATGCGGACGTCTTCCATTTCGCCCGCGAAAAGCAGATACCCGTCATCGGACTCAACGTTTCACGGCAACTCACCCGGCAGGTGGCAGAAGGGGGCTTCGCGTCCCTCAGTGACAAGCAGAGAAAGGAACTGCCGCCGGTGAGCTGCGCCGTTGACGAGAATTACCGGAAATTCATCCAGCGTGCCATGGATCTTCACGGTCACCGCACCATGAACTTCAACAACTTCTGCGAAGCGCAGCTCCTTTGGGATACCGCCATGGCCTGGCACGTCGTTCAATATCTCAGGAGCCACCCGCACCGGACGGCCGTCATTCTTGCCGGAAGCGGCCACGCGTGGAAACCGGGCATCCCGAAACATCTGCAAACACTCTCCGACACTACCTACCGGGTCATTCTGCCGGAGATTTCCGGCCGAACCGAAGAGGAATCCACAACGGTCCAAGACGCCGATTACCTCTGGATCGACTGATGCCGGTCGGCGCGAAGTGAATCAACCTTCTTTGGGCCCACCCCATCCTTCCGCAGCGGCCTATGTGGATCATCGATGCGATACCATTTTCATATCACCAACTTCCCCTGCTCTGGGAAGTTCCATGCCTCCCGTCCAAAGATAAAGAGGCTTCCGGGTCCGGTGCTTTCCTCCTCTGAATGATTGTCACTTTTCGTCTTGGCAACCACGGTTTACCAAGAAACTGAAAAGTCCAGGTTTCTCTCCTCTGCTAACCCGGCGGTGTCATCCGATGAGTCTTCAAGATTCAATTTCTGCCAATCTTCGGTGAAAGCGGTGCTCGCGGCGCAACCCAAACGGAAGGAGGCACGAAGATGCACGACCGCTTTGACAACCACTCAAGGCAGCGCTACTTTAGGAGAGGGGTCCGAGGCAGCCCATAGAGGGTCACCTTAAATCAATTATAATTATCCCCCGAGGCTCTTGTTGAGCTCTCAAATCCCGTCACCCCGGCGAAAGCCCGGGTCGAGAATTCGTTGAGAAATCTGGATTCCGGCTTCCGCCGGAATGACGGTCAGGGGCTTTTGCAGGAGGTTCCGCCGGCAAAGGGTTGAGGGCTCTTGGCGTCATCAGGACAATTCTTCAAGTCCCCTCCAGAGAGAAGAGCGCCCTCAGGAGAAGCTCCGAATCTTAAAAGGCAGAGGAACGAGGAGGAGTAACCATGAAACTGGCCATGGTCGGATTGGGACGCATGGGCATGAATATGGCCCGACGGCTGCTCGGGGGCGGTCACCAGGTGGTGGCCCTTAACCGTTCTCCCGACAAGACCGAGCAGTTGGTGCAGGAGGGGGCGAGTGCGGCTTACTCGCTCCCTCAAGTCGTCGCGCAGCTCATCCCGCCTCGCGTCGTGTGGATGATGCTCCCGGCGGGGGAGATCATCGATGAGCACCTCGATCAGTTGAGAGACCTTCTGGCGCCGGAAGATGTCGTCATCGATGGCGGCAACACCTATTACAAGGATGATGTGCGCCGCAGCAAAGCCCTTGCGGAACGGGGCATTCACTTTCTCGATGCGGGGGTAAGCGGCGGCATCTGGGGCCTCAAGGTCGGGTATTGCCTCATGATTGGTGGCGACAAGGCGATCTATGAGAAACTGCTGAGCGTTTTCGAGACCCTCGCCCCTCCCGAAGGTTATCTCTACTGCGGTCCTGCCGGCGCCGGGCATTTTGTCAAAATGGTTCACAACGGCATCGAATATGGCATGATGCAGGCTTACGGGGAAGGATTTCAACTGCTGGAGGCTTCTCCCTATGCGGCAGCCCTGAATTACCGAGACATTGCCCACCTCTGGAACCGTGGAAGCGTTGTCCGGTCGTGGCTGCTGGAGCTCGCCGAAAATGCCTTCGCCGAAGACCCGAAGCTGGATGAAATCTCCGGGTATGTGGAAGACTCCGGGGAGGGCCGTTGGACCGTCCAGCAAGCCGTCGAGGCAGGGGTCCCGGTCCCGGTGATGGCGCTTTCGCTCTTTCAGCGGTTTCGCTCCCGACAACGGGACCCTTTTGCCGATCGTCTGCTTGCGGCGCTGCGCCGGGAATTTGGGGGGCATGCGGTGGCGGGTCCCAGGGAAGACGCAGGAAAGTGAGGTCCCATGAACGGAATGGATGTGCGCTCCGATGATGCCAAGGCCCAGGATCAGCCCCAACCCGTGATGGCGCCATGCCAGGTTGCGGACCTCGGGATTCCAGCCCACCAGTGCCTTGTTCCTCAGCCCCTTGATCCATGCACCATTGTTATCTTTGGTGCTTCCGGGGACCTGACTGAGAGAAAGCTCATCCCGGCACTCTTCAATCTTTACCGGAACGGCGCGTTGCCTGATTCCCTCCGGATTGTCGGATGCGCCCGAACGGCGATGGACGATGAGGAATTTCGAGCCAGGCTCGAGGCGTGGGTTGCGCCCGATGAACCCTCGAAGCGGTCGCCATGGCATGACTTTGCCCAACGGCTTTACTATCAGTCCGTTGATTATGGCGATGCCGCCTCTTTTGCCAAACTCGCCGGGTACTTGAAGGACCTCGACAAGACAGGGAAAACCAGGGGAAACCGGATCTTTTATCTTGCCCTTCCTCCGATCCTCTATGAGACTGTCGCGCGTCACCTCGGGGAGGCGGGGCTCGCCGCAGAAAAGCGCGATGGCGGCGGATGGTCGCGTTTGGTGGTGGAAAAACCTTTCGGCCGGGACCTGGAGACGGCCGTCGCGCTGGATCGGTCTCTTCGTGAATACTTTGAAGAGCACCAGATCTATCGCATTGACCACTATCTTGCCAAAGAGACCGTGCAGAACATCCTCATCTTCCGCTTTGCCAATTCCATTTTCGAACCGCTCTGGAACCGGAGATACGTCAAGTCGGTGGCCATCACGGCGGCGGAAACCCTGGGGGTGGAGAACCGGGCCGGTTACTATGATGAGGCCGGGGTTCTGCGCGATATGTTTCAGAACCACATGCTGCAACTGCTTGCCCTGACCGCCATGGAGGCGCCGCCCCGCTTTGAAACCGAGTGGGTTCGGGACGAAAAGGCCAAGGTATTCAAGGCGCTGCGGCCCTTTCCCGTGGACCGCATCTATGATCACCTGGTTTCCGGGCAGTATGGACCGGGGATCGTCGATGGCAAGAAGCTCCCGGGGTATCGTGAGGAGCCCGGGGTGCGGCCGGATTCCCTCACGCCGACCTTCGCCTCGATGAGAGTCTTTGTCGATAACTGGCGCTGGCAGGGCGTACCCTTTTTCCTCACCTCGGGAAAAAGGCTTGCCGAAAAGCTCTCGGAAATCAGCATCCAGTTCCGGGAAGTCCCCCATTCCATCTTCCGCAATGTCTTTGGGGAAGAGGTCCAGGCGAACCGTCTCACCCTGGGTATCTATCCCGAGGAAAAAATCAGTCTGACCTTCCAGACCAAGAACCCCGGTGCCTTGCTGCAGTTGCGGCCGGTCACCATGGATTTTCGTTATCGTCAAAGCTACACCGGGCCGGCGCTGGACGCCTACGAAAAAGTCCTGATCGATACCATCCGCGGGGACCAGATGCTCTTCCTGCGGCAGGATGCGGTGGAGTTGGGCTGGTCGTTTCTTTCGCCGATCCTGGAAAAATGTGAATCCTGCGGCAGCCGGGCGCAAATGCTGTTCCCCTACCAGCCGGGCAGTTGGGGACCGGACGCAGCGTTTGAGTTGCAAGAATCGTGAGCCGAAATTGCCGTCTCCCACGAGGAAGGGCGCCATCATACACACGAAACGATTCTCCAGCGGGCAGTGTTGGTACGTGATCCGTATGCCAGGTGGTGGGGGAGGAGAGGGGTCGCAAGGTCTCTCCCTCTCCCTATTGGGAATGATCTCGCGGAGCAAAGACAAGGACAGATATCTCGAAATTCGTTATATTGGCAAAGAATTGGTCGTTCGACACAAAAACAGAGTGGACAGGAGCAATCCTATGGCAACAGGGACAATCGAAGCCGTTTATGAACATGGTGGCTTTCGCCCTCTTACCCCGGTCGATATAAATCTCGCGGAGGGCCAAAAGGTGCGCCTCGTAGTGGAAGCAATTGAGAAGCCAGACGACATCCTTGCATTGGCAGCCCAGGTTTATGAGGATCTCAGCGAAGGTCAGATCGATTCCATTGAGCAACATACTCGACGGCGCGAGGACTTCTTCGGAGAAAGGACGTCCGAATGACGACACTGTCACTGGCCTTGCTTGATACGGACATTCTATCTGCAGTCATGCGAAAGAATCCCTTGGCCACTGAACAAGCACGCTCTTACCTGGAAGTCCATCGACTGTTCACCTTCTCCGTTATCACGCGCTATGAAGTGTTACGTGGTCTGCTTGCCAAAGGGGCGGCAAAACAGCTTGCCGCATTTGACAAATTGTGTGCCACAAGCCGAGTGTTGCCTCTCCTCGATTCCATAATTGTGCAGGCAGCCACCATATATGCAGATCTTCACCGTCGAGGTGAATTGATCAGTGATGCCGACATCTTGATCGCGGCCACAGCGATTATGCATGGATTGGCTGTAGTAACCAACAACGAAGCCCATTTTCGCCGCGTTCGAGACCTGCAAGTTGTGAATTGGCTTGCCTAAATCAGGTCTGCCCAACCTGGCGCTCAAGCGGACCCAGCCCACGCCGGGCGCATTTGGATGTTTTGCCTGCAAGTTCGTTGACGGCGTGGCTCGGGCCCCTTAGTTTTGCGTTAACGTGCCCGTCGCTTCAATGGGCACCGATGCTTAATTTGAGTTGGATGACTTCTATTGGTGGACAACAGATGGAACAATCTTTGACACCATCAGAGATAAGGAAGCTCAGTGTAGCTGAGCGGATACTTATCGTCGAAGAAATATGGGACAGTGTTGCTGCTGGGCAGGAGTCGGTACAAGTCAAAGTTTCTTAATTGCCGGAACCCTGTCACCACTTATTAGTGCCCCTTCCACGAGGTGCACACCAATCCCACAAGGAGACTAGAATGCCAAAGTATCTGATTCAAGCCAATTATGTTGGCGAAGGCGCTAAAGGGCTTCTCAAAGAGGGGGGCACCAGTCGACGTGCCGTTGTTGAGAAGGCGGTCAAATCGCTGGGCGGCACTGTGGAAGCCTTTTACTATGCCTTCGGCGACACCGATGCTTACACCATTATCGAATTTCCGGACAACGCCAGCGCGGCGGCGCTTGCCCTTACGATCAATGCCAGTGGAGCCGTCACGATCAAAACGACGGTCTTGATGACCCCTGAAGAGGTCGACGAGGCAACGAAAAAGACGCCCAGTTATCGAGCCCCTGGACAGTAAGGGGTATCGGTCCTCAGGCACCGCAGATGAAGTCACCGCCAGCCTGCGTCTTGAGGTCGGCGGCACCGTGACCACCGTGACCGCCACGGGCAATGGAGTCGTTGCACACCGGGAATCACGGACGCTTAGTACGCCCCCGCATAAATGGGTGTCCGAATGCCACCGGTCATTCCCGCGTGTTTCTGGCGGGAATCCAGGCTGTGCAAATTCCCTGGATTCCTGCTAAGAGCATGCGGGAATGACGACCGGGCGATCCGGGTGGGTCTTCACTATCGCGCACTTGCAGTCGAGGTCCCAGAAGGGCTGCTTTGGTTTTGGATAGGAAGTCATTCGGAATACGATAAGTTCCTGGGCTAACAGCAGCGTTTGAACGGCAAAGATTATGAGCTGAAACGGCCGGTTCCCGCTGCAGGTCTTTGGCCGGGCCTCGGGGATGACCGCCCATGGAGCAGCGGGCAGCGGTTCTGAACTGTCGCGAAGCAGAAGACAATGAGGTTGTCACATGCCGAAAACGCAAACGATCGTTGCTCGTGGACCCCGACGACCTGGCATTCAGGGCCGCGCAATTACTCAAAACCGCCGCTCGGGCAAATGTTGACCAAAAGGGGTGCTTTGTGGTCGCGCTCTCCGGAGGTTCAACACCGCGCGGGATGCATCGACTTCTGGCCAGTCCCCCGTTTCTAACCGAAGTTCCCTGGGCGCAGACCCATCTGTTCTGGGTCGATGAACGCTGTGTTCCGGCAAGCGACCCGGAAAGCAACCTCGGTATGGCCTGGAGAGACTTGCTGCAATATCTTCCCCTGCCACCGGAGAACACTCATTTTGTGAGGGGAGACTTTCCCCCTGAGGAAGCGGCTGAAGAGTACCAAATGGAGTTGACCCGCTTTTTTCAGCTTGGAGAAGGCGAATTTCCCGTATTTGATCTCATCTTCCTCGGGATGGGAACAGACGGCCACACGGCGTCCCTTTTCCCCGAGGCAAGGGCACTGCATGAAGAGAGCAGACTGGTGGTAGCCGTCAAAGGGGGCACCCCCAACGTTAGCCGGGTCACCCTGACTTACCCGGTTTTGAATCGGGCGCGCCGAATCGTTTTTCTGGTGGCTGGGGGAGAAAAAGCAGAGATGGTTAAAGCCTTGTTGGAAGGCGCCCGGCCCGAATTGCCGGCAGCGAAAATCAAGCCCTTGCAGGGAGATGTGATCTGGCTCCTGGACCAGGAAGCGGCTTCTTTGGTCGATATCCGAGATTCACTGGGTTAGTGCTTGTCAGTGCTTGGGCCTTCAGCCTTTTGAGCAAAGGGGAAGGACCAGAAAACGTCTTAACAGGGGGCAGTGATGGTCAGGTCCAGGGTCTTTTTTGCACTGTTGGTTTTCCTTGTGTTTCTTGGGGCCCCTGATTGTCCGGCGCAGGAAAGCACCACCCCTTCGGAATCGCACACAAACGCACCCCAGGGATATCCTGTCATGCTCGGTAATCAAATCCTCTTCACCATCACCCAGGAAGTCGAAGGATATTTGCCCGAAGATCGTGCAAACGGCATGTCTGAGAGGATAAAACGGATTGCCGATGATCTCAGTGTTCCCATCAGCGCTGTGAAAACTTTCAGCTTCGACATACCGATTTCAGTGATTTCCGCCCGGAATATTCTGCTTGCCGGCTTTTCCGCTCAGGATGCCGGGGCCGTCGGGCTGACGAAGGAGGAACTTGCCGCAAAATACGCGGAGAAACTGCGCATTGCCATGGAAGCATACCGCAAGGAACGCAGCCTGGGGAGCATCATCTCCGGCACACTTTACACCGTTGTGGCGACCGTCGCTCTGATCCTCATTCTGGTTTTGCTGCAGAGACTCTACCGGAAGATCGACGCAGCAATCCTGACTCGCGTTCATCCACGCATTCGCTCGGTTCAGATTCAGTCTTTTGAGCTTGTGCGAGCGGAGCATCTCAGGGCCGGATTGTTGGGAGCCGTGAAGTTCATCCGTTTTTTTATCCTTCTGCTCGTCGGGTACACCTATGTGCAGCTTGTGCTGGGCTTTTTCCCGTGGACCCGGCCGCTCGCCAACGAACTCCTCGATTACGTCCTGGTGCCCCTCGCCGCCATCGCGGGGGCGGTCGCCACTCGTGTTCCCGACCTTATCTTTATCGTCATCCTGGTGATTATCGCGAGATACCTGCTGAAGATCATGAAATTCTTCTTCCTTGAGGTCGAAAAAGGGACGGTCAAGCTCTCGGGCTTCTATCCCGAGTGGGCCAAACCCACTTACAAGATCCTCAGCCTTCTGGTGGTTGCCTTTTTTGCCGTGGTTGCTTTTCCCTTCATTCCCGGTTCCAGTTCGTCCGCTTTCAAGGGAATCTCCATCTTTCTGGGTGTGCTCTTTTCCCTTGGCTCCCAATCCGCAATATCCAACATCATCGCCGGGTTGGTTTTAACCTACAGGAGGGTCTTCAGGGTTGGCGACAGGGTCAAGATCGCCGAATTCACCGGGGATGTCGCTGAAATCCGCCTTCAAGTCACCACCCTGCTTACGATCAAGAATGAGGAAGTGGTCATTCCCAACGCCGTGATCCTGAACAATAGTGTGATCAATTACAGTGCCCGGGCGAGGGACAAGGGACTGATCCTCCATACCGGCGTGACCATCGGTTATGACGCGCCCTGGCGCAAGGTCCATGCGCTCCTGCTGAGTGCCGCCGAACGCACTCCGGGTTTGCTGCGCGAACCGGCTCCCTTCGTGCTCCAGCAGTCGCTAGATGACTTTTATGTCGCTTACGAGGTGAACGCCTATACGGATAACGCCCAGGAAATGGCGCGGATCTATTCCGAGCTGCACGAAAACATCCAGGAAGCCTTCAACGAGGGCGGGGTGGAAATCCTTTCTCCACATTACACGCAGATCCGTGACGGAAACAAGGTGACGATACCGGAGTCTTATCTTCCGAAAGACTACGCGCCGGCGGGCTTCAGGATTGTTCAAACCGGCGGCGCAAGAGGAAAAGACGAGCAAAAGAGTCAGGTTCGTGACAGAGAAACCGCCAACAGTATTTATCGTTGACGATGATTTCTCATTCCGCGATTCCCTGGAGTTTCTGCTGGGGGCTCGGGCCTGGAGGTCAGGAGCTTTCCCTCGGCCCGGGATTTTCTCGAGGCGCCGATCCTGGAGCGTCCGGCTGCCTCCTGCTCGACGTGCGCATGCCCGGAATGAGCGGCCTCGACCTTCAGCATGAATTGGTCAACGCGGATATTTCCCTCCCGATCATCTTCATTACCGGACATGGCACGGTCCCCATCAGCGTCCAGGCCATGAAAGCGGGGGCGGTGGACTTTCTCCAGAAACCGTTCGATGAGCAGGATCTTCTCAACGCGATTCACCAGGCTATCGAGCAGGATCGGCAGACAAGACGGGAAAGAGACAAGTTGCGAGAGATTCAACAGCGAGTCAACTCCTTGACACCCCGGGAGTATGAAGTTTTCACCCTCCTCGTTTCCGGGATGCTGAATAAGCAGGTGGCTTACCGGCTTGGAACCACCGAACGGACCATCAAGGCCCACCGCAGGCGAATTATGGAAAAGATGGAAGCTGAATCGCTGGCCGACCTGGTCCGCCATGCGGAGAAGCTGGGTGTCGGCAAACCGCGCGACTAGCCCCCTGACCGACAAAATACCCCTATTGTACCAAAGTACAATTTACCCGTACTGCTCACCTAATCTAGACTGAAGCGGTGCGGGAGCTTCCTCCAAGAGGGTGTCTCATAAGTCCCTCAATCTCGTCACCCCGGCGAACGCCGGGGTCCAGAAATCCTTGAAAAACCTGGATTCCGGCTTTCGCCGGAATGACGAAAAGTGGATCAGCTCAACTTTTTGGACATGCTCCAAGCGAACCTCATTTTAGCTGGAATAGAACCTCATCGGAATAATTGCCCATGACTGGAAATGAGTGCAGGGTCCTTGTCGTAGACGACGATGAATCGGTCCTCGACTCGTTGAGACTCCTGTTCGAATCAGCGGGATATCGGAGTACAGGCTTTGGTTCCGCCGAAGAGCTGCTCGAGTCCGGATTGGTGGAAAGCGCCTGCTGCCTCATCCTCGATATTGAGCTGCCGGGAATGAGCGGCTTTGCCTTGCAGGAGGTCCTGACCGCATCGCGAACCCCAGTTCGCGTCATCTTCATAACCGGCCATGACCGTCCCGGGATGGAAGCACAGGCCCTGAGCCTTGGGGCTATGGCCTATCTGCGGAAGCCTTTCGTTGGGCAGGCCATACTCGATGCGATTCAACCTGCCTGCACGAAGGGGGGTGAGACAACATCATAGGGCACCATGTCCATTGGAGACCTCCTCACTTACGGAGAAACATTTGCAGGAGGCAACCATTGCAGGGAGAGGATGAGGTCATGAACAGGCTAAAGGTGGTTGCAGTTGCTCTTTTGCTGATGACACTGGCGACTTCCGGTTGCGCTGGAGCGGGTAATTAAACCATCGGGGGCCGCATATGATGGGGTGTAATGGTGATGTCCCAAGTCCCTATCCACCATACTGTCATCCCCAAGCCGATTAGAACCGGTCGTAAATTACCACGGCAAGTTCCGGCCTTGTGTCGGGCGGGGCGTAAAACCCACGGGTAGGAATTCAACTTGCCGGTCCTCGAAACCAC
>CAWEHK010000039.1:0-113411 GCA_963808625.1 uncultured delta proteobacterium
ACATCCAGAGCGCAATATCCAGAATTTTACTCAAGAGCACATCGGGCGCCCTAGGGCACCTCGGGATGGGGATGTTTTCCAGGCGCAACGACCGAGCAGAGACAGAACCTGCACTCGGGACACAGAGTTTGGTTAAGGTACGCCCCTGCGCTCTGTTTTGCCGGGCGAAAAATAGGCTCACACACTCGGGGAAGTTATCACGATCTTATGTGCCTGTCCACCGCCACCAATCCCATTGGAGACATTCATAAGCACTGCTGGGAACTTCCAAAAGCCGGGTGATTTTCTTATGCATGGCCGTGACTCCCATCACCTCTGTCCTTATGGATACTCCTGCTATTACAATTTCAGTTAAATGGACATTCCGGAAGAAATAGCGGATATTGTCCCAAGTGGGTCTTCGGGAATTCATCCCCTGAGGCAGGATAGGAATCTTTTCTATCTTCTCTTTGGCCATATTCGATCGAATATTGCGCTCCATAAGGGTTATGATCATCAGAGCCACAAAATACAAAAACATGATAGCTTCGATCCGGTGCGTTTTTTTCAGATAGACCGGAGCAATCTCCAAGACGGACTTCTGAGTGTAGATACGCTTCTCAAGGAAAGGTTGCCGTTTATAGACATCTAATACATCTGAAGTTGTCAGGGAGGTATTGGTAATAAGAGGAAATATCCCATCGGTCTTTGAAACAGCTTCTACCGCCTGCTGATTGACTCTCCATTCAAGTCTGTGTCGGAACTCCCATTTGTATTCGTATCTAGTGCGGACTCCCGGTCTTCCAGGAGATAGCTTTAGTTTCACTTGCTTGCGATCCGTCACTATCTTCACATGGATTAAATTTTTAACATCCTGATAAATCTTCTCTGCTGCAGCTTTGATTTCGTTTTTCGTTTTGAGATGGTACCGGTTGAGCTTTCCAGATAGCTCTTCAAGACCACTGAGGACCTTTGCTATCTTCTTCTCCCTCCTTGTTCTGTCATCTTTTTCTTTACCACTGCTGTGGACCCAAATAATACGGTAACCCTCTTTTGTTCTCTTGTCTTCGTAGGTTCTATACGCAATAAATTAACCTTTCTTGCGAGAGTCCTCCACCTCAAAGGCTCTCTCCCACGGGATTGGTTCGCTTTTCACACGATCATAAAACTTCTTCACTTCCTTTCGATCTTTGGGAACCAGAGTGATGAAGTATCCGTTGTTTCTGTCAATATGAACCAAGTTGTCTTTGCTGCACAGTTTACAGTCCGCCACATAGATGAAGTCTTCCCGCTGGAGTAGTGAACGCAGTGCGCTCCAGTTGGGTTTATGTGTGACATCATCATTGGTGTTGCCATCGAAAAGATTGAAACTCAACGGAACATGACCATCAGCGGTTATGTTCAACCCAAAGACGATTTGCAAGCAATCCGGACGGTGGTCCTTGTTGTGTCCGAGTTTGGGCTGCACCGCATCCGGATCGTTTTTCTCGTATGCGCCCATGAAGGTGATCGAGGTGCTGTCGTTGTGAATTTCTTCCGTCATAAGCTCATGGGCCTTGATGGCGTTCAGCGATAGTTCCGTCATCAATGAATGCCGGTCCGCTCCAAAAAGGGCCGAAAGATTTCTTGCCAACCGATCGTCATTGAAGACAGCCCCATGGATTGGGCTTTCAACGAAGCCGTCAGAATACCCCGATATCCATTGTTCAACCTTATACAATGGTTTGCTGCTACATATGATATTCTCAACCAGCACACAGAGGCCTTGAGCGTGCTCAACCAGACATTTGCTCGATGTGGGGACGTATTTGTTGAACACGTTGTATAGGTCAATGGATCCCATATAATGTTTGACTATTGGTAGCACATTAACCTGTTTGAAGTGCGCTTGGATCAGTTCAGTCATGCCTTAAGATTCCATCATGCGAGGACATTACTGAACATAGCGACAGGTTCATCCGATGAGGACAATCTGGAAAAGCAGACCAGACTTCGCGTTGCTGAAAATCAATTTTAAGCTTGAGGACATGGTTTTCGCGGTCGCCTGGGGGCCATCTGCCAACCATGGGCTCGTTGCCGAAACCATAAACGCATTGGCCCTCTTTCTTAAGCATGACACAACTTCAGACCGAAGGTGCGACAGAGAGCATAGCCCCAGACGGTCTTAAGGGATCGATTGGGCCTGTGGGTGTGGTCGTTTTTGCCCCTCCCGGTGGTCGTGCCCAGACAGACCCAATTGGCAGCCCGATAGCAAGTCCCCTTGAAGTGCTCGGTATCGACAAAGGTCTCAAGCCAATAGACAGGATGGCTGTAGAGAGCCTGCCAGTCGCGGGAAATGATCCTGGAGCATTGTGCCAGCAGGTAAGAGGCCAGATGTCGGACCCTCACCCAGGGGAGAATAAGAAAACGGCTGTTGTAGGCGAGAAGATGCAAGTTCCTTAAACGTTGCTCAACACTCCATCCGATAAAGCGGTCCCTGCATCCGATATGTCTGGGAGCCGAAGACCATGTGAGGCAGGCAATGGGGCGCTCATGGGCAAAAACGACGTACTTGAGATGCTCTCCCACCGGCTGCACGTAGCCCAGGTAATGAAACTGGGCAAGCAGTCCGTCATGCAGTCTTTCCAGTTCGGTGCGCCTCACCTGGCGAAAGACGAGAGGCCCAAGGACCCTCAAGTCGGTTTGGAGTAATGTCTGATCGACTTCGACAGGCGCCGGCTGCTTGCGATATGAATCGAGTCTCCTGGGAACTCCCTGTCTTGGGGGCAGCGCGATATAGCCTTCAGACTCCAGCCGTACAAGGAGTCCCCGACAAATCATATCCTTGAGATATCCGTTGGGTTGCACCCAAGCCCAGGCTCTGCATATCCGGCGGGAAAGGGCAGTCCTGTTGTCATCCGGATTGGCTTCGATCAGTCCGCGGATGAAAGAGATATCTTCCCGGGTAATTGAATAGTATAGGAATTTGCATTTTTCCTCAATGAAATCAATTGAGTCATGATAGAAAGGTAGGTGGACCGAGAGTAGGGGGAGAGGGTAGAAGCGATTGATCGGAACATCTTCCGTCAGATATTCGAGGAACATTGGATCGAGTTCAAAGAGCGCCATCCGCCGTATGCTGGAGGGTATTACGAAGAGGTGGTGCAAAAGATGTTGGGTTGTGGAAAGGAAGCGGGAGGATACAGCGAATACCTGTGCACCTGTTGCGGGAAGGATATGCGGCGGATTGCCTTTACCTGTAAGAGTTGCTTTTGTTTGTCGTGTTGCAAAGGATACACGGATGATTTTGTGGCGCAGGTCAGCCGTGTATTGCAGCCTGGAGTGAGATACCGTCATATGATCCTGACGGTTCCTGAGCAACAACGGATTATCTTCTATCGAGATCGGCATGAGGGGAAGCTCTTGTCGGCACTGATGCGTTGTGGGTATGAGTGCCTTGAAGATGTGGTGAGCTGCGCGGTGAGGCAGCAGGTGAAGATTGGAGCGATCGGTGTGGTGCAAACTCATGGTCGGTCTGGGCACTATAATCCGCATCTTCACATTATCATGAGCAGTGGAGGGGGCAACGAAGAGACGGGTAAGTGGGTGGAGTTGGGGTATTTTCCGTATGAGATCATCCACAAGAAGTGGCAATATCATCTCTTTAAGATGCTTAAGGAGATGGTTCCAACGACGGAGATGAGGTCCTTGATTGATGCTCTCTGGAAGAAGTACCCGAGAGGACTTGTTGCCCATGTGACCAAAGGAAAAGTTCCAGAGCAATGCCGAGGCTTGGCCAAATACCTGGCCAAATATGTTGCCTCTCCTCCGATAGCCGTAAGACGGATCATGGGCTACACCGGTCAGGAAGTGACGTACTGGTACAAGGATCACCAGACAAAGAAAAAAGAAGTGGTCACGGTCAACGTGATGACCTTCATTGGACGGATGGTTCAACATATTTTTCCGAAAGGATTTCAGCGGCTCCGCTACTATGGTCTGCAAGCAACGAAGACCTTCAAGAAATGGGTGGAGGTGATTAGGGAAGGATTACGTAGGGTAGGGCGAGTTATCAAGGGTACTTATGAGGTGGTTGCATCCAAGAAGTATCGTGAAAGGTTCCAGGAGATGAGCGGTCGAGATCCGCTGATTTGCAGATTCTGTGGTCGGGAGATGGATCTCTGGAAGATATGGCACCCCAAGTACGGGACGATCTACGATGAGTGGGAAAACCTCAAAGCGGGCAAATACGAAAGAATCGCTAAGAACAGAGATGGAACTTCAGGATGGGGAGGATATTCCCTTTGGCCCCCCTCCGGAGGAGTACAATTATCGCTGTTCCCTGTGCGGGTGTGAAGTGTGGGTCAACGAGGCGATCATCGATTTCGAGCTTGGCTTTGCCGAGTTTGAGGGAAGAGAAGTAGTTATGCCTGTTATTGGGTGTCCTGGCTGTAACCGGGAGACTATGCAATACACCGGGATCAAAAGTCCGCCCGAAGGGCGCTAAGTCCACGGCTTCTGTACCTTAAAATCGTTTCCATCACCCATTGGATACACTACCCAGATGCTGAACGCAAGCAAAAAGTTAGACCATATCCATCTGCAGCGGTGGATAATTGCGCAACCTATTCAAAGTTTGCACTGTCTTCAGGTTCCCTTGACTGAAAGACACCCCTACCCTCTGCCAACCCCCCATCTCAACTAAATTAAAAAATTGCAGCCGGGATGTGCGAAATGTAAGCGCTAAGCTATGAAAAAAGCCTTCCATGGCGCGTTTATGATGTAATTGCCATATGATAGCTTGGTCCGACCCCGTTCGGCGTTCGGGGCCCGTTCGCGTTCGGCGTTCGGTTCGGCGACCCCGTTCGGCGTTCGGCGTTCGGCAAAGTCTCAGCAGATGGGCAACAGCTCAGCGGCGAGTACAAGAACGAAGACGGCTACACAAAGGCCCTCGTCTTTCGCCGTTGAGCGTCCGTAGCGGACGTGGATGCGGATATACGATAGATAGGAGGAGAGCCTAACATCCGCTTCAACACGGACGCCCTGCAAGCGCCTGGCCCGCTTGCAGGGCGCCGGTTAAGAGGGTCGTTGGCGCCGCCTTCGGCCCCGCAAGCGTCGTGCCACGGGTCATCGCCGCACTAGATGTGATCGGAGCACGTGACTGATGCAGATCAAAAGTTTGGCAGGTTTCGTTAAGGTTACTGGGCAGCTTGTTGACGAATGGACGCCGAAGGGAGCTGACTGGTACTTACAATCATGGTTCCGCGGCCACGATAATGCCTCCTGGTCATTGAAGCCAGGCTGGTACCGACCTGACGTCGTGGGAGGCGGTATTGGCGATGAATTCTACAATGAGGCAACACTTCTGGAGATCTTCAAGGTTCGAGCGCCGACCTATCTCGAACGTATACCAGAAACGGATTGGGAGTGGTTCTTCCTGATGCAGCACAACGGGCTGCCGACGCGGCTATTAGACTGGACAGAAAGCTCCTTGATAGCCCTCTACTTCGCCATTAGGGACAATGCAGGCGACGTCGACGCCGCAATATGGGCAATTAATCCCTGGTGGCTAAATCTTCAGACCTTTGGTGAGTATGTGCTCTTTCCAGCGGACGACCCGCGAGCCAAGGAACACGCCCCACTGCGCCGCGAACAAGCACTGAAAGGGGAGTTGCCTCTCGCCATTACGCCGAGTCACTCTAATCAGCGAATAGCCGCGCAACGTGGCGTTTTCACCATTCACGGCAACGAGCCGGATGCCTTGGATCGACTGGCGAGCCGAAGTGGAAAAGAAAGTCCCTGCCTGAGGAGGATAGTGGTCACGAGCACCCATATCCCTGCAGTCCGAACAGAGCTGGCAATATCAGGAATCAGCGAATCGTCGATTTTTCCCGAATTGAGCGGGCTATGCCGCGAGATCAAGACGCGTTTTTTCGGCGACTGATGGCCACCTAACATTTGGGTGAACAAGGATGCGCCAAGAGGACCTGCGCACCTCTTACCCCGGCCGTTCGCTTTCAATAAAGGGCGACCGTTTGACGTCATGTAGCTATGGTGCTATAGTAACTTAGCCATTAGGGAGGTGACATCATGGGAACAGCAACACGACGAGCAACGGTTTATTTGGACCCCGACCTACATAAGGCATTGAGGCTAAAAGCTGTCGAAACATCTCGGTCGGTCTCAGACCTCGTCAATGATGCCGTAAGAGAAGCCCTCGCCGAGGACGCGGAGGACATCACTGCATTTGAAGAGAGAGCTGGGGAGCCGTTGATCAGCTATGACGAAATGATCAAGAGGCTGAAGAAGGATGGCCGAATATAAGGTCTATTTCAAAGAATCTGTTGAGAAAGATTTCAGCGCCATACCAAAGAAAGACCTCCAGAAGATTCTCCGTCGCATGGAGACACTCGCCAACGATCCGAGACCACCGGGGCACGAAAAACTCACAGGGCAAGAAAGATACCGTGTGCGTCAGGGTCACTACAGAATCGTCTGCTCTATTCAGGACAAAGAGCTTACGGTATCGGTCGTAAAAGTTGGCCATAGAAAGGAAGTGTATCGGTGAAGCGAACAAGGCGCGGAACCGGATCGGCGGGAAAGGACGCCCGCCTCCCGGTTAGCTTTCCGTTATCCGCCGAGAAAGTTGCTTCCGAGACAACAGGTGACGAATGGCAAGCCGACACATTGATCTGGCTCGACTGGGCTGGAATGAGTGGTTCGAAGAAAGGGCAGAATGCGGGCCTGCGGATACTATTGCTCGGGTTGCTGCGGTCGATCGTGACTTGTTATTGGTCATGGATCAAACCGGAACCTTTCGGGCAAAGTTGGCAGGCAGTTATCTATACCGACACCACCTGTCGCAGGAACTCCCGTGTGTAGGGGACTGGGTGTGTGTAGAAAAACACCCGACTGACGATTTTGGGTTGGTCCACATGCTTCTGGAGCGAAGGACTGCTCTGCGCAGAAAGTCAGCGGGAGACTCCGTCGAATATCAGATGATCGCGGCTAACGTGGATTACGTGATTATCGTTCAGTCATGCCACTATGACTTCAACCTCAAGCGACTGGAGCGTTATCTCGTCATGGTGAGGGATGGTGGGGCAGATCCTTGTGTCCTGCTTACTAAGACGGACTTGGTTGAGCCGGAAGTTCTAGCGTCCCAGTTGGCGGAGATCCGCGCTGCGGGTGTTACGGCGCCGGTGCTGACCTTGAGCAACGTCACGCGAGAGGGCATTGACGACCTTAAACGGACGCTGCTGCCCTCAAAGACGTATTGCTTTGTCGGATCATCGGGGGTGGGGAAGAGCACAATCATCAACCAACTGATCGGCCGAGAAAGGCTCCAGACAAAGGGCGTCAGCGGTACGGGCGAGGGAAGGCATACGACCGTCCGCCGGGAATTGATCCTCCTCGAGGGTGGCGCCTTGGTCATCGATAACCCGGGTATGCGTGAGTTCGGAATCCTGGGGGCCGAAAGCGGGATAGGCGGTAGCTTTTCCGACATCATCGGGTTCGCCTCTGGTTGCCGCTACAGGAATTGCAGTCATACAGGCGAGCCTGGCTGCGCTGTACTTGAGGCGGTAAATTCAGGCGCTCTCAGTCAGGAGCACTATGACAATTACATCAAGCTCAGGGAAGAGTCTGAGTTCTACCAAATGTCATATGTCGAGAAGAGAAAGAAGGATCGTGACTTTGGAAGATACATTAAGTCCGCCAAGAAGGATCTCGAAAATTTGTAGTCAAGATAAATTCATTTTGATATTGACAATATCAAGACTTCCTGGCATTGAAAGGAAAAGATTCAATGAATTGTTGGACATCACATTCTTTCATTTAAAGATGACCTGTGGGCAGTCAAATCAGTCATGTTCGATAAGGAGATAACTCATGAGCAAGACAGTAATGCTGGTAGTCGTAGGCGAACCGAACCTATCGAATCCGAATGCACTAATTCAAATGACAAGTGATGGTGGGCTGAAGATATTTTCCGGTGGCATGCCTGAGTTCATTCCCGAAGGACGTTCGCTTCTGATAAAGGATATCGAATGGACGTACGAGATTTCCGATGACAAACTGGCTACGTACGGAGGGAAGTCTTTCGTGCTAAGATTGACCCTCCGGGACGACGAACACGAGATTTTTCAGACGGCATCCATCTTGCCAAGCTGCGGGCGGATTGCGGGAGAACACTACTTTGCGCAGGGGATTGAAGTGTCGAAGGGGCCGCAACTCCGATTGAAGATGTGGTTTGGCGGGGGAGACTCCGGCCTTGATAAGGGGTATTTGCGCATCCTTATGCGAGGAACTCTAATTAAGGCATAGCCGCTCTGGTGCATTCGCAGTGACGACCAACGTATTAAGAATTCGTGTGGCGCGGGTAAGACCGAGGAATGCCATGAGGGCACAGACTGTGCCGCCACACAATATTGGAGTCTTCTATCTGTTGCGCTTGGACTCAGAGCACGACCCGAACCGCTTTAAGGTTGGGGTTGCCAACAATCTAAACGAACGCTTGCGACAGCCTCGGTGTTCTGCTTCCTACACACAAGTGGTGAAGACATGGCCGTGTCGGAGGCTGTGGGAGAAAACCGCATTAGAGTGTGTCTCAGAAGCTCACCATGTTCTGATCATATGGTCTGCAAGCCAAGAGGGGCCGCCATTTCATCGGTTTGGCAACAGTCCTTCGGTCGGAATCTCGACATGGATCGGGCTTATCTCTTGAACGGGCCAGCGGAAAGTGAGTTTGGAGCCGTGGACCTAAATGTTGGAAGCATCCACAAGCTCAAACCCTGATCCGCCCCCAAACCAATCAATAGTGAACCGCAAGCCAGATCGTTTTCTCGATGGGATCGGTCCATTCCACACGGTGCTTCTTATGGGCAGGAATATTGATCCAATCGCCGGGCTTCATGACCGCAACCTCATCAGAACCCTCAAACCGCAGCCCGGCGCTTCCCCTGAGCACGAGCACCCATTCGCTGCGATCCTGATCGTACAGAAACCCGGGCGGAGACGAATGAGCTTCGGAGATGATCCGCTCGATTTTCACGGCACCCGCCACCACAATATCTTCAAACAGTTCATCCGGAAGGTCATCCGGAACATGTGAAAAGATATTTCCGATTCGCATATTCGCACATCTCCCTAATCGTCTCGGTGACGGCAGATTTCCAAAAACTCATTTACCGCAGAGACGCAGAGGTCGCAGAGAAGAGAAAAAAATAAGAGTTCTCTTCTATGCACTGCTAACGTCCAACCTATGGACATTGTTTCAAGATTTCGCTCGGATTTATTGTCTTGTCTGCGTTTCTGCGGTGATGCAATGGGAATTCTTAAACCGGCAACTACCTCCCCCGCGCAAAGAATTCCGCCCTCAGCCCGGCTGCTTCTTCCGGAGAAGGTTCTGCCACAGCCCGCTGATCAACTTGTGAAACCGGCATAACACCGATCAAGGAGTTGAGCACCCAGACGGTCTCGGCCGAAAAAAGCCCGGCGACATCAGCGGAGCGTCTCTCCACCTTGGGACCCCTCTCCTCCAGTATCTTCATGACGTGCCGAAGAGTGATGCCGGGAAGTTGATAAGCACTGTGAGGCGTCCACCATTCCCCATGGGTCCTAAGGAGCAGAGAACCTGCAGCAGTCTCGGTAAGCCTTCCTTTAAAGTCGAGCAATAACGGCCTCATCGGCGCCCGCGTCCAGGGCAGCCTGCCGCGCCATCAGGCAAGTGAGATAATTCAGGGATTTCCATCGAGAAAGCGGTGGCGAAAAACCATCCCGAAAAATGTGCAAGCGATATCCGGTTCCGTAGGTGGCTGGTTGCGGTGGCTCATACTTGCGGACATAAACCATTACCGTGGGCTCCCGGGGTATCCGGCAGACCAAGCACCGCTGACGGCCCCCTGGTTACGACGATCTTTGCGGAAGCAACCTGATCTTCCAGGCGATTTTCTCGCAACAAGTCCGCCAGGATCGCTTCCCAATCGACCGTTAACGGGAGCGGCAGCCTCAATTCTGCCAGGGACTCTTTCAGTCGCTCCAGGTGATCCCTCAGGTAAAGAACATGACCCTGCTCCGCACGCATCGTCGTAAAGATGCCATCACCGTAAAGGAAGCCCCGATCGAGAGGCGAGATGCGAGCTTTTTCGAGAGGAAGAAGCCGGCCGTTAAGATAGACCATTTCGTTTGTTTCATGGGCATCACACATCACGGAAGTTCTCCAGTCTTTCCATCACGTCGAACAGAGTGCGCGCTTTGTGCAGAGTCTCCTCATATTCGTCTTCCTCGTTGGAATCATGGACAATCCCGCCGCCCACGGAAAAATAGCATAGCTCTCGATGCACCAGGGCAGTCCGGATGGCTACATTCAGGTCCATATTTCCATGCCATCCCAGATAGCCAATGGCGCCTGTATACACATGTCGAACGTTCGGTTCCAGTTCGTCGATGATTTCCATGGCGCGAATCTTTGGACAGCCGGTGATGGAACCCCCGGGAAACGTTGCTCTCAGGATTTTGCCATAAGTGGCATTCTCCTGCAACTCGCCCGTCACGATGGAGATCAAATGATGAACATTTTGATAGGATTCAAGCCGCTTATGGTCAGCAACCCTGATCGTTCTCGGACGACACATTCGACCCAGATCGTTTCGCAGCAAATCCACAATCATGGAGAGTTCAGCATCGTCCTTGGGGCTGGCTGCAAGCTCGAGACGCAATCGTTCGTCGTCTTCGGGGGTCTTGCCTCGAGGACGGGTTCCCTTGATGGGCCGCGTTTCAATGTAAGAACCCCGCCGAAAGAGAAAACGTTCCATGGACGTGGAAAGCACCTGATGATCACCCCCTTGGATAAAGCCGTAAAAAGGGCTTGGGTTCATCTCATAAAGGCGTTCCCAGAGTCCGAAGGGGTTTCCATGAAAAGGAAACTGAAAACGTTGCGACAGATTCACCTGATACACGTCTCCGTCGCGGATATAGCGTCGAACCCGTCGGATGGAATCCAGATAGCGCTCTCGCGTGAAATTGCTCTGCAAAGGCCCGAGGCGAAGGCTCGGCGACCTGAAGCCCGGTTTTCCCTGTGGGACGGCAATCTCTTCTGCGGCCGGCGAAAGGTCTTGCTTATTGACCAGAACAAGTCCATGAAGGCTTCCATTGTGGCGATCGTGAATAATCATCCGACGTGGAAAAAAGAGCAGAACATCCGGCAGGTTCAAGTCATCTTGGGCGGTCTGGGGCAAATTCTCGATCTGGTTCTTAAGATCATAAGCAAAATAGCCCATGGCGCCACCGGCAAAAGGGTGGGGGCCTAAAGGAAAACCCGGGTGCAACAACGCAAAGATCTCGTCAAGAATGTCCAGGGGCGCTCCCTCGAGTGTTGCGGCGCCGCCTCGAGCGGAAACCTCCACCACCCGGCCCTTGCTCTTAAACACCAGGAAGGGGTCCCATCCGGCAATTGAATACCGAGCGCAGTCCAGGTGCCCTCCGCTCAAAAGCACGGCGCTGAAGGGCTCGAATGCCAGACTCTGAACTGCATCCAAAAAACCGGCATCATCCATGCCGCTCTGAGCCAGCAGTTGGATGGCCAGGCGCATGGGTTGCCGAGGAAGTAAGAAACTGAGCTCATTCATCGATAATCCTACCGCCGGGGATTATGTTCGAGAGGAAAGCTGAGTTATTCGATCCCGCGGGGCCGATTCTGGGGAAACAATCCAGGTTGCCATGCGGATGGTCTGCGGGTGCTCGCCATTTTGGTTGAAGGGCAAGAAAATTCGCTGCCAACTGGTATCCGTATTCGCTGAGAAACGATTCCGGATGGAACTGAACTCCGCATAGCGGCCAACACTCGTGCTGAATCCCCATGACCACATGATCTTGGGCATATGCCAAGGGCCGCAGGCAGGGCGATCTCATGATAATTTGCAGGGAATGATAGCGTGCCACCCGAAGCGGGGAAGGAAGTCCGGAAAAGATCCCGTAACCATTGTGTTCAATCCTTGAACATTTGCCATGAACGGGTTCCGGGGCCCTGACGGTGATGCCGTCGAAGACCTCGTTGATGGCTTGCATGCCCAGGCAAACGCCCAGAATCGGGATGGTAGGCGCAAATCGGCGGATCACGTCCTTGCTGATCCCTGAATGAGCCGGATCTTTGGGCCCGGGTGAGATACAAATCCAGTCCGGCTGCAAAAGCTCTACCTTCGAGAGTGCAATCTGATCGTTTCGGTAGACCTGGACCTCCAGGTCAAATTCATAGAAGAGCTGGACCAGGTTGTGCGTAAAGGAATCGTAGTTATCAATCATGACCATGAGCATGCTTCACCCCATAAAAAAAGCCACCCCGACTCAACGAGCCTGGGTGGCTTGCGCCTGACATAACTCGACCGTTACCCTATGAGAATTTCAGATTTTGTCAAGGTGATTATTAGAGCGTTGGTCGAGTGCCAATAGGCAACCGAATACCTGCATTTTCTCGGTTCAGGGCAATTCATCCCGTACGTTTACGGAGTCAGACGAAACTTCCACGCACAATACCATTCATCAGGATGGGCTTCGGGGGGGCAGCCGACACATTCGGTTTCGATGCGGGGATCAATGGCCCAGGCGAAAAATGGATATTCCACCATTCCGGCGGATTTGCACGGGTAATCCGGCAAGCCGCGGCGTTTGCGGGCTGACTGCACCCGGCAGTCGTCCATGCGGAAGATGAACGAATTTTCGTCCACATCATGAATGGACTGCCGATTGATGCGCGCGTACATCCGAAAGCCCAGGGCGCTTTTCAGGCCCTCCAGCCCTGGCGCCTGCGGAAGTCCCAATAGTTCCTTTATGCGCAGGGCCTCGTAGGGCGAGAAGCGCGACCAGCAAGTGTCATTGCACCGTTTGGCGGTGTCCATCCCGAAGCGCTTTTCGACGGCCTGGAACCACACTCCATCGTTGGCCAGCCAGTTGACCGAAACGGCATCCGCCACCTTTAACAGCTCCTCCTTCGGTAGTTGTTTCAGGCTCTTGGGAACGCCATCCTCGATCTCGAACCCGAAAATGCCGGACATGCGCTTGAGGATGATGCCCCAGGAGGCTTCGCCGGCCTCCGACTCAACCGCTGCCGCCCGGTCGATCCCAAGCTGGTAGTCCACCTCCCGGAACCAGCACCCGTAATGGATCAAGGTGCGCCGGAAACCGTCCATCACCCATCGCACCAGCTCGGCTTGCGACAGGTCTTCGACTGACCTGGGGAATTGCTGATCCGGCATTTCTTTTCTCCCTTCCTTGAAAGCAATCAGCTATTGGCTTGAAAGAAACGACAGGAACTCATGCTGGCCGGGATGTGCTCGAAGGAAGTCGCAGGAGACGAACCACCAGCTTGCGCGGAGGTCAGGCTACAATAAACCTCCCGCTCAGATCAAGGAAAATGGGATGGGAGAAAAGATGGAAGGTCTGGTGGGGCGGGGGAGGGGACTTCGCTCTCACTCAGCCTTTTCAAGGCCGGAAAACCGCTGATCCGTGGAGGTTACCAGTACACACGGCAGAAATCGTCGGCCATTCCTGGTGGGCACGATAAAGCCCTGTGCCCACCCTACGAAACACTGTTCGTCGCGGGGATTCAAGGTAGGGTGGGCACTTCTTCTGGTGCCCACCCAAACTGATTTCGGACTTTCGCCCAGCCGTACCGGGCACCAGCCACCAGCCACTGGTCACTAGCCACTAGCCACTGGTAACTAGATATCAAAGTAGAGTTTGAACTCGTGGGGATGCGGCCTCATCCGGACCGGGTCCACTTCACTCAAGGTCTTGTATTCGATCCAGGTCTGGATCACATCTTCGGTGAACACGTCGCCCTTGAGCAGGAATTCATGGTCGTCTTCAAGGGCTTTCAAGGCTTCATCCAGCGATCCCGGTGTCGAAGGGACCTTGGCCAGTTCTTCCGGGGCCAGGGCATAGATGTCTTTGTCCAGGGGCTCTCCCGGATGAATGCGATTTTCGATGCCGTCGAGGGCCGCCATCAGCAGCGCGCTGAAGGCCATGTAGCCGTTGCAGGAGGGGTCCGGAAAGCGGACTTCGAGGCGTTTGAGCTTCGGCGACGGGGAGTACATCGGGATGCGGATGCCGGCGCTGCGGTTGCGGCTGGAATAGGCCAGGTTTACCGGGGCTTCATAGCCCGGGACGAGGCGTTTATAAGAATTGGTGGTCGGGTTGGTGATCGCGCAGATCGCCCGAGCGTGTTTGAGGACGCCGCCAGCCGCAAACAGGGCCATTTCGCTGAGACCCGCATACTTGTCTCCGGCAAAGAGCGGTTGCCCTTCTTTCCAGATGCTCATATGGATGTGCATTCCCGAACCATTGTCCCCGAAGAGCGGTTTCGGCATGAAGGTTACGGTCTTACAGTTGCGCCGGGCGACGTTCTTTATGACATATTTGTACCACTGCAGGTTGTCTCCCATCTTCACCAGCGGCGCCGCTTTCATGTCGATTTCGGCCTGGCCTGCGGTAGCCACCTCATGATGCTGGCATTCGATGTTGAGGCCGACCTGTTGCAGCATCAGGACCATCTCGGTGCGAAGGTCCTGTTGCGAGTCCATGGGGGGCACGGGAAAGTACCCTTCCTTATGGCGCGGTTTGTAGCCCAGGTTGGGGTTTTCCATCCGGCCGCTGTTCCAGATCCCCTCGACCGAATCGATGAAGTAATAGCCGTACTGACAGGCGTCATCGAAGCGGATTTCATCAAAAATGAAAAATTCCGCTTCCGGGCCAAAAAAGGCGGTGTCACCAAGGCCCGTAAACTTGAGATAGGCTTCGGCCTTTTGCGCGATGTAGCGGGGGTCCCTGGTGTAGCGCTCTTTCGTGACGGGGTCCACCACGTTGCAGATCATGGTCATCGTCGGGACCGCCATAAAAGGGTCCATGATCGCGGTGGCGGCGTCAGGAATGATCAGCATGTCGCTGGCGTGGATGGGCTGCCATCCGCGGATGCTCGAGCCGTCAAAGCCGTACCCGTTTTCGAAATCCGCCTCACTCAATTCTTCGATGGGGTTGGTAAAATGCTGCCACGTTCCGACAAAATCCAGAAATTTGAAATCCACCATTTTGGCGCCTTGCTCTTTGGCAAAGGCAAGCACTTCCTTCGGGGTCATAACGCTTCCTCCTGTATAATTTTAGTGTTTGTCGTCAATCATGGTATGACATGCTATAAGCAATTTCCTTGCCAACCGACGCTTCTCAACCTAAAACCTGAGAAATGCTATCAATCCAATCGCCAAAATGGACAAAATTGAACTGCGCTCCGGTAACGCCCCATGCATCGGCTTTGCCTCCACCCCCTTTTAGCCTGGCTAACAGTACGTAACAACAACACTTTAGGGTTAATAAGTTCGCCTCATGCGGGCGCAACAAAATTGTTGCATTATGGTGAACAGCCAAGGATATTTGCCATTGCATTCCTGAGGCCGAATTGCCTATCATTCCAGTCTCATTCAAAGGGGGATGATCATGCACCATATTGCCGTCATTTATAAGCATGCCCGGCCGGAAGCAGCGCGTCTGGCAGAGGACATCAGGGTCTGGCTCGAAAGCCGTCAGGTCCAGGTTTCGTTGCAGGAGAATATCGACACTTCCGAATTTTGCCGCAGTTACTCACGAATCACCATCCCGGCAACGGTGGATGCCGTGGTGGTACTTGGGGGTGACGGGACCTTTCTGAGCGTGGCGCGCTCGCTCGAAGATCTCTCCATCCCACTGGTTGGAGTCAACCTCGGGGGTCTCGGCTTTCTCACTGAAATCAGCACCGGGTCATGTTTCGAGGAGATCAAAGAAATCCTGGACGGCCATTTTGCCATCGAGGAGCGCATGCGTCTCCAGGTATCAATCCGGCGTGAAGACGAGGAAGTGTTCTCGCAGAGCGTGCTGAACGATGTCGTCATCAGCAAGGGTGCTCTGGCTCGCATCCTGGACCTCAAGACCACGATCGATGGGCACTACCTCACCCATTACCGCGCTGACGGCCTCATCGTCTCCACGCCCACGGGTTCCACGGCTTACAATTTGTCCGCCGGAGGGCCGATTGTGTATCCGACCACCAGCGCCATCATCCTCACTCCTATTTGCCCTTTTGCCCTGACCAACCGTCCCATCATCCTGCCGCCCCACGTCACGATCCAGGTGGAATTGACCGAACCCGCCAAACATGTAACCCTTACCTGTGATGGTCAGGTCGGCTGTGAACTGGCTCCCTGCGATCAACTCCTGATTTCGGTTGCGCCCAACCCGCTTAGGCTGATCAGGACTTCGTCCATCGAATACTTCAAGATCCTCAGGACGAAGCTGAAATGGGGTCAGGTTTAGGTCTCTGTCCTCAGAGCGCTCTCAGCCATTCGGGTTTGAGCGGGATCGTCCCGCTGATGGCTGCATCAATGGCCTGCAAGGCCTTGTCTTTATCGGCGGGCATCTTGACCTTGAGCGGCAAATAATTCGAGGCGTGATTGGAAAGAAAAATGCCGCGCGTCAGATGGGTGTGAAAGAGCATGGTGCGAAGTTCCAGCAGCAATTCCGGTTGCGTCGGCAGCTCAAACCCGCCGTCTTTGACCTTTTGGCCGATCTCCGTATTGGGCAGGACCATCAGCGTGAGCACTCCGACATAGTTTGGGTTCATGGCGGTAAGCGCCACGCCCGTCTCGCGGGCATGAATCAAGGAACGTTCCCGCCCGGCGATTCCCAGGAGAGCCGTAACGGAGAGTTTCAGCCCCGCGTCACGCACTTTTTGCCCTGCTGCGATCATCCGTTCGGGGGTAACCCCTTTCTTGATCTCACGCAAGACCTCGGCGTCGCCACTTTCCAGCCCGAGGTAGACAATTCCCAGCCCGAGCTCCCGCAGCTGCTCGAGTTCTTCGGGCGTCTTGCGCAGGATGCTCTTGGCGTTGCCATAGAGCCCGACCCGTTGAATCCGGGGCAGCGCCTGCCTGATCCGGGAAAGGAGCGAGACCAGCTTTGGCTGCGGCAAAATCAACGCATCGCCGTCGGTCAAAAAAACCCGCCGAAGAAAGGCGAGGTTCTCAGCGGCATAGCGAATGTCCGCGTCGATGATGGCTTCATCCTTGATGCGAAAACGTTCCCCCTTGTATGTTCCACAAAAGGTGCACTTGTTGTGAGAACAGCCTACGGTAACCTGCAGCAGGATGCTGTCAGCTTCGCTGGGAGGACGAATGATCACTCCTTCGTAATGCATTCCATTCATGGCGACGATTGTCCTCCCGGATCAGTCCTCTTTGCTTCGGTTACGGTCTATTTCCCAACAAATGGGATTATGAGCATGGATCTCCATAACCCGGAATACTAAATAACCTGTTCTCCGCTGGTGGAGTATAGTAAAACTTGAGGGCATGGAGAGTGCCGTGGGTGGGGTTAGCCGCATTTGCCAGTGGGGACATGGGGCGCCGCCTTTCGAGGTGGATGGCTCTGGGCGTCAAAGGGCAGGGCACACTCGGGGCGGACGGGCAATACAAAAATGTCCAATCCATTAGAGGCCCTTAACGGTATTGCTAAACGAAACACTGATAAGAAGTCTCGGGGCTGCTCGTTAATGAAACCAACCTTTGCCGAGCTTCCGGCTGGCGCAAAATGCACGCGTTGCCGTTCCCGGGGCACGATCCGCATGCGCCAGCACCATGCTATTTTCTGCTCAGAATGCTTTCTGCACTATTTCTGCACTATTTCAGAACAGCGGTTGAACGGGCCCCATGAAGCAGTTCGGGTTGCCAGCAAATACGGCGATCCTCGTGGCCGTCTCAGGGGGCAAGGATTCGCTGGCCCTCTGGGATGTGCTGCACGACTTGGGCTACCAGACGAAAGGTCTGCACCTTGGCCTGGGCATTGATGGTTTTTCGGAAGCCTCGAGGGAGGCGATAGAAACCTTTGCCAAGGAAAGAGACCTGGCGTGGGTGAGTCACTCTCTAAGAGTGTCCCTTTTTCTCCTGCAAGCAATGCGGTGAACCTGCCCATGCTGACTTGTGCAGTGTCTGCAGCCTCCTGGCAAAGATTGGCCGCGGAGGGGAAGATGGGAGTGAGACACGGTGAAGCGGGGATGGAGTGGGAAGTCATGCCGGTGCACTAAGAGCTGCGGGCAAAGGTGTGCAGCATCTCACCATTAGGGCGCGTGATCAGACCAAATGGCCCGAGGCTGCGCAAGCAGCCAACCATCAACGGTCAACCATCAACGGTCAACCATCAACCATCAACCATAGTGAGCGGCCAGTCGGGTGGGAGCTGCTCAAGCAATGCGGGGAGGGTGTCGAGAGCTCTCTGGGCCGCCTCACTCAAACCCTCGCCATGATCAAAATCGACCCCCGGGGCAGTGAGCAGCCAGGCGGGCGGGCTCTTGTCATAGAGCAGGCGGGCATAGGTCAGGATCGCGGCAGGGCCGACATGATGCCCCAAACTCTGGGGGCCCTGTTCGGTGCCAAGCGGATGGACCTCAAGGTCCATTTGCCCATCCCCGGCAGAGGCGACTCGCGTATCCACAAACACCACAGCAGCAACGCCATCCGCCGCAACGGAGAGGGCTAAATCGGGGGTAAGCTGGTGGACGGCAATGGAGTCAACAGCCAAGCCGCGTTGGCGCAGCGCATCCTCCAATTGTTGGCCCAAAATTAAGCCTGCGCCGTCATCACGGCGCAGGCTGTTACCATAAGCGATGATCAGAATCACAAGGTCAATCCCCTGATCACTGAATCATCAATTAATCTCTTACCTTCTCATCCACCAAAGCGCCACTGGCATCAAACACCTGGATTTGCATGGGCATCTGGCCAACGGCGTGCGTGGAACAGCTCAGGCAGGGATCATAGAGCCGAATCCCGTGCTCGACGCGGTTGCACAACCCTTCGGTGATCTTGTTGCCACTCATGTAGGCCTTGGCGATCTGGGTGACGGTCTTGTTCATGGCCAGGTTGTTGTTGCCCGTGGCCACCAGGAGGTTGACATCGGTCAGGATGCCATCGTCATCCACATGGTATTCATGGAAAAGCGTGCCGCGAGGCGCTTCCATAATGCCGACGCCGCGCAGTTCGTTCACGCCACCCTGACTGCGAAGATGCGAATCACAGATCTGCGGATCATCAACGAGTTCCTGAATTCTCTCGAGGGAGAAGAGGAGCTCGATGAGCCGTGCATAGTGGGCATGGAAGCTGCTGCTGACCGGCTTGCCGTCCTTGCCCAAGCGGCGGAAGTTGCGGAGCTCGCGCTCGGCTCGCGGCGTTCCGGCATAATCACAGATGTTCAACCGAGCAATCGGACCCACGCGGTACAATCCCGGAACGGAACCGTTGCCATTCCCATACCCAAGCGGCTTGTAGTAGGGGAACTTCAAGTAGCTCCAGGGCTCCACCGCTTCCGCAATGATCTCGGTCCAGCGGTCATTGTCGAGGCCCTTCTCGATGATCCGGCCATCGGCATCCATCACGCGGAGCAGGCCGTCGTAATGCTCGAGGCCGCCGTCCGGCGTGACCAGGCCGATGAACAGGCTGGGAAAGTCGCCGTAAGTCTCTACTTCACGGGTAAAGCTGCCGTAGTTGTCCTTCAGCCAGTTGAGAGCGATTTCCGTCGTCTCAAAGGCTTCGGGCAAGCGGGCTTTGATTTCGTCCATCTGGGACGGAAGGAGGCAGGTCCGCACGCCACCCGGGACCGCCCAGGCGGGATGCACACTCTTGCCCGTAACCATCCGGATGATGTCCTGGCCAAACTGGCGCAGGCGGATCGCTTTGCGCCCCAACTCAGGATTGGCCAGAATCAAGCCAACCACATTCCGGAGGGCCGGGTCACTTTCCATGCCCAGAATCAAATCCGGTGCACTCAGATGGAAGAAGCTCAAGGCATGACTCTGAGTGTACTGGGCATGGTTGATGAGCCGCCGCAGTTTCTGTGCCGCCACGGGAACCTTGGTCCCCTGGATGGCATCACATGCTTTGGCTGAAGCCAGCATGTGGCTGACCGGGCAGATGCCGCAGATGCGCATGGTAATGCCCGGCATTTCAGGGAAAGTACGCCCCACACAGAATTTCTCGAAGCCACGGAACTCCACGACGTGGAATTTGACGTCGTTCACCTGGCCCGCGTCATCGAGCTGAACTGTGATCTTGGCGTGTCCTTCAATACGAGTGACTGGTTCAATGTGAATAGTCTGTGCCATACTCGTCCTTCTTCACAAACAGATTACAGGTTTGCAACCGACCGGATGAGAAGTTCATCCGACCAACGAACCCAATTTTGACCAATTATCCAAAGCTGCGCATCTCGGGAGGCAAATTCAAGGGCTCGCCCTTGAGCAGCGTTACGAGTGCCGTCCAAATTCTCTCTGGATCAGGAGGACATCCCGGCAAGTAGAGGTCGACCGGAATGACCTGATGCAACGGCAGAACTTTGTCCAGAAGCACCGGCATGACCTCGATGTCACCTGGAGGAGCCGCCCCGGGACCCGCCGAATAGACTTCCGCAATCGTATTCCTGACATCCAGTGGGTTACGCATGCTCGGCACGTTCCCGGTGACAGCACAGTCACCAAAGCTGATCACCACTTTGCTTTTCGCGCGAAGGTCTTTGGCTTCCTTGACGTTGTCGCTGTTGCACACGGCGCCTTCGACAAGGCATACATCCACATTTTCCGGGAACTTCTTGATGTCGGCAACCGGGCTGTAAACGATGTCTACCAGACCTACGGCATCAATCAGCCGTTCATCGATGTCAAGAAAGCTCATATGGCAGCCGGCGCATCCGCCAAACCAAACGGTAGCCAACCGAACTTTGTTGTTTGTCGTCATGTCGTGACTCTCCTTTTATCTGGCCCAGTGCCAAATCTTTCTTGTCTCGGCCGTCCAGAATCCAGATCAGGAAATCCTGCTGCTTCTGCATCTCGGAGACCGTAGCGCCCTTCTTGAAAAGCGCACCCGTAGGACAGACCTGGACACACTTGCCGCAACAGGTGCAGCTTTTGCGCCTGGCCCCAGGACTGATTCATGCCGGTGATGACATTGCACTGAGCGCCGCGACCCATCATATCGAGACAGTGAGCGCCTTCAACTTCATCACAGACGCGAATACACCGAGCACACAAAATACAACGGTTGGGGTCTCTTACATTGCGTTCATGGCAGGCGTCCATGGGGAGGACTTGGACATATATAGTCGTAGCGTACATGATCCACACCCAGTTTCGCCGCCATGCCCTGCAACTCGCACTGGCCGTTCATAACACAAGCGGCACAGATGTGGTTGCGCTCCGCAAGGAGCAGCTCAACCATCATCTTGCGGTATTTTTGCAGGCGTTCCGTTTGCGTCATAACAACCATCCCCTCCTGCACCTGGGTGACACAGGCGGCCATCAGCTTGGGATTGCCTTTCACTTCAATCAGGCAAAGCCGGCAACCGCCCCGATCGGTGAGACCGTCCAGGCAACAAAGGGTGGGAATATCGATTCCTGCATCCTTAGCCGCGGCCAATACACTCTTCGTTGGTTGAGCGCTGACCATTTTATCGTCAATGGTAAGAGTGACAACCTCTGACATTATAATACCTCCGTTGGAGACATAAACAATGTATTGGCTGAGACAACACCTCATTCAGCCCGATTATGGTTTTTTCGAAAACGTACAGATCCCAGCCGGACAATGATGATCCATGATGTGCGCCTCATACTCATCGCGGAAGTAGCGGAGCGTACTGTAGATGGGGTTGGGAGCAGGTCTGTCCCAGACCACACAGGCTGGCTTCCTTCACCATGAGGCACAGTTCCTCGAGCCTTCGGGATGGTGCCTTTGTCCGCCGTACCGTCGGTGATCTTCTCCAGCATGCGAAGCATCTGGACCGTGCCGCCCCGGCAGGGACCGCACTTGCCGCAGCTCTCATCCATGCAGAATTCCATGAAGAACTTGGCCACATCCGGGATGCAGCTGGTCTCATCCATAACGATCAAACCACCGGAGCCCATGATCGACCCAAGCTTTGCCAGGCTTTCATAATCAATGGGAACATCCAGGAACTCCGCCGGAATACAACCACCACTGGGACCACCGGTCTGGGCCGCCTTGAAGGCCTTGCCGCCGGGAATGCCCGCCGCCGATGTCGTACACGATCTCGCGCAGGGTGATGCCGATTGGGAACTTCGATCAGGCCGGTGTTGTTAACCTTGCCGGCCAGAGCGAAAGATCTTCGATCCCTTGGTAGTTTCCGTACCGTAGCTGGCATACCAGGCCGCGCCCTTGTTGATGATCGCAGCGATGTTGCCAAAGGTTTCCACGTTATTGAGCAGGGTCGGACTCTGCCACAATCCTTTGTGAGCCGGGTAAGGCGGGCGTGGCATAGGCTGACCGCGACGGCCCATGACCGACTGCATCAGAGCGGTTTCCTCACCGCACACAAAAGCGCCGGCGCCCATCCGGATGTCGATGCGGAAATTGAAGGGGCTGTCGAGGACGCGGTTGCCCAATAAACCTTTGCGCTCGGCCTGTCTGATGGCTTTCTCAAGCCGTTTTCCCGCCAGAGGATATTCACCGCGCACATAAATATAGCCTTGTTCGGCGCCGACCGCGTAGCCTGCAATGGCCATGCCCTCGAGGACGCGATGCGGGTCGGATTCCATCAACGTACGGTCCATGTAGGCGCCCGGGTCACCTTCATCACCATTGGCGACAACGTACTTCCTTTCGCCAGAGGCTTTGCGGACCATGTCCCACTTCAGGCCACTGGGAAAACCTGCCCCCCCGCGACCGCGCAGCCCGCTCTTGGTGATTTCCTGACAAACCTCTTCCGGGCTCATTTCGCGCAGGGCGTGGGCCAATGCCGCATAGCCCCCACGGGCCACGTAGGGCTCCAGTTTTTCGGGATCGATCACGCCGCTGTCGGCAAGAACGATTTGCATTTGCTTGGTGAAAAAGGGAATGTCGCTGGGAAGGATGTTCTTGTCCAGCGCCGGGACACTGGCCGCTTTAAAGTGCTTGTCAACAAGGCTCGGGGCCATGTCAGGGCTGACGTTTTCGTAAATAACGTCTGCTTTTCCTTCCGCCTTTATCGTAATCAGAGGGCCGCGGCTGCAAGGACCCAGGCAACCGGTGGCAACGGTCTCCACCTCAGCTTCCAACTGACCAGCTTTAAGTGCCTCTACCAGTGCTTCTTGCACAGCGGTCGCGCCGGAAGAGATACACGGAGTACTCATGCAAACGAGAATTCGGCAGCGGAATTTCTGCTGCTGGTCCAGTTCAGCCTGGGCCATTTCTTGAAGTTCTTCTCGGTTCATAACGCTGTTTTCTCCTCACATTCTAACGTTTCCAGTGGATTTGGGCTCGCACAATAGCGCCTTTTCGCCATTCGCATCATCAGTTCCATTCGAAGCCGAGCCATGCAGGCCAAATCACATGCTCGACAACCTCTCGGGTCGAGATCCGGAGAATGGCGGGATCACACTAGCCGCCATTGCCACCAGCAATCACCTCACGCACTTTTGCCAAAGTCCCCTCTGGAGTCTCTTTACCGATGCACAACTTGATCCAGAACGACCACCGGCGCCAGGCCACAACAACCCAAACAACGGGTGGCGATCAGGGTCAGTTTTTCGTCCGCAGTCGTCGAACCGGCCTTTAACGCTGTAGGCTTCCTCAACACTGGCGATGATATCAGCGGCCTTGCCAACGTAGCAGGCGGTCCCCATGACACACGATGCAGCTGTGCTCGCCCTGTGGCTTCAGGGAGAAGAAGTGATAAAAGGTTGCGACTCCATAGACCCAGCTAAACGGCAGCTTCAGCTGCCGGGCGATATAGACCATGCTCTCTTCAGTCAGGTAGCCAAAGGCTTCCTGCGCCGCCGTGAGCACTTCTATAAGCGCATCCTGTTGATATTGTTGACGTTTTAAGACACGATCAATTCCCTTGTAACGGGGATCTCCCATGGGATGCTCTTTTTCGGCACCCTTTGTTTTTGGACTGGTCTCAGGCATGCTAGTTTCCTCCGTATTACCAGCGCTGTCGATTTAAACAGAAATTACGGTTACTGAGCAGAAGTTTGATCAGATCCTCCCACGAACACCAGTAGATTTGTACCATGCTTCCAACAAGTAACTTCACTGCGGATGGGTTTGAACATTGACCTCGTGTATTCTCTCGCGCACACCTCCTCGAGCTTAAAAGGAACGTCGAAAAATCACCCGTGAACCATACTACGGGTGCAACCCGGCAGAGTTCGCCTCTCTACCTGGAAAACCTCCATTATGAGCTTCTACAGTGACGTCGAACTCTATCTGGAGTGCCGAAAACTGTCAAGAGAATTTTTTAACAAAGTATCGTTGTTGGATTTTGGAGCAGCCGCTAAAATAAAGGATCATCCGTCGTGGAGGAATGCTCTTCACCGGCGTGCTCGTGAAGGTGAAATCTTTCTCTTCCCTCGCAAGCTCGCACCCCCCCATTGGAGACTGTCGCGAGGATTGACGATCTCGGATTATTTCACGCGTCATGGCGGTTCGCGGTAATCACCACGACGGTGCTTTTTCGACCTTTTTGGAAACCCTCTTACGCATTCTCTGCGGGCATGCCCAGACCGCCCCGCAACCGATCCTTCCGCAACACTACGCTATCTTTTCAACCTTCACGGCACAGACCTTGTACTCGGGGATCTTGGCGACAGGATCCAGGGCGGCGATGGTCAAACGATTGACCGCAGCCTCGTTAAAATGGAACGGAATAAAAACCGTCCCCACATCGGCAACATTGCCGACGGCTGCCTTCGCCTCGATTACCCCGCGACGTGACCTCACCCGGACCTTTTCGCCGTCGCGGATATGCAACCTGGCGGCGTCTTCCGTACTGATCTCGATCAGGCACTCGGGACAGCGCTCGTTGAGCCCCACCGACCGGCGGGTCATGGTGCCCGTATGGTACTGGTAGAGTACCCGTCCCGTAGTAAGGAGAAATGGATACTCGGTATCCGTGGGTTCCGCCGGCGGAATCCACTCGATCGCGTGGAACAGTCCCTTGCCGCGAACGAATCGGTCTTTGTGCAGGAACTTTGTTCCCGGGTGTTCCTTGGTGGGACAGGGCCATTGGATGCCCCCCTTTGCCAATCGCTCGTAGTCCATGCCGGCATAAGATGGGGTTACCATGCCAATCTCGGTGAAGATCGCCTCGGCGTTGGAATATTCCATCGCGTAGCCCATGCGCGTGGCCAGGGCACAGATGATCTCCCAATCGGTGCGGACGTCTCCGGGCGGTTCGACGGCCTTTCGTACCGTCTGCACGCGGCGTTCGGTATTGCTGAAGGTCCCGTCTTTTTCGGCAAAGCAGGAGACCGGTAATACCACGTCGGCAAGCTTCGCGGTTTCGGTCAGGAAGATGTCCTGCACAACCAGGAAATCGAGCGCTTTGAGCGCCTCTTCGACATGGTGCAGGTCGGGGTCGCTCATCATCGGGTTCTCGCCCATGACATAAAGGGCCTTAATCTGACCCTCGAGCGCGGCGTTCAAGACCTCGACAATGGTCAATCCAACATTGCCGGGGAGGGCATCGACTCCCCAGGCACGGGAGAACTTTTCCCTTGCCTCCGGGGAGGTCACCGGCTGGTATGCGGGGAAAACATTCGGCAGGCAGCCCATGTCGCAGGCCCCCTGCACGTTGTTCTGTCCGCGCAGAGGGTTCACCCCCCCGGACGCGATGCCGACGTTCCCGCAGAGCATGGCCAGGTTGGCGATGCTCTTCACGCCGTCGGTCCCGGTGATGTGCTGGGTCACCCCCATGGCGTAGACGATGGCGGCAGCGGGGGCTTTGGCGTAAAGCCTGGCGGCGGCAATGAGGTCCTCTTGGGGAATTCCGGAAATCTTTTCCACCTTCTCGGGAGTGTATGCCGATACGACCTTTTTGAGCTCTTCAAAACCTTCGGTGCGTTCGGCCACGTAATCCTTCGCATAGAGGCCCTCGTTAATGATCACGTTCATCATCCCATTGAGCCATGCCACGTCGCTTCCGGGCTTCATCCGAAGCCACATTTCGGCATGGTCGACCATCTCGAGCCTTCGCGGATCGACCACGATGATCTTCGTCTTTCCCTTTCTCACCGCCCGCTTCATGTACGAGCCAATGACCGGATGCATCTCGGTGGTGTTCGACCCGGTGAGCAGGATGACGTCGGCATTTTCCAGCTCTTCAATGGAATTGGTCATGGCGCCACTTCCAAAGGCGGCGGCCAGCCCGGCCACCGTCGAGGAGTGTCAGAGACGGGCGCAGTGATCGATATTGTTGGTTCCGATCACCGCGCGGGCAAACTTGTTCAAAAGGTAATTTTCTTCATTGGTGGCGCGGGCCGAAGAGAAGAGGGCGATGGCGTCGGGCCCGGATTTGGCCTTGATCGTTTCGAGACGTTTGGCCACCAGGTCCAGGGCCTCATCCCAAGATGCTTCCCGGAAAATGCCGCCGTTTTCGGCAATCAGAGGAGTCGTGAGGCGGTCGGGATGGTTGATGAAATCGCAGCCGAACCTTCCTTTGACGCACAGACTGCCCTTGTTTGGTCCGGGGATATTCTCGCTCGAGGTGACCTTGACCACCTGGTTGTCTTTAACGTTCAGTTCAAGCTGGCATCCCACACCACAGTAAGGACACGTGGTCACCGTCTTGGTGAGCTCCCAGGGGCGCCCCTTGAACCGGGCCTGCTTGTAAGTCAGCGCCCCGGTAGGGCAGACCGTTACGCACTCGCCACAGAATACGCAATTGGATTCTTTGAGCGGCGTATGGTTGAAGGTAGTGATAAAGGAATCGGAACCACGCGCGGCCACATCGAGCACCCCGTTTACCTGGACTTCCAGACATCCTCGCACGCATCGCCCGCAAAGCACGCACTTGTTTTGGTCACGGGTGATCATGGCGTTCGATTCATCCTTGGGCCGCGGCTTGAACTCCGACTTGATGCGCATTTGATCGATGCCGTGCTCATAGACCAGGTCCTGCAGTTCGCAATTCCCCGTCTGTTCACACAGCAGGCAGTTGTGGTCGCCGTAGGCGAGCAGCAGTTCGAGGACCGTCTTGCGGACTTGCACCACCTTTTCGCTGTGCGTGTTTACGATCATGCCGTCGGTGGCCGGCGTGGTGCAGGAGGGGGGCAGACCGCGCATGTTCTCGATCTCGACGATACATAGACGGCATCCACCGTAAGCGGGCATCTTGGGGTGGTAGCACAGGGTGGGGACAGGGATGCCGCTATTCCTGAAGACTTCGAGCACCGTCTGCCCTCGCCTCCCCTGGATTTTCTTCCCTAGAAAATCCTTTCCATTTACCGTTAAGTTAATGATATCTTTATCCATTGATCCCCTCTCATCACCTCTTTATGGTTGCGATGGTCCGTTGGATAGACTCCGCTTCTTCAGTCAATGGCATTGAACCGGCACGCCAGGATGCAGGATCGGCACTTGATGCATTTCTCGAATTCAATGCTCGCCGGCTCCTTCTTCTTCCAGCTGACCGCATTCGTCGGGCACACCTTGGAGCAGCTCCCGCACTTGGTGCACTTCTCTTCGTTTACCTGGAACTTGATGAGATCCACGCAGACCCGTGCCGGACATTCTCCCCGCAGGATGTGAGCCTCGTACTCGTCCCGGTAGTAACGGATGGTCGAGAGCACCGGGTTGGGGGCCGTCTGCCCCAAACCGCACAAAGACCCCGCCTTGACGTCTTGAGCCAGCACTTGAAGCTGGTCCAGGTCCTCGATGGTGGCCTTCCCTTTCGAGATGTTCGTCAGGGTCTCGAGCATGTTCTTGGTTCCCAGGCGACAGGGCACGCACTTCCCGCACGATTCCTTCTGGGTAAAACCGAGGAAAAACTTTGCCATATCCACCATGCACGTGGTCTCATCGGTGACGATAAGTCCCCCCGAACCCATGATCGAACCCACTTCCGTCAGGTGCTCATAGTCCATCGGAATGTCGAAATGGGCCGCCGGAATGCAGCCTCCCGAAGGGCCTCCCGTCTGCGCGGCCTTGAACTTGCGCTTGTTGGGAATGCCGCCCCCGATATCATCGATGATCGTCCTAAGTGGCGTCCCCATGGGGATCTCCACCAGACCGCTGCGCGTGATCTTGCCGGCCAGGCAAAACACCTTCGTCCCCTTGCTCTTCTCCGTCCCGACTCCGGCAAACCAATCACCACCCTTGTCCAGGATCACCGGCAGGTTGGCAAAGGTTTCCACGTTGTTGATATTGGTCGGTTTGCCGAAGAGCCCCTTGATCGCCGGAAAGGGCGGCCGGGGGTTGGGCATCCCTCGTCGGCCCTCGATCGAGGCCATCAACGCCGTTTCCTCACCGCACACAAACGCCCCCGCGCCCAGTTTCACCTTGATCTCAAGGTCAAAGCCCGAGCCAAAAATGTTCTTGCCCAGATAGCCGCGCTCGGTAGCCTGCTTGATGGCGATGAGAACGCGCTCGTAAGCCATCGGATATTCCGCCCGCACATAGACGTAGGCATTGGTCGCCCCGATAGCGTACCCGGCAATCATCATCCCCTCGAGCACACTGTGGGGATCGCCCTCGAGCACGGCGCGGTCCATGAAGGCTCCCGGATCGCCTTCGTCGGCGTTGCAGATGAGATATTTCTGGTCCCCCGGCGACTTGTGGCAGAATTCCCACTTCATCCCCGTTGGAAACCCTCCGCCCCCGCGACCTCGAACCCCGGACTTCTTCACCTCATTGATGACATCCATCCGGGTCATCTTGAAGGCCTTCTGAATCGCCTGATAGCCGCCTATCTCGAGGTAGTTGTCGATGTCCTCGGGGTTGATGAAACCACAGTTGCGCAACACAATCCGCCGTTGCGGTTCGAAAAAGTCCATGTCCTTGTAGCTCAAAATCTTCTTCTTGCCCTTGGGATCCAGGAAGATCAGCCGGTCGACCACGACCCCCTTGACCAGGTCGCTGTCAATGATCTCCGGCACGTCCTCGGGCGTGACGTTGCAGTAGAAGGTCCCCGCCGGCTCGATGATGATCGTCGGGCCCATTTGGCACAGACCATGGCAACCCGTAAACTTCACTTCCGTTTTGTCAGCTAGACCGGCCTTCTTCACCTCGTCAAGAAGAGCGAAATAAATCACATCCGCCTTCTGCGACTCGCACCCGGTCCCTCGGCAAACAAGGAGCTGACGATCCTTTCCCGGTTGAATCCTAATCGCCTCTGTTTGCATTCAGAATCTCCGTCACCCGTTCGGCCTTCATTCTGCCGTATGTGTTCTTGTTGACCACCATGGCCGGTGCCAGCGCGCAGGCGCCGATGCACGCCACCGTCTCCAAAGTGAATACGCCGTCTTTGGTGGTCTCCCCCGCGGGAACCCCCAGCTGCGTCTGAACCTCCTCCAGCACGCGACCACCACCCATGACATGGCAGGCTGTCCCCTGGCAGACCATCACCACGTTCCTGCCCATCGGGCTGAATTTGAACTGTGCGTAAAAGGTCGCCACTCCATAGACCTCCACGGGATCCATACGGCAGAACTTGCCCGCCGCCGTCATCGCTTCCGGCGGCAGGTAGCCAAATGCCCCCTGGATGTCTTGAAGGATCGGGATCAGCGCATCGCGCTTGCGATAGTGCCGGGAAAAGATCTCCTGCAATTTCTCCTGCATCGCTTACTTCCTCCCAATGCCGAGCCGGGTAGCGGACCGGCAATTACGTTTTGAATGAACCTTCTTTGTAAGTTGCTGATGGCATTTACAAAGGGGTAAAAGAAGAACAATACGCCTGAAAGGCTGCACCAAAAAGCTCTTGGAGCTATGGCCATGGGGTTCTTCCGGGATAAGATTGTACCCTATTGGGAGGCCTTTCGGAATTGCTTTAATGCGAGTGGAGAGCGATGCTCTGTTGTGGCCTGGCGTGGCCGCCTGTCGATCTGAAACAGGGGAGGTCTCTGACTGGAGTGACAGCCTCCTTCCCTCTGCTCAGCAATTCTCATTTCGACTGACAGCTTTTTCCACATTCCCCTATATTCCCCTTCAAAGGGGGACTTTTCATAGGCAATTCCCCCCTTAGACCGCCCTGATTGAAGGGATGAAAACTCCTTCTTCTGAAGTTTCACAATGGATTCCCGACTGGCACAGCAACGTCCTTATCCCTACCTCGTTCATGGATTTGTTGACCTCGGACTCCATGCTGAGACGATGCTTCTCGATTTCCTTTTGAATAGAAAATGAATATGCGATATGCTTTTCATGGCGGTTCCTTTTTTCTTTGTGGTTGTGGTGACTTAGCAAAATCAACACTACCAGATGGGGAGCTGCCTTACCATCAAAAACCGTGAATTATTAATTGGTTGCCATCTCCTCTGGCGATCTCATGGTATGCGAAACTTCAGTCAAGTTTTTTCGAACTGATGGGTAGACAATGAAAATCCTTCTCGTCATCTTGGGCGGAAGCCTCGGGGCGCTCTCCCGGTACGGTGTTTCGGTGCTCGCTGCAAGCCTGTTTGGGAGCAAGTTTCCGTGGGGCACACTCATCGTCAATCTCTCGGGATGTTTTCTCATCGGCCTTTCCGTTGCTCTGGCCGAGCGAACTAGTTTCATGAATCCTTCGGTGCGTCTTTTCTTCGTAACCGGGTACCTCGGGGCATTGACAACGTTTTCCACCTTTGCTCTGGAAACGGTTAACTCCATGCGTTCGGAAACACACTTCATAGCGGTGGCGAACTTTCTTTCCAACAATGTCCTTGGCGGCGCCCTGGTTTTTCTCGGCATGCGGGTGGGCAGACTGGGGTAGGGAGGGATGATGGATGCTGCAGTACAAGGTTATTGAAATATTTATCAATGAAGAGGCGCGCTGGCAGGGAACGGGGCTCTACAGCGCCATCGTTCAGCAGGTGAACGACTTGAAAATAGCCGCACGTACCATCGTTACGAGAGGGATAGAAGGCTCCTACGAGAGCGGGGAGATTGCCACCGGAAGGATCGAGGTCCTCTCCTACAATATGCCGGTGCGCATTACCATCATTCTGCCCGCAACGGAATTCGACCGCGTTCTCTCCAAAGTGGAGGAAATGGTTGCAGACGGCATCGTTGCTGTCCACAACATAGACGTCATATCGCACAAGGCCCACGGGCTTCTCATGCCAAGGTACACGAGGGTCCGCGAGATCATGACTCCTGCCCCCAAGAAGGTCGGCACGACAACGCCCTTGGACGAAGTGGCGCGGCTCCTTCTCTCTTCAACCTTCACCGGGCTTCCCGTGGTCGATGAGGAGAACCGCCCGGTCGGAGTCATCGCGCAGGGAGACCTGATCTACAAGGCCGGTATGCCGATGCGGCTGGGCCTCCTGGCCGAATCGGGCCGAGAGAAGGTCGGCGCTGCACTTGAAGCCCTCGCCCCGAAACAGGCAAGTGAGGTCATGACACGGCCGGCCCTCACCATAGGAGAGGACAAGATGGTTACGGAAGCCGTGGACCTGATGCTCAGGAAACAAGTGAAGCGTCTTCCGGTAGTCGATGCAGCAGGGAAACTCGTTGGGATACTTTCCCGAGCGGATGTATTTCAGACGGTCATCAGGGAATGCCCGGACTGGACGGCCTTCCAGCAGCAGAAAATCCTTGTCGAGGGCTTGCACTTCGTTTCGGAGATCATGCGTCGGGATATTCACACCGTGTTTCCCGACACGCCGGTTGCAGAGGTGATCCGCGTCATTGCCTGCAACGACATTCAACGAGTTTGCGTCGTGGACAGGGAAGGATTTTTCCTTGGACTCATTTCAGATCGAGACTTGCTCATCGCCTTCTCCAACCGCCATCCCGGAATCTGGGATTACTTCGCAGGCAAAATCCCTTTCTCGGAGCAGGGCCAACGGAACAGAGAACTGAGGGAATATCTCAATGCAAGGACGGCCGCCGATGTCATGAACACCAATATCGTGACGGTGTCGGAGGATGCGCACATAGAGGAGGCCATCCGGCTCATGCTGGAAGGGGCGATCAAACGCCTGCCGGTACTTGACGCAGAAGGCAAGTTCAAGGGAATGATCAGCCGTGACTCCCTCCTGCGTGCGGGGTTTGCTTCCGTGTGACGTGGCAACCAAACCTCCTCGCAGTATTTCTTTGTGACGAGCTTTCGGAGCAAAACCACATCCACTAAAGGGTTGGAAAACCCTCGATCCGGATTTTAAGATGTCGGTGAAGCGATGTCCATATCATACCCAGCGCCCGGTTCCGGATAGCAAACTCCAGGAACTGGTCTGCGTTGCCGGACGCAATCGCCGGTTGGCCATACCGGGGGACCGTGATTGCTCTCCCGGCGCACTCTTGTGAGAGACCGTGCCTCGCGCCCTTGGCGGAATCTCATGTGGTCTGATGCCTGCGCACATGCCCATTGACATCCTCGCGACGTGCATTTACTTGGAGATATCTACCGGATATGCTGGGAACCCATACCATAACATCCATAAACAAGGAGTCAGAGCATGCAGCTTGAAGATTACAGGGCGATCATCTCAATGGCTATCGGCAATGAAATCGCGGCATACGAATTCTATTCCGCGGTTTCCGAGAAGACTGCGGATGCCAACATAAAGGGAGTTTTTCGGCAGCTGGCTCAGGAGGAATTGGGACATCGCCGGTTTCTGGAAGGTTTCCTCTCCAACGTCAGGCCCATGAAGTTTGACGTTTCAAGAGACTACAAGGTCTCCGAATCGGTTGAAAAACCAAAGCTGTCCATGGCGTTGAAGCCGGCGGACGCGATGGCCCTGGCGATGAAAGAAGAGGAAGAGGCCATGCTCATGTACGAAGCCCTGGCTGATGCCAGCACCGAACCGGAACAAAAGGCAATGTTCCATTCCCTGGCCAACATGGAAAAATCCCACAAGATCAAACTCGAAGATATCTACACCAACATTGCCTTTGTTGAAGTCTGGTAGCCAGGCGGGTTCTTTCGCATTCGACGGGGCGCGGCAGGTCAAGTTTCCCCACAGCCCCTCATGTTCCTTCGGGACATCCGAAGACCCGTGAAAAGGGCTGGAACAAACCCGCAGCCCGCAACTTTTCGAACCAGTGCCTGGGAACTGGGGCACGCGTGTTGCCGGCAGCAATGCAGGCGGTGTCCCAACCGGAATCCCCGGTATCAATGGAAGGCCAGTGCTCATGACGACAAGCCACGACAACTCGCACGAGAAACATAAACCTAACCCTGATGTGGTCCTTAAGATCTTGGCTGCAGGCAACGACCGCTTTGTCGCCGGCAAAGCGATCCATCCGCACGCGGGTGCTGGTCGGCTGGCCCTGGCCGGTAGTTGCGATCAGAAGGACTATGCCTATGCGACGGTGATCAGTTGCTCGGATTCACGGGTACCGGTCGAGTTGATTTTCGATGCGGGCATCATGGATCTCTTTGTGATTCGTGTCGCCGGCAACGTCTGCAATACGGACGAAATCGGCTCCATCGAGTATGGCCTGGCGCACGTTAGAACGCCGGTCCTGGTCGTTCTCGGACACACCCAGTGTGGCGCCGTGACCGAAGTGACGCATACCCTCCAGGGCAAGGGGCACGTGCTCGAACGCAATGTCGCACCGTTGCTCAAACCGATCATAACGGCCGTCAAACGGGCGATGAGGGGCACGGGGATCTTCAGGGCGAGGAGATCATTCCCTTGGCGATTGAAGAAAATGTCTGGCAAGGTATCTGGGATCTGTTCCTGCAGAGTCCGGTCACCCGCGATTTGGTCCGAGAGGGACAGCCAGGGTGGCCGGCGCCATCCTCGACGTAGCCACCGGCAAGGTGAGCTGGCTTGATCACACCAAGGTGGACGAAATCCTTGCACAGGCCGAAGCCTCGCCGGAACGCGCAACCAATCCCTTTGCCGACGGCTGATGACGGATATCGCGGGAGGTCCTTGCCGCACAGGGAACAAGCTGATGGAAGACACGACGCGCCGGGTCATAGAGGCCAGAAATCTCAGGAAGAAATTCGGCGATTTTGCTGCGGTCGATGGCATTTCTTTCCACCTCCTTTCCGGAGAATGCCTCGGCTTGCTGGGGCCCAACGGCGCCGGAAAGACTTCGACGGTGCGGATGATCTATGGCTTTTCGCCGATGACCGGCGGCAAGCTCGAGGTCTTCGGGCTCGATATCCGGACGGACTGGCGCGCCATCAAAGCGCGCATCGGCGTTTGCCAGCAGGAAAACAACCTCGATCCGGACCTGACGGTTATGCAAAATCTCCAGGTCTTTGCCCGCTACTTCCATATCCCGAAACCCCAGGCCCGGCTTAAGGCCGAACAGCTCCTGCACTTCATCGCCCTCGATCAGCGCCGGAACGACACCGTGACCAGCCTCTCCGGCGGGATGATGCGCCGCCTGGTCCTCGCACGGGCGCTGATCAACGACCCGGACCTGCTCATTCTTGACGAACCCACCACCGGCCTGGACCCGCAATCCCGCCACCAGGTCTGGGAGCGCCTCCACGAATTGCGCGCCAACGGCCTTTCCATCCTTCTCACCACCCATAACATGGATGAAGCCTCGCACCTCTGCGACCGCCTCATTATCATGGACCACGGTAAGATCCTGGTCCAGGGCAAGCCCGCGTGGCTCATCAGGGAATACGCCGGCCGCGATGTCATCGAAGTCGTCAACCCGAGTGATGAGCTGCGCAGCCTGGTGCGCGCACAGCAGTTCATGCACGACGATCTTGAGCGCCGGCTCATCATCTATGGTCAGGAGGGAGAGCAATTGTTTGAACGGATTGGAAGGCGTTTCTGCAGGGAAGACTGCATCATGCGGATGGCAACGCTGGAAGATGTCTTCTTGCGCCTGACAGGCAGGGAGCTTCGGGAATGAGGAAACTTCCATCCTTCAAAATCTCCCGGCGGTTCCTTCGGGTCTGGCAGCGCAATGCCCTCGTTTACCGGAAAATATGGAAAGTCAGCTTCCTTACCCCGCTTCTGGAGCCACTTTTCTATCTGCTGGCCTTCGGCTATGGGATGAGCGCTTTCATCGGCAGAGTACCTTTTGAAGGCCGGGAGCTCTCCTATGTCGTCTTCATCACCCCTTCGCTCCTGGCCATCGCGATGATGTACAATGCTTTCTTCGAAAATACCTACGCTTCCTTTGTGCGGATGTACTATCAGAAAACCTTTGATGCGATGCTGGCGACCCCGCTCTCGCTGGACGAAGTAATTACCGGGGAAATCGTGTGGGGAGCGACCAAATCACTCATTGCCACGGCGATCATGCTCGGCGTGGTGAGTGCTTTTGGGCTGGTGCATTACCCACATGCCCTGCTGGTCCTGCCGCTTTCCTTCATGGCAGGCATTGCGTTTGGTTCTATCGGGATGTTCTTTACCGGTGTCATCCCGAACATAGAATCCTTTAACCTGCCGATTTTCCTCTTTATCACCCCGATGTTCCTGTTCAGCGGGACGTTCTTCCCCGTTACGGGACTCCCCGGATGGGCGCAGGATCTGGCCCTGATCTTTCCCCTCACCCATGCCGTCAACGCCACCCGCCACCTGTGCCTGGGCGAAGTGAGCGCGGAGGTTCTGTGGGCAGTGTGCTATCTCTTGATCTTTTCCCTGGCTTTCTTCCCGTTGGCGCTGATGGTCATGCAGCGCAGGCTCATTCGATGAGCCGGTGCGCAGGCTCATCCGCTCATAGCCTATCCACGAAGACACACGAAGAAGAAGCGAAGTCACTCGAATGAGGAGCTACTAATTCCTTAATAATGAGGGATATGGCGGTTCACCGTTCCTGCCTCCACATGCTCGATTGGAGGTAGGTGGCAAGATTGACGTCGTTGTTGGTGATGCCGAGCTTTCGCCGGATGTGCTCACGGTGACGATTGACGGTCGCGATGGAAACCTTCCGAAGTTCAGCGATCTCCTTGGTGCGCAGACCATTGCGGATCATATTGCAGATCTTGATCTCGCTCGGGGTCAGGGAATGGTACTCGAAAGACAGGTGTCTGGTGAACGGGGAAGTCATTTCCTCCAATTGGGTCCTGAGCATCTCGACATACTTTCTCTGCATTTTGGGGAGTTCCCCGGCCAGGGCATGCAGGATCGGCATCAAGACCTTCTCGACGTTGGCTTGCACATTTCGGTAAATTTCCTGTTTTTCTTCTTCGATCCGCGCCAATACTGCGCGCAGGGCGACATTGCTTTCCTGTAGGGCCTTCCGCTCGACGGTGAGCTGCCGGTTGGTCTCCTGCAGTTCCCGCTCGGCCGAAAGCCGCATGGCGATGTGGCTGATCCGTTCCGCAACCGCATCCAGCAAGGCCCGTTCCTCCCGCAGGAAAGGGCCCTCGTCGATCGGCGGTCGCTCTTCAAGGTAAAACACCGTTACTTCTCCAACGCGTTCATTATAAGCAATGACCGGTGAAGACTGCCGCCACCTGGTAACCTTGAACGCTTTCGTCTTGAAGGTTTGTTCCTGAAAGATGATGCGCGCACAGGTTATCTCCGGATATTGCCAGGAGGGCGGAAGCAGGTTTACCAGGTCCTGAAACAGATTGTCGAGGGAATCCGCGTGCCGGTCAGCGACCTGAGAAATTCCATACAAACAGTTCAGCTCCTTAATTCGCTCGCGGAGGGCAATCAGCACCTTTTCCGGTTCGGTTTCATAGTTCGGGGGAATGCGCCAGAAGGAAGGGAGTTCCATCGGGGATGGCTCTGTTTCGGGAATGGGGGCGGGAAGGATTCGGCTGTGTTTTTTAGCGATCGGGCAGCGCTTCATGCGGATTTTCTCCTGGCAATATATAGGCAACAGTTAGGCTTAAATTATACCCATAAAAAATAGGTATTTTGGTCTATTCTTATCGTATTTACAGGCTCGACCCTGCCGCATAATTTCCTCGCCGTCAAGATTAAACTTTTCTCAAGGAGGATCATATGCCCTTAGCAGCGCTGGATGCCATTTTGGAAGAACGTCGCAGCCAACCCCACCTCCTCATCGAGGTGCTGCAGGATGTACAGGAGCACTTTGGGTACATCCCGGAGGATGCGATGCTGGCGATTTCGAGAGAGTTGGGAGTGCCTCTCATCGAGGTGTATCGGGTCGCGTCTTTCTATAAAGCCTTTTCGCTCACCCCCCGCGGCGACAACCTGCTCACCATCTGCACGGGTACGGCTTGTCACGTGCGGCAGGCCAAGCTGCTGCTCAACCAGGCGTGCAGCCAGCTCCAGGTAACCCCCGGGGGCGTCACGGAAGATCGCCGCTTTTCGGTTGAGCACGTCAATTGCCTGGGCGCTTGCGCCCTGGGGCCCGTTGTCGTGGTCAACGGGACCTACCATCATCATATGAATCCCGGAAAGCTACGCGGGCTCATTGAAAAAACCGGCAATGGGGAAAAACCTGACAACGGAGGAAGGGAGGAGAAAGTCAATGGCTAAAATCACCACCACCAAAGACCTTGACTCTCTGCGCCGGCAGCTTCAGAAGGACCGCGAGAAGGTTCGGACCACCATTACGACCTGCGCCGGCACCGGTTGTCAAGCCTCCCGGTCCCTGGCAGTGTTCGAAGCGATCAAGCTGGAACTCAGCAAGAACGGGCACCATGCAACGAGCCTCCTGCGCGGTACCGGATGTCATGGTTTTTGCGAACAGGGGCCCATTATCGTCATTGATCCGGGCAACGTTTTCTACTGCCATGTCACCGCTGAAGACGTCCCGGAAATCTTTTCCAAAACGATTGCCACCGGGGAGATCGTCGAGCGCCTGCTCTACACGGATCCGGTGTCGGGAAAAAAGGTTCTCAGCGAAGCCGAGATTCCCTTCTACCAGGCCCAGGACCGTCAGCTCCTGGCCCTGAACCGCCAGGTTGATCCCTGCTCCATCGAGGATTATATTGCCATTGGAGGTTACACGGCGGCGGCCAACATCATCGGCAAAATGGCCCCGAAGAAATCATCCAGGAGATCAAAGAGTCGGGGCTGCGCGGTCGCGGCGGCGGCGGGTTCCCCACGGCGCAGCAAATGGCAGGAATGCCGCGCCGCAGCCGGGGATGAAAAATATGTCATCTGCAATGCCGACGAAGGCGATCCGGGCGCTTACATGGATCGGTGCGTTCTGGAGGGCAATCCCCACGTCGTCATCGAGGGGATGATGATCGGGGCCTGGGCGATTGGCGCGCAGAAGGGGTACATCTATGTGCGCAATGAATATCCCCTGGCGGTGAAGCATGCTCGGCTCGCGGTGGAGCAGGCCCGCGCCCGTGGTCTGCTGGGAGAAAATATTTTGGGAACATCGTTTTCTTTCGACGTGGAAATCGCCCGGGGAGGGGGCGCATTCGTCTGCGGCGAGTCCACCGCCCTCATGGCTTCCCTCGAAGGGAAAGTAGGCGAGCCGCGTCCCAAGGACGTTCATACCGTCGTCGAAGGGGTCTGGCATATGCCGACCACCCTGAACAACGTGGAAACCTGGGCGAACGTGCCTGCCATCATGCGCAACGGCGCTGCCTGGTTTGCCGCGAAAGGCACGCAACGGAGCAAAGGCACCAAGATTCTGGCCCTGACCGGTCATGTCAAAAATACCGGACTGGTTGAGGTGGCGATGGGTACGTCCCTTGCGCTCGGTGGTTTTTGATATCGGCGGGGGGGCAACCGGCGGGAGGGCCATCAAGGCGGTGCAAACCGGGGGTCCTTCAGGGGGCTGTCTGCCGGTCAGCAAATTCGATCTCCCCGTGGATTTCGATCTGCTCACCGAAGCGGGCTCGATGATCGGGTCCGGTGGTATGGTGGTGATGGACGACAGGACCTGCATGGTCGACGTGGCCAAGTATTTCTTGACCTTTCTTCAGGATGAATCGTGCGGCAAGTGTGTACCCTGCCGCCTGGGCATTGACCGGATGCTGGAGATCGTCACCGACATCACCGAGGGCCGGGGGACGCCGGCGCAGATCAACGTCCTCAAGGACCTGGCGGAGACCGTAAAGGAAACATCGCTCTGCGGACTGGGCAAGACCGCTCCCAACCCGGTGCTTTCAACCTTGCGCTATTTTGCCGAGGAATATGATGTTCATATCCACGACAAACGATGTCCGGCAGGGGTTTGCCAGGCCCTGATCACCTACGCCGTCGATGCCGAAAAGTGCAACGGCTGCGGCCTCTGCAAGAAGAACTGCCCCAGTAGCGCCATTGAGGGAACGAAGAAACAGCCGCATCGCATCGATACCCTGCTCTGTGCCAAGTGCGGCATTTGTGCGAGCGAGTGTAAATTTGATGCGATCTCAGTCAATTAAAGAGGTGTCCAATGATAGAATATGTCACCGTAAACATTGATGGCGCCCATGTGCGGGCTCCCAAAGGGACGAGCGTGCTTGACGCCGCCATCGAATATGGAATCTGCATTCCCCACCTGTGCCACGTTCCGACCCTCACCGACGTTGGCGCCTGTCGTTTGTGCATTGTCGAGCACGTCACAAACGGTCGTTCAAAAGTCACGACTTCATGCACCCTCCATGTCGAAGAAGGGATGGTCATTCGGAGCAACACTGACAAAATCAAAGGGCTGAGGCGCAACATTGCGGAACTGCTCGTCGCCCAGGCGCCTAACTCGCGGGCCATTCAGGATATTGCCGTCCGCTGCGGCGTCAAAGAAGTCCGCTATCCCTTCCGGAACGAGAACTGCGTGTTGTGCGGCCGCTGCGTTCGCATCTGTTCCCAGATGTGGCAGGCCAATGCCATCGGTTTTGTCGGTCGCGGCAAGGACCGGCACGTGGATTTCCCCCTTGGGACCCGTCCGGAGTCCTGCCGACGCTGCGATTCCTGCATCATGCTCTGCCCCATGACCATCTCACCCTGTGACGGACCGATGGAACGCGGGAAGGAGCGGCTCTGTGGAAAATGCGAGGCCCAGCTCATGATCACTGAAGAAATGCCGGACGCCTGTGTCTTTTGTGAGTTGGGCAAAGGCTTCCAGTGTGGCCGGCAGGCTCTTGGGCAGTAGGCAGTAGGGAGTATGCAGTAGGCAGGAAGCATTAGGCAGTAGGAAGTTGGAATAATGGCATCATGTTATACTTATTCGCGTTAACATCCTTCGTTTCTGCGTTTGCCGCAGGGGTGCGAAGAGCGCAGAGACAGACGGCCAGTCCAAAAATCGCTGCGTCCTCTGCGTCTCTGCGGTGAGAAAGAAGGAATGACTCTTTAGGGGTATGAGTCACACCGGAGGGAGTTCACTCGGGGTGATGGTCGAGGTTGAAGAGCGAGAAGGGTTTATCGGCCCTGCATTCGCGACAGGTTTGGAGGAGACGGTCAAGGGGCGGTAGTTGGCCTTGGGGACCGTCGCTGAGATCCAGCAGAAACCATCGAAAGCCGTAGCTTCTCAGGGCAGGAAGATGGTCCAGCCAATTGACCGGGCGGTCCGCATAGGTGAGGGCGGTGCCTCCTTTTTTTTCGAAGAAATAGGTCTCATCTCGCGGTGTTCGAAAGGGCTTGTGTTCGTCCAGTTTGAGAATGAGGCGCGAGGTGAAGAGCGGGGGCCAGGAATAGAGCGTAACGATGGGTATGGTGCTGAACGGGCCCTGTTCGAGAAGCCGGAGCTCCTCGCGGGTAATTTCCAGCGAGAGGACGCTCCAGCGGCAGCCGGCCCGGGCCAGCTCGGCCATGGCGGCAAGGTTCCTCACGTTGAAGCGGTAACCGGAGAAGAGGCTAAGGCCGCGAAGGTCCTCGAACCAATCGAAATGACCCCAGTTATTGAGCTCCCACGCGCGAAAATCCCGTTCACAAAACCAGCGCACAGCCAAGCGGTAGTATTGGTCATCCTTCTCGGCGATAAGCGGCGGCAGCGACCAGGCGAAACGGCTCTTTTGTGAGGCACTGAGCCGCTGTTTGGCGAGGAGTTCGAGGTTCTGACGGGTGGCCGTAAGCATCACCCAGCGGGCAGGCGAGTCAAAGGCCCGAGCAAGCTCGGCGGCACGCGCCACTTTAATGATCAGGCTTTCGCCTCCCTTGGAGTCGGTGGAGGCAGGGCGCGGCAAGGCCTCATAGGCGCGCTCCGGATGAGGGAATTTTCTTCCAAAAGACCGGCCAGCCGGGATTTCGTTGCGGATTTTCTGCCAGGCTCCCCCGGGCGATTTGTCCCTGGTCCCCACTCTGATCAAACGCTCATCCCGCTGCAGATCAACCTTGCAGGGAAGCCACACTTTCTTCCCGGTACGGCCAAAGGGCAGGGGGGCACCCTCTTCCGAAAAGAGTTCGCCCACCGTGAAAGCCTGTTTTTCCCTGCTCTCCGAGGATTCCGGGCGGAGTCGGTCCCCCGGCCGCAGTTCGTGGCGCAGGGCTATGAGGACCCGTTTGCCCTCTATACGTTTGACCGTGCCCACCCATTGGCCGCTCGACCCGGATCGATGCGGCGAAAGGACTTCCGCATTGAAGTTGTCGGCAAAGTAGCCGGAGGTGAGACGCCGCGAAGGCGCCCGTGCGAGCAATTCCCGGGCTTCGCCGAGGGCTTCTTTCTCGTTTTTCGGAGCGGCATCGAGTACCAGTCGATAGGCCCGGACGACCTGTGCGATGTAATCGGCGGACTTCATGCGGCCTTCGATCTTGAACGCGGCGATCCGCAACTTCTTCAATTCCGGGACCAAAGGCAGGGCGCAAAGATCATTGCAGGAAAGGAAAAAGCCTTCGTCTCGCCCCTGTTTGAATTGCAGGCGGCACGGCTGCACACAGCGTCCCTGCAGCCCGCTGTGCCCGCCGCGAAAGCTGCTGGCCAGGCAGAGCCCCGAATAGGAATAGCAGAGCGCCCCGTGCACAAAAATTTCCAGTTCGACTTTGGTGCGATCGGCAAGGTCCTTGATTTCATGCAGGTTCAGCTCACGGGCCAAAACCACCCGCCGGGCCCCCATCCGTTCGAGTTGATTTACTCCGGCGTGGTTGTGAATGGTCATGAGGGTGCTGGCATGGAGCCTCAAGGACGGGGAAATACTCCCTGACCAGAAAGAAAATCCCCGGGTCCTGCACAATCAGCGCATCGACCTCTAAATCCGAGAGGGATTGAAGGAGATCGAGGACTCTCGGAAAGTCGGATGCCGTGAGCAGACTGTTCAGGGCCACATAAATCGACACGCTGCGTTTGTGGGCAAAGGGAAGGAGCACGGCCAACTCGTCCAGGGAGAAGTTCGTTGCGGAGGCCCGGGCGCTCAGTTGCTTCAGCCCGAGATAGATGGCATCGGCGCCATTTTCCACCGCCGCCCAAAAGCTTTCCATCTGTCCCGCGGGGGCCAGCAACTCCGGTATGCCTCTGGACAACGAACGACCTTCCTTTCCTCCCTTCACCCCCCTTTCTTAAAGGGGGGCAGGGGGGGATTTTCACGCTTCACAGCTCTGCTCTTGATTGATCACTCCTTCGCCTCTGCTTTCAGTGATTCAGACCGACACTCCAAAGGAGCGCCTATTCCATACGATGCGTACCATTCTGCTGTTATTCTGTCTTCTGCTTCTGTCTCCTGTCTTCTGACTCCGTCTTCTGTCTTCTGTCTTCTGTCTTCTGACTCCTGACTTCTGTCTCCTGTCTCTCTGTCTTCTGTCCCTATCCGAACACTTTCTGAAAAATGGTATCCACATGTTTCAGGTGATACCCCAGATCGAAGACCGCATCAATTTCTTCGCGGGTGAGCTGCCTGCAGACTTCCGGGTCCTGCGTGAGGCGGTCTTTAAGCTGTCCCCCTTCCTGCCACACGGCCATGGCATTTTTCTGAATCAGCCGGTAGGCGTCCTCGCGCGTCAGCCCCTTTTTCGTCAGGGCGAGCATCGCCTGCTGGGAAAACAGGAGCCCGCCGGTAAGCTCCAAATTGCGGCGCATGTTGTCCGGGTAAACCACCAGCCGGTCGAGCACCCGGGTCAGACGCGCCAGCATGTAATCGAGGAGAATCGTGGAATCGGGGGCAATGATCCGTTCCACCGAGGAATGGCTGATGTCGCGCTCATGCCAGAGGGGAACATTTTCCATGGCGGCAAGCGCATTTCCCCGCAGCACGCGGGCAAGGCCGGCGAGGTTCTCGGAGGCAATGGGGTTCCGTTTGTGTGGCATGGAAGAGGAACCCTTTTGTCCGGCGGCAAAAAATTCTTCTGCTTCACGCACTTCAGTGCGTTGCAGATGCCTGATTTCAATTGCGATCTTTTCGATGGAGCAGCCGATCAGGGCCAGGGTCGTGAAATATTCGGCGTGACGGTCGCGCTGGAGAATCTGATTGCTTACAGGTGCCGGAGCCAGGCCCAGTATGGCGCAGACCTTCTCCTCAATAATCGGATCGATATTCGCGTAGGTCCCGACCGAGCCGGAAATCATCCCCACCCGAACGGCTTCCCGTGCATGATGGAGACGGTCGCGGTGGCGATTCATCTCGGCATACCACAGGGCGAATTTGAGGCCGAGGGTAATCGGCTCGGCGTGGATGCCATGAGACCGCCCGATCATCACGGTATCTTTCCACTGGTATGCCGATTTCTTGAGCACGGCGATGAGCGCTTCAAGATCTTTCAAGAGGAGGTCGGAGGCTTCGACCAGGAGCAGGGCGAGAGAAGTGTCAAGCACATCCGAGGAGGTCAGTCCCTCGTGGATATGCCTGGATGCCGGGCCGACGTATTCGGCCACATTCGTTAGAAAGGCGATGACGTCGTGTTGCGTTTCCTTTTCAATTTCGGCAATCCGCGCCACATCAAAGTTGGCTTTTTGCTTGATTTCCTGCAGATCCTGCAGCGGGAATTTGCCCCTCCTCCGAAAGCGCCTCGCACACTGCCAGTTCGACCTCAAGCCACTTGCGATATTTGTTTTCCAAGGTCCAAATCCGGCCCATTTCGGGCCGAGTGTAGCGTTCGATCATCGCTCTTACTCCATGATTAAAAATCGAGTTCTATACGAAGTCAACAAGAATAATGAGAAATCAAACCCAACAAATCAAATTTCCGCGAACCAAGCCACTATCGGTCAGCTTTGCCGCTTGCGAACCCGCTTTCAGCGCTCCCCGATAGTGGCCATTTTGAACTGAGAAATCAAGGTATGATTTCAGGTTCAAGCGACGAGAAGGCATAGACCGGTGAGTTCCGGGAGCAGGAATTTCCCCCGGACGGCATCCTGGTCTGCCTCGGGCGAGACCTTTTTTCTTTGATCCAACCTCGATATCTCGATAAAAGGGTTTTCACGCGGAGGGAATTCATGCCCCTTTTGGGTGCTCACATGTCGATTTCCGGTGGCTTGCACCTGGCCTTTGACCGCCTGGGCGAAGTCGAGGGCAGGGCTTTGCAGATTTTCACCAAGAACGAGAGGCAGTGGGCCTCCCCCACACTGAGCGAGGGAGCGGTGACGCGCTTCAAGCAAGCGTGGAAGGCAAGCGGTCACATCCCCGTAGCAGCCCACAATACCTATCTCATCAACCTCGCCGCGCGCGATGCCGGCACGCTTGAAAAATCGATCGGCGCCTTTGCCGATGAACTGGAGCGGGCCGAGCGGCTGGGGATCGCATATCTCATCATGCATCCCGGTTCGCACGTGGGATCGGGAGTCGAGGCTGGGCTCGAACGTTTCGCCGCCAATCTGGATCGTGCTCTTGCCCTTTCCGGAACATCGCAGGTGAGCGTGCTCCTTGAAACCACAGCGGGGCAGGGCAGCAGCCTTGGGTCGAATTTCGAGGAAATTGCCTTCCTCCTTGACTCTTCATTGTTCGAAGGCAGGCTCGGGGTCTGTTTTGACACCTGTCACGCGTTCGCTGCCGGTTATGACATCCGAACCAAAGTGTCTTACCAGGAAACCTTCTCCCGTTTCGATGACCTCGTCGGCCTCGACCGGCTGAAATTCTTTCACCTGAATGACAGCAAACGGGGCCTGGGATCTCGCGTGGACCGCCATGAGCATATCGGGAAGGGAGCTATCGGGTTGGCGGGCTTCCGACTGCTTCTGAATGATCACCGCTTTCGCCGCCATCCCATGGTTCTCGAGACACCCAAAGGGAAAGATCTGAAGGAGGATAAGGAAAACCTCGGAGTCCTTCGCTCCCTGTTGGATGACTGAAAGCATGCAATCCTTCAGGATGAGTTAAGAACAGCGTTGGGGATTTGCGTCATATCGGCTCACCCGCATCCGCTCCTGCGCCACGTACTCCAGGACTTCCCCGGCCATCGGGTCGGCAATTTGCAGCAGGGAAGGGTCGATTTTGGTATTCAGGTACTGCAAGCGCAGAGCATCACCGTCTTCGACGAGACCGGGGCAAAGGGCGCTGAAGAAGAAGCCTTCCCGTTCCGCCTGGCGACATAGCTCGGCGGCGCCAGGCAGAGCGAGCGGAAGTTGGAGGTAAATCACGGCAGCCCCGGACAGTTGACACAGATCACGTCGGGCTTGCCGAACCTCAACCGGGGTCTCGGCGCCAATCTGTTTGATGAGGATTTCCCCGACACCAAGAGCGGATACGTAATGAACCTCAAGCAACCCGGACCCGGAAGGACGAGAGGGTTTTGCAAAAGTCACCGGGATTTCGAGGTGCTGGTAGATCCTGCGTATTATTTGTTGATGGTGCTCGGGTGGGTAGATCCTGCTCGCTCCTGGAGGTTTCAGGTATTTGAAGTAAAAAAGGCAGCTTTCTCTCTGCGGAAGAGGCTCGTCGTGGAGCTTCCTAAAGACCACGGTGTGAGGAAGCAATCCCAGGACCAGTCCGCAGACTCTGGCACCGAGATTCCCGGCGATCTTCTGACTGTGCAGATGACTGGTCACCGGAAGGATGTTGAGTCCTGCCACATCCTGTTTCAGGGCTTCCAATTCGAGGAAGGTATGCATGCGCTCCAGGAGTTTCCGTCCGCGATGAGCCGGGTTGACTACCGCCTGCCCAACCTCGGCAACCCGAGCGGGTGACGGACGCTTCAGCGCACAGTGTCCGACAATCTCTCCGGTTTCGCTTTCCGCTACCACGGAAATGAGCTTTCCAGCCTGGTTCAGGCGCACGATGCTCTCGGGGTAGTACAGATCTTCAAACGGATAGCTATAGCCGTAAGCCCTGAAAACAACGCGCGAGACCCACGCCGCATCTGCGGGTTGCAGGCGACGGACGCAGTAGTGCTGTTCGGGAGCGGGAGACTCATCCTTGCGGAAAGGAGCGAGCTGCTCCTCGTCAGATTGCGCGAAAATGTCGGAATGAACGTCATAAAGCGTCAGCCGCAGTTCTTTTCCCGCTCTCCCGTGATTGATCCATTCCATCCGGTCAACGAGATTCCGGATGAGGCAAAGGCCTGAGCCCGAAGTATTGTTAAAGGTTTCGTTCGACAGAGGGGGCGGCGGGCATTGCGGCGATGAGGATTGGTCAAAGGGTATGCCTTCATCGATGAGAGAAACGACCAACTTTGATGCGGTCAGTTCGCTCTTCAGAACAAAGCTATCGGACTCTTCAGGATTGAACGCATACTTGATGATATTGGTACAGGCCTCAATAACCGAACGCTCCAAAGCTGCAGCCTTATCCTGCGGGAGCTTTGCCAGGGCGGCGAGTTCCCGGAGATGCATCCTTACCACCGGCAGGATTCCCGGTGAAATCGGCAATTTCAGTTCAGAAGAGGCTTTGGACACCATGGGGCCACCCTCCTCAGCGGTTGTCGCCTGCACCCACGGCGCTCAGCTCACTACCCACACGGTTTTATCTTTCGCCAGGTGGATGACCTTGTTGCTGACGCGGCCCATGAAGAACTCCTGGACTTTCGAGAGGCCTCTGCGCCCGACGACGATGGTGTCATAGCCCCCCTGTTCCGCCTCGTCCGCGATGGCGCCGGCGCGATTGCCGGCTCCCTTAACGATTTTCGTGTCCACCCCGCCGGGAGCAATACCGGCTCTTACCAGACGGTTCCTGGCTTCCTCAAAGACCGGGTCGATCTCCCTCCCGGCCTGTTCCAACTCTTTTTCAAGTTTTTCTTTCCAGACATTGTCAGAGCCGGGAAGCGGGCTCTTTCCAGCCATTCGGTGAAAGATCTCAAAGCCCCTCAGCACATGGAACAGGGTAACCTTGATGGGGGAAGAACCGCCCAGCATCCTGGCCACATAATCCACAGCCAGCATCGCGCCTTCGGATGCATCCAGGCACACGAGATATTTGCCCCGCTGCTGTCTCGCCCCGACGACCCAGATGGGAACACGCACCAGCTTCTCCACCAACTTATTGGCGGTGCTTCCGAGCATGAAATCCTTGAGTTCGCTCAGACCCCTGCGCCCCACAGCAACCGTGTCGTAGCCAAGTTGTGACTCGGCAATAATATCCTGGGCAATTCCCTCTTTGCGATCTTGAATCGTGACCCTTACCCTTTCCTGCGGGATGCTCGCAGCATAGAGGATGTCGCAGGCCTGCGACATAAATTGCTTGATCATTCCCTCCTGCTGCGTTTCCCATTCCTTGATGTCCAGGAACCGGTAATGGTATGCCGGCTCTTTCTGCAGGTCCCAGAACGATTCGGGAATTCTGGTCATGATATGAAACAGGACCATTTCAACGCTCTCGGCAGGGACGGTCTTTGCCGCATAATGAACGACATTGAGCGAGTGTTCCGAGCCATCTACAACGACGAGGATCTTTTTTTGCGCGGGATTTGCCATCTTCTCTCCCTTCCGCACTGAACACTTATCAACGGTCACGGTTTTCCGTAATCGCACGGACGTCGCTGATGATTTTATTGCGGTGGTGATTGTAGGCAGCATCGTTGGACATGATCATGTCCAACTGGCGGGTATGCATGAGAAGATAGCCCAAAATCTTGAGCTTTTCCTTCATCACCGTCTCATCAAACCCCTCGATACGAGCAAAGGCAGCGTCTTCTTTGACCTCAACGCGGAACCCGAATTCGTCCAGGATGCTGGATACAAAAACAGCTCGCCGCAATCGCCGCTGATAATCCGCGGCTCCTCCCTTGAAGCTGAAGCTGATGTAATTCTCGCCGGGCCGCTCGCCAACCAGGGTTTCAATGGTGCAGAAATGAAATCCGAAGCGTGAAGTGAGGCTGCAAAAGTTCCTGGAGATCATGAAGTAATTTCGGTTGGTATACTCGGAGGGCATGGACGGGTCCAGCGCCGGGTTGGCGGAAGCTTCGAGCAGCACGGACATGAAGCCCCTGGTGTCGACCGGCGGCGGGCCTTCCCAGGGTATGGCAACAATTCCTTCCCACAGGGCCAGCATGGGGATGGAAACAATGTTGTCAAGACTCACATACTTGCCGGGAACGTCTTCCCGGAAGCCGTCATCAAGATTGATGATCCACCAGAGCATCTTCACATCGCAAACAAGCTGTTTGCTGGCCCGTTCGGAAAAATGGTGCTCTTTGCCGAAACTGAACATCTCCTTGACCGATTTCTCGTGACAGAATCGAGTTATGTCATGAAGGGTCCGGCATTTTTTCGGTTTGAAGTCGGAAGCGTCAGGATCGAGAAGATGCAGGGGTACGATATGTTCAGCAACATCTCGCAGGATCTCGTAGACAGGGCTTCCTTTCATGAGGTTCTTTCTAACTTCGCCGGATTTTGCCAGGAGCGATTCAACGCATCCCCGATAGATTGTGAGGCCGTCCGCATCAATCGTCACCACTTCGTCATTGCGCAGGGCCTGAGTTGCTGACGGCACGCCAAAAATCGCCGGTACCCCGAATTCTCGGGCCACATTTGCGAGATGTCCGGCGGCACTGCCCTGCTCGGTCACCACCGCAGCCGCCCGGTTAAGAAGCGCCGCCCATCTGGGCAGGGCTTGCGCCGTCACCAGCACGGCGCCACGGGGAAATTGCAGAGCATCGCCATGCCTCAGAAGGAGATAAACCGGACCACAAGCCACCCCGGAACTGGCCGCTGCCCCTCCCTGGAGAACTACCAGGTCCCGCGGCACCTCGCTTGTCGAGGTGCGAGATCCCCCTCCATTGCCCCCTTCCGTTTGCTTCAGCGGGCGACACTGCAAGACAAAAATCGAGCCATTCTGGTCAATTGCCCATTCCACATCCTGCGGAGACCCATAGTAGTCCTCAAGGCGAAGGCCAATCCTGGCCAGCTCCAAGGCCTGGGAATCATTCAGGGAGGGATCGCTGCTCTTCTCCCCCGTTACATCCAGGCGGCAGACTCCTTCCTCAGGATAGCAGACAAACCGCTGGTCCTTGATTTTGATGTCCCTCTGAAGAATCGACATGGGTTCTTCCCGGGAAATGACGAACAGGTCTGCAGCCACGCTGCCGTCCACCACGGACTTCGGGAGTCCCCACACGGCATTGATGAAGATGGAGTCGTCTCGAATGTTGAGGGGATTGCGAGAATAGGTCACGCCCCCTGCCGCCGCGTCGACCATGACCATGCAGCCCACACACATGGCAATGTCTTCATCCAGGATGCCGCGGTTCAACCGGTAGGCAATCGCCTGCAAACTGTACTTGCTGGCAACGATTTCCTTGTAAGCGTCAAGAATATCGTCCGAACTGACGTTCAATTCCGAGCGATACTGCCCGGCAAAGGAGGCGCCGACCAGGTCTTCCCCCAGGGCGCTGCTGCGCATGGAAACCTTGACGTCGCTGCCGGCCTTGGCTTCCAGTTCCCGGTACGCGCCCATAATCGCCTGCTCGAGGTCCGGGGGAACGGCAGCCCGTATGATCAGTTGCTGAATGTCGGCGCTCAGGGAATAGAGCTGATCCAACTGATCAACCTCTGATGCCTGAAGACGGCGGTCGATTTCGGTCTGAAGGTCATTGTGTCCAAAGAAACGCTGGTAGGCCAGGGAGGATATGACAAATCCAAGCGGGACCGGCAGCTCAAGGCGACTCATCACTTCTCCCAAGTTGGCCATTTTGCTCCCCACCTGGTCGGCCATGTTCATGTCGATATCCTCGAAAGGGAGCGTCAGGCTTTCAGCCGTTGGCTGCTTTCGCTGGCTGAGCAAAGAAGTGATCCGATCCTGGATTTCTTTGAACCGGTCATACAAGTCCCGGTATTTTCCGGGCGCAAGCTGGTCAAGATTTTTGATGATGCGGAAGACATTGACCGATACCGCGGTGCTGTTGGCTCGCACGAAGGACATCCCAAAAGGCCGGTCGCCCCTCAGGGCCTCTTCGATTTCTGCCATGATTTCAAGTGCTTTGTTATTGGCAGCCAGAAGCACCTTGAAATTATGATAGCGGTCTTTGAACGCGGTGCGAAGTTCCTCAATGCGTGCCGGCGAGGATTCCTTTTTGCGGCCTTTGAGGCCGAATCGCCCAAGTATGTTTGCGAACATTCCCATGGAGCGATCACTCAACCCTTCTTCGCCTCGGAAACCTCATCAACGGCGTGCCTGATGCGATCTGCATGAAGGGCCTTCTTCTTGTAAGCGTCCTGGAGCTTATAAAGCAATTCATCTATGTCCATCGGCTTCATCAAATAGTCAAAAGCCCCAACCTCCATGCCCTCGATGGCCACTTCCATGCTGGCATGTCCGGTCAACATGATCACCTCTACCAGGGGACAACGTTTCTTTATTTCCCGCAAAGTCTCGAGACCCCCCATTCCGGGCATCTTCACATCCAGCACCACCACGTCCGCCGGGTCTTGAGCCAACATTTCAAGGGCCCTTTCGCCGCTGTTGACACCCGTTACGGACAAATTCCTCCTTCTCAGCCTCTTCACCAGGGTTTCCAGAAACTCCTCTTCATCATCCACCAGCAGCACCTTGAATGTGTCCACCTTCGTTACCTCCTCGCTCTCAGGTCCTCCCCGATCTTGCCCACCTGGTCTTCGAAATCAAACAGCTTCACTATCCTTAAGCTTTCGACCAAAAATGGCAACCGTGAAATTGTGTTCGCAGAGAATTTGCGGGGCGTCATTGTTGGAAACCGGAAGAGCGACATGGCTTTGTCGCTTGGCCACTCGCAATTATCGCAAAATGGTCACAACACTGTTGATCGTCATTCATGCAAAGCAATCCGTTTAGTTTAGGCTTGCGTACGGGTATAAGTTGAGATGGTCATCCGTTGAGTCAGCATAAAGGGCGGGCATAGTGCCCGCCCCTCCAGCGATGAGATTTGTTTGTCCGTAGGCGGCGAGCTTTACCCCGCCCTCGACAGGAGTGGCTCCGGCAGACGCTCCAGGCCGGGAACGCCCGCCTTTGGGCCGGGTCTTATTGCTCGACTGGCACTTTGACCAGATACACCGAGCAGGGGCTATGTTTAACCACCTGAGCGGCGACGCTACCGAGTTTAAACGTCGAGGATGGACTTAGACCGCGACTGCCCATGATGATCAGGTCGATCTTCTCGGTCTCGGCAAAATCAATGATGGCATCCGCAACCGCTACGGAAGTGACGATATTCTTCGTACAACTGGAAGTAACGTTCGCGGCATGCAGCACGTCACAGGCCTCTATGACGATTTCATCGGCGCGCTTTTTAAACGTCTCCATGTGGCGCTCTCTTCTGGCGGGAGAGATTTCATGGTCGTCCATCCCTCCAATATATGGCACGACGCTGATCACCGAAATCTCGCAACCCTTTGTCTTGACAAAGTCGATTGCTACATTGAGCGCTTCGAGCGCATATTTTGAGCCATCTACGGGCACTAATACCTTCATTTCTTCCCCCTTAGACTTCTTTTTTCACTCTTGCCTTCTTCATGCTCAACCCGATGCCGTCGAACATATAGAAGATCGCATATCCCCACCACATGGTATAGAGCACATAAAAGACCAGCAGGCCGGTCAAGGTGAAGGCTTTGCCGGAAACCCTTTCAGCTTCGATTCCAAAGAAATTATGAGCGGGCTCGATGGCCCTCTGCATGACCCTCATCACCATGTCTGATTCGTTAAGTTTCTTGTCCTTCTGGAACTCTTTGTTCATCTTGTTCAGGACGCTCCACCAGAGCGCCATCACCTCCATCTCTTTCAAGCCGTAGCGGCTGGAGACTATGGTCCCATCATTCCTGAACATATCGTCGGAGTCTTGAATCGCATTCCCGAGCAGTTTGCCCAGGTCGCCACTGATCGCAAGCTGGGTCTCTTTTGCCGTCGCCTGGGCGCCTCCGGCAGCCAGAATCTTGATCGCATTATCCACCTGTTCGGGCTTATCCAGTTTGATGGCCACCGAGAAGTTGGTCCCCATAAATTTCTCATTGGCTTTGGCCACTTCCGGGATGAAATAAGAAGAACCTTTGGCGAGCTTATTGAACAGGTCATCAGCAAAATCCAGGCCGGTTTTCCCGCCCGGAAATATCGGCTGGAAGATCAGGAACAGCACTCCCAGGAAGGTTATCCCCAGGAGCAATCCAAGGTTAAACATCCTTGCATGTCTGATCAGCATTTCTAGTCCTCCTCTCTCAACAGGCCGAGATTGGCGAAAAACTTTCCGAAGATCCAAATCCCGAAGACGGCAACGACAATCCAGAAGAGGATGTTTCCGACCGTTTCTATGCCATCGCAGATGGGTTTAGGGATATTGATCACCTCAAGTTCGGTAAACTTCTTGGGCAGGGTTGCCACACGATTTATAAAACCGGCAATAATGGACACCGCATAAAAGCCTCGGATGTGGATGCCTTTAACCACCTTGGTCGTCAGGGCCCCAACCTGGATGCCCAACAGGGAACCGATGAGCATCCCCATCGCAAGGGTATAGAACACGTAGCCGTAAATCGCATACTGGCCGATGGCGGCAAGCCCCGCGGTGAAAATGATCTGGAGAATATCGGTGCCGACGGTGGTCATGGACGATACCCCAAAAATATAGACAAACATGGGGAAGGTGACGAAACCGCCGCCCACACCCATGATCGCAGCCAGAATTCCGACGACCACACCGCCCGCAGCGATGATGACTCCGGAAAGTTTCTTGCCACCGGGGACGAAATCCTCATCGAAGGTGATCATCGGCGGAAGGTTCAAATTCTGCAATTTCGTGGCAATCGCCAGGGTCCCCGACGCGTCGCCGCCATGGGCGTCCGCAGAAGCCCCCGGGCCTTTTCGCGACCGCAGGTAGTCAGCCAGCGCATAAAACCCGAGAAACCCGAGCAAAATGGCGTAAGTCGCGCTGATAAAGGCCTCGCTCAGCAGCGGATCGGTGTTGTAAAGCCCTTTGTTGACGGCCCCGCCGATCACCGTCCCGAGACCCGAACCGACAAGAAACGCCACCGCAAGCTTGACCGAAACATTTCCCAGTTTCTTGTGAACCGTGGTGCCCATGATGGCCTTGGCGAAGATGTGGAAGAGGTCGGTGCCAACCGCGAGGATGCCTTTTACCCCTGCGGCCATGAGCGCGGGGGTGATGATGAACCCGCCCCCGGCGCCGATGCATCCGGTGATCAACCCTGCTGCCAGACCGACCGCAATGGAAACCAAAAAAATGGTGGTCGTGTAGAATGCCGGTCCGTAGGCAGTTTTACCGCCAAGCCAGGGTGACGCTTCAAGAAAAGAGACGGCAAGGATCGGCAGGGCCAGGATGAAAAGCACCAGAAGTTTCTTCCGATTCTTCACGATCGACATCGAAACTTCGTAATCCCATTTTGCGTGTGCCACCGAAGCGGCCTTCAGGAATTCAAACACCTTTCGCCCACTACTCATCGAATACCTCCTTTTGCATCAACAACTCCTCAATTTAAATCGGACTCCAATTTAAGTTAAACCTTCAACCTCTTATCTGAAGCACTCGAAACAGGGTGTAGGCCTCTATGGCTCACATGAGGCCGTGGCAAATGCAGGCAATGGAGGCACCAAAATCCGGGACCAGACTGACTTTATCGGAGAGCGCATATCAGCAGGGAAGAGCGGGTCTGCACCAAGGCCTGTCATCTACAACCCGGAAGACTTTCCGTCAAGTTATTTCACACGTGAAAAAGCCGATCCGGCTGTTTTTTTGTGATTTGCGTTCTTTTAGATCCGGCTCAAACAGTTGACATCGCGCTGCCAGCTAGGATATTCTGCGTTGTGGTTCGGGGCAGGTTTAGAGCAGTAGTGAAAGGTCCTGACGGTAATTTAGGCTGTCCTTTTGTTAGTGGGTGCTCGATCGAATAAAAAAAGGTCTGCAGATGGCAGTTAAGAACAGCAGCAAGCAGGATAGTCTCCGGACCTCTCTTCAATCCTACAGGAAAGAAATCAGGTTCCTTTTCCTCTTTGTCATCCTCTTGGCATTCTTCAATTTTATGTATTTCCTTTGCGGGGGGACTTCGGTGGAGGATTTTGTTCTCTCCACTCTCACAGCTAAACCTGTCTATTTCGCGATCAAGTTCCTGACCCCATCCGAAGAGGTGGTGCTGAACGGTGCCCTCCTCACCTCACCGCACGTGAATTTTAAAATCGTGAGAGGATGCGATGGAATGGAAGGAATGCTGCTGATGATATCAGCAATGTGTGCATTCAGTCTCGCCTGGAGCGATAAACTCAAGGGTATTCTTTATGGCGTGGTTTTCATCTATGTCTTTAATCTGTTGCGCATAATCGGCCTTTATTATCTGGCGAGGTACTATACCTCAGCTTTCGATTTTGCTCACCTTTTTGTGGGGCAAAGTATTACCGTCATTCTCGTTTCGGTTTTTTTTATCTTATGGATCTCTAAGAGCCTGAAAAAGAATGAAGAGAAATCTGCTGGTTAAGACCATCATTATTTTCTTGTCCTCGTACGTCATTCTCCTGCTTTTGTTCTCCCAGTTTGGGGCCTATTATTTTCAACTTTTTGAAGGGATTTTTCGCTGGGAGATCAACTTCTTTTTCCCCCAATTCGAGGTCTCTTCACTGCAGATGGAAACATACGAGGGCCAGCAGATGGTTTCGCTCGCCGTCAAACTTACCGAAAACATCATCACGGATGATGGAACGGTGCTGCATACCATCGGCCGTCCCTACACATCCAAGACCATTTCCATAAATCAATACCTGCACCCGATCCTCATCTTCTCCATTCTTGCCGCCTGGCCGGCGATTACTTTGAAAGAACGGTTCATGGCGCTGTTACTCGTGCTGCCTTTCCTGCTCATCGTCGAGATGGTCGACGTCCCGGTGTTATTGGCAACCCGGACTGACGAGATGGTGCGAGCGAATCTTCTCAAAGACCCCAACGCCGGCTACGGTCTCGCTTCCTACTGGGTCGCTTTCCTGCATACCGGGGGGCGGGCCGCCCTGTCCATCTTGGCTGCCGGGCTGGGCTTGAGTTGCCTCTACCTGGGCCGGTTCTGGCGTAACCGGATGGCCGAAACCGGCCACGTCCGCGCCGCAACGCCCAAACCGGCGCCGAGCAAGGTCGGTCGCAATGCCCCGTGTCCGTGCGGCAGTGGGAAGAAATACAAGAACTGCTGCGGGGAAAATTGAGGCTGTGGGAAGGAGCGCCGGCAGTCAATGAGGAGAGGGTGAGGTCTCACCTCCTTCATGCCGGAGAGCTCTGTCCAATGAGGAGATGTGTACGCCAAGGGTGCCTATTAGTCAACCCACTTCCCTTGTACGCATTCCCGGTGCGTCCCCAACAACCACGCACCGGGAATGCGACCCGCCGGAAACCGATCTACCGTATGGACCCGGCATTGATGACATCTATGAAAGGCATGACATTAGGGTCGTGCTCGTAAGCTCCCAGGTCGACCACTGCCCCCTCTCCATCACCGTCCATCAGCCTCGGGTTTGAGTGAAGGTCCCAGGCGGCAAGGCCCGTGTTGTCCCCTTTATCGATGCACGGAGAGGTCGGACCGAGGGCTAGAAGGCCTCGAGCCGCATCGACAAATTGGGGATCAGCGTCGATATTGCCCGGTCCTGGGTACCCACCTTCGAGGTCCGAGTAGGTTGCAGTGATTGTGCCGCCAAAGTTGTCCAGTTCGCTTGCCATGCCACCCACCGTATCACCCCAGAGAATCGAGTTGGTGATGGTGAGGCTGCTTCCCGCAGCATTGACGATGGCGCCGCCTGAATCCGTGGTCACTATTGCCCGAGAAGGTGCAGTTCCTGATTGTCACGGTGGCGCCATCGTTGTACATGGCTCCTCCGTGGATGGCACTGTTGCCGAAGAAAGCACAGTTCTCGAAGGCCACCGTTGCACCAAGGTTGTAGACGGCCCCTCCCAGGTCTCCGTTGCTATTCAGGAACTGGTTGTTGGAAAAGGTGATACTTCCCTGGGTATTCAAGGCGCTGCCACCAAGGTTGTTATGGCAACGGGTCAGGACAAACCCATCGATGATGGCGCTTGCGCTCACCTGCAGACAGGCTGTTGCCCCTTGCCCATCAAAGGTTGTAGGATAAACATACCAATTGCGCTGGTTGCGCTCGCTTTCGTCCCCGGCAAACCCGCCGTAGATGGCCACGGCCTTGTTCACCTGAACCGGGGCCGTCAGAGTGAGCGTGGAAGCCTCCACCCAGATCTCATCGCCATCCTCTGCCGCGTCAATCGCTTCCTGCAAGCCCTTGAACGCAGCTGCCCAACTCTTGCCGTCTCCGGGAGAAGCGGTGTTCTCGTCGACGTACCAGGTGACCTTCGGTCCGGTGTCGTTGCCGATGTCAGTGGTCGTCTGATCACTGCTGATCATGACCGTCTCCGATTTCGGGCTATTCCACCCGGCGACACTCTTGGAAGCCCCGGCGTGCGATCCAGCGGCGAGACCGGATACGGTCGCCCCGCTGTTCTCCGAGGAGCCGCCGTCCACTTGCGCTTGAGCCCCGGCGGATACGGCGCTGGCGGAGGCGGTGGCGCCCGTAAGAGAGCCAGTTTTGGATACAGAGCAGGTACGCGTGCAAAGGGCATATCCTTTGCTAACGACACTAGCGATGCTGGTGGAGCTATACTGGGGATCGATGTACACGGCGTACGTTCCTGCCGCGTAGCGAACGTTTCCCGTCGCGGACCAGAAACGTATTGGCAGGGAGGAAACATTGAAGACTTCCGAACTTAGAGACGGACTGTAGGTTGTATAATCAATGATCGTCTGCAACTCCGAAGCGCTGGGCAAACGCCAATCGGTGTAACCGTCCAGCGACAAGTTTTCACAATATGACTTGGCATCAGCCCAGGTGCGAAGGACGGAATCGTCTTTCCTTTGCCACATATTGTTGCGGTAAGTATCCGTGACCGTATTGGAAGAGGACACGGTCAGATGTTCAACAGGATCAAAGGACCAGAACGGTCCGCCGCGTACGCACCGGGTGAAGTAAACCGAAGTTTTAGAATACGTAAAGACGGTACCGTCGTAAAAGCCAACCAGCCAGCCTCGGCGCGTCGGGTCCATAGCCATGTTACTGCCCGACCAGAATTCCATACCCTTTAAAGCAGCGAAGGCCGGGTCAATCGTCGGGTAACGACTGTAATCCACAATGGTTGCAAGCTCATCGATCCTCGGCAAGCGCCAATCGGAATAGCCACCCAGGACGAGATTTTGGCAATAAGTAGTCGCATTGGCCATGGACCGTGTCGTAGCATCCTCCGCCTTTTGCCAGATGAGTTGTGTGGTGTTGTCGGTAACCGTTCCATCGCCATTGTCAATATAACGAGAATCCGTCTGCTGCACATAGGTGCCGCTCTCACTGGTGGTGACGCCACTGCTGATCGTGACGGTCTTGGCTGCCGGCGCAGTCCACCCGGAAATAGTCTTGAAGGTCAGGGTGTGTGGTCCTGCGGTAAGACCGGATACGGTCGCCCCGCTGTTCTGCCAGGAACCGCCGTCCACTTGCCAATTGGCCCCGGCCGTCACCGCGCCGGCGGGGGTGATGGTCACCGTGAGGGCACCACCGTTCTGCTGCACATAGGTGCCGCTCTCACTGGTGGTGACGCCACTGCTGATCGTGACGGTCTTGGCTGCCGGCGTAGTCCACCCTGAAATAGTCTTGAAGGTCAGGGTGTGCGATCCCGCGGTAAGACCGGATACGGTCGCCCCGCTGTTCTGCCAGGAGCCGCCGTCCACTTGCCAATGAGCCCCGGCCGTCACCGCGGCGGCGGGGGTGATGGTCACCGTGAGGGAACCCGTCTGCTGCACATAGGTGCCGCTCTCACTGGTGGTGACGCCACTGCTGATCGTGACGGTCTTGGCTGCCGGCGCAGTCCACCCGGAGATAGTCTTGAAGGTCAGGGTGTGTGATCCCGCGGTAAGACCGGATACGGTCGCCCCGCTGCTCTGCCAGGAGCCGCCGTCCACTTGCCATTAGCCCCGGCCGTCACCGCGCGGCGGGGGTGATGGTCACCGTGAGGGAACCCGTCTGCTGCACATAAGTGCCGCTGTCACTGGTGGTGACGCCACTGCTGATCGTGACGGTCTTGGCGGCCGGCGTAGTCCACCCGGAGATAGTCTTGAAGGCCAGGGTGTGTGGTCCCGCGGTAAGACCGGATACGGTCGCCCCGCTGCTCTGCCAGGAGCCGCCGTCCACTTGCCAATTAGCCCCGGCTGTCACTGCAGCGGTGGGGGTGATGGTCACCGTGAGGGAACCCGTCTGCTGCACATAGGTGCCGCTCTCACTGGTGGTGACGCCACTGCTGATCGTGACGGTCTCGGCGGCGGGCGTAGTCCACCCGGAAATAGTCTTGAAGGTCAGGGTGTGTGGTCCCGCGGTAAGACCGGATACGGTCGCCCCGCTGTTCTGCCAGGAGCCGCCGTCCACTTGCCAATGAGCCCCGGCCGTCACTGCAGCGGCGGGGGTGATGGTCACCGTGAGGGAACCCGTCTGGGGCGTTCCCGTGAAATCCTGTCCGGAGACTCCGCTGCCATTTATAATGATGGTTCGTGATTGCGGGCTGAAGGTATAGCTAGCTTTACTCGGGGTGACCGTGTAAGTCCCGTTGGCGGTCCCGGTGAACGTGTAGTTGCCGTTGGCATCGGTCGTCGCAGTACTCGTAGCGGTACCCGTCAACGCCAGGGTTGCTCCCGCCAGGGCAGCCCCGCTGCTGGTCTTGACCGTGCCCGAGATGGAATAGCTCGCTGGAGGAGATGTGCTCCTGAACGAACGCAAAGGACATATCCTTTACTGGCGACACTAGCGATGCTGGTGGAGCTATACTGGGGATCGATATACATGGCATACGTTCCTGCCGCGTAGCGAACATTTCCCGTCGCGGACCAGAAACGTATTGGCAGGGAGGTAACATTGAAAACTTCCGTGCTTAGAGACGGACTGTAGGTTGCATAATCAATGATCGTCTGCAACTCCGAAGCGCTGGGCAATCGCCAATCGGTGTAACCGTCCAGCGACAAGTTTTCACAATATGACTTGGCATCTGCCCAGGTGCGAAGGACGGAATCGTCTTTCCTTTGCCACATATTGTTGCGGTAAGTATCCGTGACCGTATTGGAAGAGGACACCGTCAGATGTTCAACAGGATCAAAGGACCAGAACGGTCCGCCGCGTACGCACCGGGTGTAATAAACCGAAGTTTTAGAATATGTGAAGACGGTGCCGTCGTAAAAGCCAACCAGCCAGCCTCGGCGCGTCGGGTCCATAGCCATGTTACTGCTTGACCAGAATTCCATACCCTTTAAAGCAGCGAAGGCCGGGTCAATCGTTGGGTAACGACTGTAATCCACAATGGTCGCAAGCTCATCGATTCTCGGCAAGCGCCAATCAGAATAGCCACCCAGGACGAGATTTTGGCAATAAGCAGTCGCATTGGCCATGGACCGTGTCGTACCATCCTCCGCCTTTTGCCAGATGAGTTTTGTGGTGTTGTCGGTAACCGTCCCATTCCCATTATCAACATAAACCGCAAAAACAGGCATTGTGCCGGCTACTAGAACGCAGAACACAACCAGAAAACCCAAGCCGATGCGCCTCGAAAGCTTCATGATGCTCACTCCTTTCTGTCCCGGTGCCGATTACCAACAAATTTGAGATCAAAGCAAGAAAAAAACGCAAATCAGAGCTATTGCGCCTCAACTTTCGAGCAGCAAATCCTAATCCAAGCCTACGCTTCATCCTGTTTTTGCATGCTTATATTTATTTTTTTCTTAAAAAGCAATATCCTTGCCAATGTGGTTAAGTTCGTCATCACCCTTGACTGGTTTGGTCATGGAGCGCGTTCCCGCGGCGAGAGCCCGTACGCAGGAATCATGCGCTTGAAGGTACGGCTGCGTAGCGAGGCAACCCTCCTGTAGCCTTCGAAATTCGTTTCGGTCACAATTTTTCGAGTTGGTCCGGCCGTGTGATATGGAGCATTCGACCTTGTCGTTTTGGGACTTGGGGATGCAGGCGGAAGAAACCCATTAGAGGGAAGAAAAGTCTTGGAAGGTGCAAAAGACCCTTTAGTCTGCCGAAGCTTGTCAATTCCCGCACAAAAAACCGTCACTGCTGCAGCCCTTCATTCGATGACAAGAGAGGGTGGGAATGGGTCAATGCAACTGATGACAAAGTTTGGCAAAAGACATTGACAATTTGCGTCAAACCGTTTCTGCGCGGTAAAGAGACCGGAGATTGAGCAGATGATCACTCTCCGGTCCCCCGCAAACAAAAGGGGCGCCGAGCGCCCCTTCTTAGACACTTATTCTTACTTCTTGGTGCATTAGACTTAGCTAACTCTCCTCTTTCTCAGCAGCCATACTGCGGAAGCTGCCAGCAGCAGAGACAAGATGATGGCGCTCCACTCGTTCAGGCTGGGAACCGTACCTCCTTTTCGAAGGGTCACGTCGGCCTGACACACGTCAGGTGGAAAGTTAGCAGCGGCAGCAGCCTTTGCGAGATAGCTATTTGTCAGGGTCCCAGGAGCGTCCATTTTCAGATGCACTTTGAAGGTGAACACCAAGGTTTCGTTAATCCCCAATTGGCTGACACTGGTCCAACTGATGATTCCCGTCGAATTGGGCGCAGGATCTGGACCGAGATTGAAGCCCGCCGGGCTCACAACATTGACAGGGCCAAGGAAACTCATTCCAGGAGGCAGGATATCCTGAATAGTCACCTGCGTGGGGGCGGCAGGAATGGTAGGGCTGGAGGCATTGGTGACGGACAACTGCGCATACAAGTCTCCCTCCCAGCTCGAACCCTGGGGAAGGGTCAAATGCTCCATCATGGCTGCGGTCGTGAAACCCAACTTCTTCGGGCTTACACAATGGATATTGGGCTCATCGGGGAATTCAAGCACGGCCGTCACTTCCCTCAAGGCTGTATCCAGGGCGTCAGCATTAGTCATCCTGATCTTCTATCCCACAGAGATTGTTAATGTTTGCCGTACCCTGGAATTGTGCTTTAAGAATTTCTATATCACGCGCAGGAGTGTTCCCCGCCTGGGGAAACGAGTATGTGGAGCTGCCGCCACCGGGGCTGTGAAGTGTCACAGTCCAGGTCGTGTCCTGATCATTGTACACGCTTCCAAGCTTCAGGCTGTAGAACTTATCCCAGGTGCAGGTGGTGCAATAGCCCACGGTATTTGGTTGTGGAAGGCCGCAACCCGAATCAGTTGTCGTGCCGTTCCAGATAATCCTTCCCCATCCGTTAGAACCGGTATCGTTGCTGACAACCCATGCCCTTAGGAGCGGATCGGTATTGCCATCGATGAAAGCCTTTCCAACTGCGGAGGCCGAGGTAACGATTGTGAGCTCCAAAACGCGGGCGGCTCCCAAGGACATTAGTCTGTAGCCAAAACTGGCGGGGGCTGAGAGACCTGCTGCTGAATATGCAGGGGTGGGATGGGTTGGTCATTGAACAGTGGCGGGTTGGCGCCATTGCCAAAGCGTATGGTACCATGTCATCGATTGTGACACAGAACGAGAAACCAGCCGCCTGGTTCGGCGCCAGCAGGCAGATCATCGCCACGCTCACAATCAACATCCCCAAAGTTAACAATAAACTTCTCTTCCTTTTCATGACTTCTCTCCTCCTCTTTGTTCTAAAAGAAATGCTAACGCTTGGTGAAAACCCCCATGAATACGCCAAATCTCTGGACCTCTTCACGCCCTTTCTCAATCCTCCATGCTTTGAGGAAAACTGAGTCAGAAAGCATACAGACCGAGACCTTCCGTGGAATACTAACCTTTCTGCACATGTTTCACCATCTGCTTAAGATATCCTATAAAGGCTAACAGATGCCTTTGTCAAGAAAAAAAAGACAAATGGACTCTTCGCTCCCGCCGGAAACAGTCCTGCAGGAGTCTGAGCATCATGGGCAGTCGCTTCTTTATCGCTGGAAAAGCATTGGAAAATCAACCAATGATGGTTGATGGTTGATAGTTGATGGTTGATGGTTTACGGTTGATGGTTAAGGGGGCAATCCTTCTTGTGGGGCCTATCAGTGGAGCTCGTAGCCCTCCCGTTGCAGTTCCGCGATGACCTCTTCAACATGAGCGGGACCGCGTGTTTCCAGTTCGACTTCGACGCGACTGAGGTAGACGGGCAGGTTTTTGCCGCTGCGTTGATGGGTGATGTGGAGGACATTGGCCTTGAGCCGGGCGGTGATGGATAACAACCGGGCCAGGGCATCGGGGATATCTTCCAGGCAGACGGAAAAGCGCATAATGCGGCCATTGCGAAAAAGCCCCTGGCGAATGACCCGCTCGAGCAGGGGGCTGTCCACATTGCCGCCGCTGATGACAAGGATCACTTTGCTTCCCTTCGGGATTTCGGTCGACCGGGCCAGAAGGGCCGCAAGGGGGACCGCTCCGGCCCCTTCGGAAAGCACTTTTTTCCGCTCGATAAGGGTGAGGATGGCGGCGGCAATCTGGTCCTCGTCAACCAGTACTACCCCATCCACCTTTTCCCGAATAATCGCAAAAGGAAGGTCTCCTATCTGTTTTACGGCGATGCCGTCAGCAATGGAGCGCTGGCTTTCGACGCGGCATACCTTGCCTTCCTTGAGGGCCTGATACGCGGATGGACATGCGGCCGCCTGCACCCCGATGACTCTGACCCGCGGGTCCAACGCCTTGACGCCGCTCGCAATCCCGCTGATGAGGCCGCCCCCGCCGATGGGCACCATGATCAGGTCGGGAGCGGCGCAATCCTGAAAAATCTCGAGGGCGATCGTGCCCTGGCCGGCAATGATGTCCGGATCGTCATAAGGGTGAATGAAAACCTTTCCTTCTTGAGCGAGCAACTTCGCTTTCTGGATGCACTCCCCGATATTTTGTCCCACCAGCAGCACTTCACCGCCGTAGTTGCGGGTCGCTTCCTGTTTGGAGAGGGATGCCGACTCAGGCATGACAATGGTCGCCCTGAGACCCGCCCGTTTTGCCGCCAGGGCCACCCCCTGGGCATGATTACCGGCCGATGCCGCTACCACCCCTTCCGGACCGATCGTTCCCCGCAGGTTTTGGATCTTGTAAGAAGCCCCGCGCACCTTAAAGGAGCCGGTTTCCTGAAGGTTTTCGAGCTTGAGATAGACCTCCGCGCCACTCAGGTGACTGAAGGTGGGAGAATACACCAGCGGCGTGCGGATTACTCTGCCGCGAAGAAACTCCTCAGCCTTTTGAATGGTGGTGAGAGGGATCATGACGAACTCATTCCGCGAACGACATCCCGGCCCGGCCGGTACCATATTGGCCGAGCTCGCACTCCCAGGGCAGCTCGAGCGCTCGGTGCATCTCGCTATCCAGGGGACTGCCATATCTCAAGGAGAGAATAATCTTGTTGGCCCTTTCCTCCACTTCGGGAAGGGCTTCGACGAGCACTTTCAGGTACTTGAGCACCCTTTTCATCTGGTGTTTGTAAGGTACCGGCAGGGCGGGGTTTTCCAGGAACTGCAGGATTTCCTCCAGGACGAAGAGATTGTTGGAGGTACAGTAGACATAGGCGAGGCTGATCCATTTATCGCAGAGGTCCCGTGGCAGGTGATTGACGTTCCTGGCAAGGTCGAGGTTGAGACCCACCCGCAGGGCTACCGCGAGACGGCCCAGAAGACTGTTGATTTCCTCCTCGTCCTCGTCCCAGGCGCGGAGTACGGTAAGCAGTTTCTTCCATTTAGGCTGGATCATGTTCTTGAGCCACTGTTCCCCCTGCGTCGGAAGGAGCGGCAGGACCGCCAGTTCCTCCTGTTCGGCCAGGAGGCTCGTGCTCAATTTAATCCATTCGGGATTGCCCTTGAGGGCAGGCAAGCGCAGGATGATCAATTCTTTGAGCCGCTCCAGGATGGGGCCTTTCCATTCCAGGTCCGGGAAAGCTTTGCGGAGTTGAACCTCCCACTCCCCTCGCAGGATTCCGATCTCAGCGTTGATGGCAGAGAAAATGAAACCGAACTTGATGAGGGTGTTCCGCAGTTCATGGGCCAGAATCTCGCAGCTCTGTAAACGCTGTTGGGCAAATTCCTGTTGGGACCGGGAAAGGGTTTCCCGCAAATGAAGGGAGAGAAGTTCCGTGCCGAGGCTTCGGGAAAGCTCCTTGATAATCCTGGTGGAACGGTCTTCGCGATGCAGGCTGTGCGGCAGAAAATGAATCTTTACCACCGCCGCAACGATATAGTCCGAATCCTGCCAGATGGGCCGGCCCTGCCAGTCCATCGGATATTCCATGGTTGCCAGACAGTTGCCGTAGAGATCAGTCTTCCTCACCAGCACGGGTTCCATATGGTAGACGTCTTCCAGTTCGCCCCGCAACTGCTTGCGCACACTGCGTTTATCTTCCGCCGGGTTATCGGCGGTCCAACTTTGCTGCTTTTGCACGCACCATCCCATCGCCTCCAAAGGGCGATCAGGGTGATCCCGGTATTCGTCCCAGCTCTTTCCCGGATAGTTGTAGTCAGAAATCGAAGGCAGTCCCCATTCGATGTCGTCTCCGTCCTCCCTGCGGACCCCGGAGGTGACCCTTACCGCCTGGAGCTTCGGCATGGACCCGATGCGATAGATCGTACCTTTGGTCGCCACGTCGAGGCACGAGAGAATGGTTTTGATCATGTTCTTGCAGGCGTTTTCAAGGAGCTCATCGATGAGGTTCATGCCATTCTCCTGAAGGATGCGCCGGACACAAAGAAACGGACCATGAGCTAACCGTCTACTTCCTTTTCAGGACGAAAATCTGCCGGACCGGAACGACACCAATAACCTCCGTCGCTTCCGACAGGGAGGTAGGATTGGATTCCAGTTCCTCCCAGGAAGCAAACAGCGCGGCGTCGCCATTATTCCTCATGATTACAGGAACGGTCCTCTTCGATGGTTTCTTGCCCTCGAAGACCAGGTTCCCGGGTTCTTCGGGCCGAACCAACTTCGATTCCACCTGAAAGGAATCGATCACTTGATAGAGGGTTGAAGTCGTATATTCTTCGGGAGAGAAGGGCTTGAGCTTGCCTTCCTCCAAGAGAAAAACCCTGCCATCGAGTTGTTCCTCGTCGCCCTTCACGTCCCTGTCAGGAGCTTCGTGCATCGTCTTCCAAGAAATGCTTCTCGACGTCAATGACATTTGCTTTTCTTTTCATCAAAAAACGCTCCCTGTATTTTCCAGATTTCAAAAGTATTTCCAGTGAGTTGTCGAGATCACCACAGCCCTTTTGGGCAACCTGGCAGTTGTCCTTGCAGAGTAAACATCTGAAGGCAGGGACTCGACGTTCTTCATTCTTACACCAAACAAACCGCGCCATGAAGGAAACAGTCCCTCGTTTCGGTTGAGCGCCAATCATCAGAACTGACCTCGAATGGACCTGAGCCTCATTAATTTACAGTCACACCTAAAATGTCAAGAACTCTTAACAGGAAACGAAATGAAGGATGAAAATCGGGCAGGGGCAGGGAATAAGGGTGGAAAATAAGGGAAAGGAGCTATTCCCGGTAGGGTTACCGCAAATTCTGCCGGGCGCAGGCCGGCCCGGACCTTGTCTGGGTGTGCATGCGCCCCTGAAAAATCATAAGGTGCGGCCCAAACAGCAGTCCCCCATTGGCGGTCAATTGGTGAGCGCATCGCTGCGAGCCTGAGCACAAACTCCTGGTGCTGATCACTTTGCTGAATGCTGCTGACGCTCGCTGGTGTATTCGCTCTCGAGTGACTTCCCTCTCAGCTCGGAAGCCCATTTTCTGAGATGCGTGGCTTCATGGGCCCATCCACATTCCGCCAGCGTATTTGCCTGTTCTTCAATCCGCGCCGCAAACGTGCCCGCATCGACCGGCAGACCCTTCTTGCGGCCAGCCCCGACCATCGTCATGTTCATTTCTGCCATCTGCAGTTCCTCCCCGTGAAACGAGTTGGTTTATGAATCGCAGCTCTTGCTCAGGTCGCCTTCTTCTCACTCCCTTACATCCCATTCAAAATTAGTAATACTTTACATGTCGGGTTCTCTTTTTATCAATACTTTAATTGATGGAAACGGGAGCTTGAGGGCAGGGGAGGGTATGGGATGAGAATTCGACGCCCAAATATGGCTTGCTTGAAAGGGACACATAAACGAGAATGTTTATTCGTTTCAACCGCGAAATGCATGACAATGCAAAGCCGTCGCTGCTCGTAGTCGATTGTTTCCGGTATTTCGTGGTGAAACAGGATGAGTCATTCCTGGAGAATCCCTAACGATCTCAGGAGCGCCGTCAGGATGTGTTCAACCCCTTCGAAACGCTGGATGTTACTTTTCCTCTGGTTGGTTTGCCTCGTTGCCGGCCTGTCTTCTTCATGCACCATGCTGGGCGGCGGCCAGCGAAGCGATGATCAGGGACTGCTCCTTGCTGCCGAAAGTTTCAGTCGAGACGTGCGCTGGGGAGACTACAAAGCGGCCCTGGCCTGGATTGCCCCCGAAGCCAAGGAGGAATTCATGGATCAGGCTGACAGGCTGCAGGGCCATGTTCAGATCATGGAATATCAAATCATGGAGACCAGGATAAATGGGCTTTCGGGAAACGTGATTTTGCGCTATCGCTTCTACCAAAAACAAAACTCTCGGCTTCAAACCAAAACGTTGCATCAGCAGTGGCTTTTCCTGGAACGGGAGCGCGTATGGCAGGTTGTGAGAAATGACCTGCAGAAGCTGATGCCGGAATAGTGCCGAATGCGCCCCCGTCTCGCAGGAACAAAAGGTTGCGCCCGAACATTTCAGAAGATCCGGAGCAACTCACGTCAAGCCATGAGGTTGGCAGGCGAAGAAAGATTGAGGCTTTTCCATTTATAAGGAATTTGGTATACAATCCGACGAAGAAGTCATTTGCAGACTATTCCGTGGTAGCCGAGATTTCCTGGAGAAACCCGGGTCAGAGAGGTTTTTTTGCATGATGCAGAGGACCGGGAGTCCTTTCATGCGACCCTATCGATTAGTTTAAGGAGGCTTTCGGATTGAGTCCATTCTATAAGAATCTGGCTTTGTGGTTGGTCATCAGCCTGATGGTGATTCTGCTCTTCAATATGTTTCACCAACCGCAACAATCAAGCCATGATGCGACCTACAGTCAATTTCTTGCCTCTGTTCAAAAAGGAGACGTGTCGCAAGTCACCATTCAGGGGGATCATATCCTTGGAACCTACAACGATGGGAGACATTTCCGTACTTTTGCTCCCCGGGACTCGGACCTCATCCGCACCCTGCGCGAGCGCGGAGTCGAGATCCAGGCGAAACCCGAAGACGACAATCCCTGGTATATGAACATGCTTATCAGCTGGTTTCCCATGCTGATCCTGATCGGGGTATGGATCTTTTTCATGCGCCAGATGCAGATGGGAGGGGGCAAGGCCATGAGCTTCGGTAAAAGCCGCGCCCGCTTGCTCAATGAAACCTCAAGAAAGGTCATGTTCGAGGACGTGGCAGGGGTCGACGAAGCCAAGGAAGAACTCCAGGAGATCGTGGAGTTTCTCAAAGACCCCAAAAAATTCACCCGCCTCGGTGGGCGAATCCCGAAGGGGGTGTTGCTGGTGGGTGCTCCGGGCACGGGCAAGACACTTTTGGCGAGAGCGATTGCCGGAGAGGCCGGCGTTCCTTTCTTTACGATCAGCGGTTCGGATTTTGTGGAGATGTTTGTAGGCGTTGGGGCGTCTCGTGTCCGGGACCTCTTCTTGCAGGGCAAGAAGAACGCGCCATGCATCATCTTCATCGATGAAATCGATGCCGTGGGGCGGCATCGCGGAGCCGGTCTCGGCGGCGGCCACGATGAGCGGGAACAGACACTCAATCAGCTTCTGGTCGAGATGGATGGGTTTGAATCCAATGAAGGGGTAATCTTGATTGCCGCGACCAACCGCCCGGATGTGCTCGATCCTGCCTTGTTGCGTCCGGGCCGTTTTGACCGGCAAGTGGTCGTGCCGGTGCCGGATATTCGCGGACGGGATGGCATCCTGAAGGTCCATATTCGGCAGAAGCCCCTCGCTCCGGATGTGAATCTCCAGACCCTGGCCAAAGGGACGCCGGGGTTTTCCGGTGCGGACCTCGAAAATTTGGTCAATGAAGCGGCGCTGCTCGCGGCGAGAAGGAATAAGGACTTCATTGACATGGCTGATTTTGAAGAGGCCAAGGACAAAGTGATGATGGGCCTGGAGCGCAAGAGTATGATCCTGAGCGAGCAGGAGAAGCGCACCACCGCTTATCATGAGGGTGGGCATGCGCTCGTGGCGAGGTTTCTCCCCTGGGCTGATCCGCTCCACAAGGTGACGATCATTCCTCGAGGCCGGGCCCTTGGCCTGACCCAGCAACTTCCGGAGGATGACCGCCATACCTACTCGAAAGAGTACCTTTCGGACAGCATTGCCATCCTGATGGGCGGACGGGTGGCCGAAGAGCTTGTCTTCAATCAACTGACCACCGGGGCTTCCAATGACATCGAGCGGGCGACGCATCTTGCCCGCCGCATGGTATGTGAATGGGGGATGAGCAAAGAGCTTGGGCCCCTCAGCTTCGGCCGAAAGGATGAACAGGTTTTCCTCGGTCGTGACATCGTCCAGCATCGCGATTACAGTGAGCATACAGCGATCTGCATTGACAAGGAAGTTCGGGGAATCGTCGAAGACAACTATCAACATGCCAAAGCGATTCTCACGGAACACCTCGATCTGCTCAACCGCGTTGCCGAGATGCTCCTTGAAAAGGAGACCCTGGATTTGAAAGATCTGGACCGGATTATTGCCGAAGTGAAACCGGAATTGTTGGCAAGGATCCAGAAACAAAAGGGGACGATGCCGGAGGAAGCCAAGGTCGAGAGCGAGGTCATGCCCTGATGGCCGTTTTTCCCCGGAAGCATTACCTCATGAACCTCAAGTCCGGGTCCCTGGAGATGGGCAGGCGCACCCTGGTCATGGGGGTCGTCAACGTTACGCCCGATTCCTTCTCCGATGGCGGCGAATGCTACGACACCCATGCCGCCGTTCAGCGCGCTTCGGAAATGATTGCCGCAGGAGCGGACCTGCTTGATATCGGAGGGGAATCGACGCGGCCTCTTGCCGCACCGCTTCCTGTTGATCTTGAATTGGAACGGGTTATTCCGGTGATCACGGCGATCCGCACGCAGAGTGACATCCCCATTTCCATCGATACCACCAAAGCCGAGGTCGCCGGGCACGCGCTGGCGGCAGGCGCCGACATCATCAACGATGTGAGTGCGCTGCACTTTGATCACCTGATGGTCGAGGTCGTCGCCAAAGCGGGGGTGCCGCTGATTCTCATGCACATGCAGGGCACTCCCCGAACCATGCAGCAAAACCCTTCTTATGCTTCGCTCTTCTCTGAGATTATCGCGTTCCTGGAAGAACGGATGCACTTCGCTGCAGCGCATGGGATCGACCGTCAGCAGCTTATCGTTGATCCGGGGATCGGCTTTGGCAAGAATCTGGGCCATAATTTGTCGCTCATTCGCAATCTGGAACTTTTTCACTGCCTGGATCGCCCGCTCCTGCTCGGGGCCTCACGCAAGCGGTTCATCGGTGCAGTGCTGGATCGTCCGGTCCAGGATCGGGAGGTCGGCACGGCGGTGGTGCACAGCTTCGCCATTGCCGCAGGGGTTCATATCATTCGCACTCACGATGTCGCGTTTCACCGGCAGGTTGCCCTGATGAGTGATGCCGTGAGAGAGCCGGTTTAGAGGGAAGACCCCGTTCGAAGTTGAAGAGAGTGGGGGGCCATGGCTGAATCGATTGCCCGGGAAATGGCCTCCGGCATCCAAAAACCTAAGTGCAGGCTCACGCAATAAATTGATCATATACCTGGCGTGTCATTCCGGTGAAAACCGGAATCCAGAACAATTGCCTGGATACCGGCTTCCGCCGGTATGACGAAATGACTTCGGATACTATTTATGCAGCGCGATACTACAGGGGCGTCCAAAAACAAAAGGCCTTCTTTTACCACGAAGAACACGAAGGACACGAAGTGATTTCTTCGTGTTCTTCGTGGTTCGAAAAAGGGCTGAAATGAGTGCAAGTTGTTTTTGGACAGTCTCTAAGACCAAATTGTTTAGACGGTGACAAGGGGACAGGGCATGCTGCTGGCGATGGATATCGGCAATACGAATACCGTCATGGGCCTTTTTGCAGACGAGGAACTGGTCCATGATTGGCGCATCAGGACGGAAGTTGATGCCACCATTGATGAGTATGGAATTATCATTCGCAGCCTCTTCCAGGCCTCCGACTGCCCCATGGACAAAGTGAAGCATGTGATCATCTCCTGCGTGGTGCCACCGGTGCTCCATGCCGTCGAGCGGTTTTGCCGAAAATACTTCAGCGTGACCCCGCTGGTGGTCGGTCCGGGCATTCGCACGGGGATGCCGATCTTCTACGACAACCCGAAGGAGGTGGGAGCGGACCGCATCGTCAATGCCGTAGCGGCTTACGAGGCCCTGAAACAGGCGGCCATCGTCGTCGACTTCGGTACGGCGACCACCTTTGACTACATTTCTGACCGCGGCGAATACATGGGCGGAGTAATCAGTCCGGGGATCATGATTTCCTGCGAGGCCCTTTTCCATAAAGCGTCCAAGTTGCCGAGGGTGGAAATATTTGCGCATCCGGCATCGATTGTGGCCAAGAACACGATCTCTTCGATGAATGCGGGGATCGTTTTTGGCTATGCCGGCCTGGTGGAAGGGATCATTTCGAGGATGAAGAAAGAAGTGGGGGCGGATCTCAGAGTGGTCGCCACCGGCGGACTCGCCCCGCTGATTGCCAGCGAATGTTCGGTCATTGATCTGGTCGATGACTATTTGACCTTGAAGGGGCTCAGAATCATTCACGAGCGCAACCGAAAAGCCTATGATAAGCCCACTGCGACCGGGTGATTGCATTGCTCTGGTTGCCCCGTCGAGCCCGTTTGCACCGGAAAAATTCGAGATCGCCGGACGGGTTCTCGAAAGCCGGGGATACCGGCTGGCACCGGGTAAACATATTTTCCGGAAGCTGGGGTACCTGGCAGGCGCGGAAGCGGAGCGGGCGGAAGATCTCATCTACGCCTTCACCAACCCTGATGTCTCCGCCGTCATTTGTATCCGGGGCGGATTCGGCAGCAGCAGGCTCCTGCCCTGGCTTCCCTTCTCAGCGCTGCAAAAATCCCCCAAAATATTCATGGGCTATAGTGATGCGACGTGTTTGCACCTGGCCCTTTGGGCGAGGACCCGCCAAGTCACCTTCCACGGGCCGAATCTGATTGACATGGCGGATTTTCCCGAATGCGTCGAGAATATCGTGAGCGCGCTTTCGGGCCGTCACGAATTCTCCTGGAGGGTTGCGGAGGGCCAATCCTGCGGCATGGCATGGCCTCGGGGACGCTGCTCGGCGGCAATCTCACCTGTCTCTGTCAGCTCCTGGGAACGCCCTATTTTCCCGATTTGAAGAGGGCTCTGCTCCTCCTTGAAGATCGCGGAGAAGCCCTGTATCGGCTGGATCGACTGCTGACCCACCTCAAACTGGCGGGGGTGCTGGATCGGATAGGAGGGTTGATTCTCGGCCACTTCCACGAGTGCGATGACCCGGAGAAGGTGAGGGACTTGGTCATGGAGCAGACAAGAGGTTATTCTTTTCCGGTCGTTGCTGATCTTCCTTTCGGCCATGGCTCTCCTAACGAGGTCATTCCGCTGGGCGCTTCATTCCTCCTGAATACCTTCGAAGGAACTTTGAGGGTGATGTCGGATGTCGGATTTCGGATGTCGGATGTCGGATTTCGGATTTCGGATGGCTGATGGCTGATGTCGGATTTCGGGTTTCGGATGTGAGATGTGGGATGTGGGATTTCGGGAATTCGGGTATCGGATTGGGGTTTATGGGTGGCGGGTCTAAGATGGTGAATTCAATTCGTGTGTCTTTGTTAGTCTTCGTGTGACTTCGTGGACAGCTTTTGGGGAGATTTCGGATTTCGGATGTCGGATGTCGGATTTCGGATGTCGGATGTCGGATTTCGGATGTCGGATGTCGGATTTCGGATGTGAGATGTGGGATTTCGGATTGTGGGATTTCGGATGTGAGATGTGGGATTTCGGATGTGAGATGTGGGATTTCGGATTTCGGATGTGGGAATTCTGGCATCGGATTGGGGTTTATGGGTAGCGGGTCTGAGATGGTGAATTCATTCGTGTGTCTTCGTGTGACTTCGTGGACAGCTTTTGACTGGGATGTCGGATTTCAAGAGTCGGAGTGAAAGAACCAAGTGATGCATGCGGAAGCGAGGGCAGCGCAAGGATCTCCGACGTGCTGCCTGCCACCTTTCAGCACAGGAAGTTTTCTCGTTTCTGTGGACCAGCTTTTTGTTCGGGCACTGACCGAGCAGATTTTTTCCGGGGCCAGCCTGCTCGTAGCCACACCCGAGATAGATTTTGTTCCATAAGACCTGGGGGTACACGCATGATGGCGGCAGCAGGGTTGACGAGCACACGCGCTTTGACCTGGCATCCCTCACCAAGCCTCTGATTACGGCACCCCTTTGCATGCGCGCGGTCTCCGAAAGAAAGTTCGGCCCTTGATGACGGGCTGCAGTCATTTTTCCCTGCCGGTCTTCTAACAGCGGCTGCGAAGAGCATCACGATCAGACAATTATTGAGCCACTCCTCGGGGCTTCCCGCCTACGAGCCATTTTATCGCGAGCTCATTGCGCTGGAGCCGTCACAGCGTCAGGATGATCTGCTCGCGAAGGTCCTGCGCACACCAGTGATGGCGAGACCGGGAGCGGCATCCTGTTACAGCGATCTCGGGTTCATGCTGCTGACCAGGGTCCTGGAAAGCGTTTACGGCTCGCCGTTAGATCACCTTGCTTCACCATCCTTGGCTTCGGAAGGTGACGGCTCGTTAGGATTTTACCGTTTGCGGGTCCCCACCGATCCGACCCTTGCACCGGAGCGCCTGGTGCCGGTCACGGGGGCGGTCGCCGCTACGGAATACTGTCCGTGGCGAAAGCGCCTGCTGGTGGGCGAAGTGCACGACGAAAACGCCTACTGCCTGGGCGGTGTGGCCGGCCACGCCGGGCTCTTCGGGAACGCCCACGGGATTTATCGACTGCTGGTATTCCTCTGGAAGGTGCAACGCGGCAGCATCGAGCATCCGTTCTGGGTGCCCGAGGTCGTGCGGGAATTTTGGCGGAAGCAGTCGGCACTTCCCAACGGGACCTGGACGCTGGGATTCGATACCCCCAGCCCGCAGAATTCGAGCGCCGGCAACTATTTTTCGCCCCGGAGCATCGGCCATTTGGGTTTCACGGGGACGTCCTTCTGGTTTGATCTCGACCGGGAAATTCTGATCATCCTCTTGACCAATCGTGTCTACCCGACGAGAGAAAACGAGCGTTTGAAAAGCTTCCGCCCTTTGCTGCACAATCTCGTGATGGAGACTTATGATGGAGCCTCAAGATATTAAGACAATTTATATGATGGGTGTCGGCGGCATTGCGATGGGAACGCTGGCCTCGATGCTCAGGGAGAAGGGCTTTCAGGTAACCGGGTCCGACCAGAATCTCTACCCGCCCATGAGTACCCATCTCGAAGCCCTGGGCATTCCGATATGCCTCGGATACAATGCGGCCAACCTGGCGCGATCATCCCCGGACATCGTCATTGTCGGGAACGTGATTCGCCGGGACAATCCCGAAGCGCAGGTTATTCTGCAAAACGGTGTGCCCTATCTGTCCATGCCCCAGGCGCTTGCCCGCTTTTTTCTGACGCACCATGAGAGCATTGTCATTGCCGGGACCCACGGCAAGAGTACCACGTCGTCGCTGCTGGCCTGGGTGCTCGCCCATGCGGGGATGAAGCCGAGCGCTTTTATCGGCGCCTTTGTGAAAAACTGGCATGCCAGCTATCGGCTTGGAACCGGGCGCTACATGGTCATTGAAGGGGATGAGTACGATACCGCCTTCTTTGACAAGGGCCCGAAGTTTCTTCATTATCGGCCTCAGTTTGGGGTAATCACGAGCGTTGAATACGATCATGCCGATATTTTCCGTGACTTCCAGTCGGTCTTCAAAGCGTTTGAAGAATTCGTGAAACTCATTCCGCCATCCGGATACCTTGTGGTGAATGCCGATGATCGGCATTGTCTTGCCCTGAGCCGGGCGTGCCGAGGCAAAGTCTTCACCTATGGAGCTTCTGACCGGGCCGACTGGCGCCTCCTTGAAGTGAACTACCTGCCTGGGGCCGTCCGTTTCCGGTGCCGAAACCCGCTCTCGGGCGCCGAGGAAGAGATTGTCTCCGGGCTCCCCGGTCGCCACAATCTCGGGAACACGCTGGCGGCAATGGCCGTTGCCTCGCTTGTCGGTTTGAGTCGGCAGCAGTTTCAGGAAGCCCTGCTGGCTTTCCAGGGGGTCAAGAGGAGACAGGACATCGTGGGGGAATCCAACGGGGTCCTCATCATCGACGACTTTGCCCATCATCCCACGGCGGTTCAGGAAACGCTCCAGGCCCTGCACCGCTTTTATCCTGGTAAACGCGTGATTGCGGCCTTTGAACCGCGAACCAATTCCAGCCGCCGCGCGGTATTCCAGGACGCCTACGCGGCCGCCTTCGATGAAGCCCACTGTACCTGCATCAAGGAACCTCCGGGTATGGAAGCCATTGCCGAGGGGGAGCGACTGAATGCCAGGCAACTGGTTGAGGACATCAAGAAGCGCGGGAACGAAGCTTATTTTTTTCAAAGCACGGAAGACCTTTCCAGCTTTCTCAGAGGCTATTGCGCTCCCGGAGACATGGTCGTCTGCATGAGTAACGGCAGTTTCGACGGCCTGCCTCATGACTTGCTGCGGGCGCTGGAGCAAGTAGGAAGTAGGCTAAGGAGTAGGCACACGGAGCAGCATTCAGGAGTTGGGAGTAAGAATAAGGAGAGGGAATAGAGGGGGCGAGTTCATCTCCTCCCCAGAGTATGCTGTTGAACCGTTAGGCAAAAGGTTTTGGTGAACATGCGGATCACTGTTAAGGGTCTAAAATTGCCAAAAATTCTCCTCCATACCTGCTGCGCACCCTGCACCATCTATCCTCTGGCACAACTCCGCGAAGCGGGATGGCAGGTCCACGGCTTCTTCTTTAACCCGCATATTCAGCCCTACCAGGAATTGCAGCAGCGCCTGACCACCCTGGAATCATTTGCCTTGCAGGAAGGGCTCGAGATCATCATCCGCGCCGACTATGAGCTCGAGCGTTTCCTCAGGCAGGTGGTGTTTCGCGAACATCAGCGCTGCCTCTATTGTTACGCGAGGCGGCTTGAAGCGGCGGCTCGCCTGGCGAAAAAGAGCCGGTTCGACGCCTTCACGACGACGCTGCTTTACAGCAGGAGGCAAAAACACGACCTGGTGCGTGACCTGGCAGAAGCGGTGTCCAGGCAATTTGGCATACCATTTTACTACGAGGATTTCCGCGAAGGCTGGAAAACGGGCCAGGAGCAGGCCCGCCTTGCAGGGATGTATCGCCAGCAATACTGCGGGTGCATCTTCAGTGAAAAAGAACGCTACGTGAGCGGGAAACGGCGACGAGTAACACCGGCGGAATGACTGCGGCTTTAGCTTTCCTTTTCGTCCTCGACCATGCGGATAGCCTTGGTCGGGCATTCCTCGGCACAGATCCCACAGCCTTTGCAGTACTCGAGATCGATTTCAACCGGAATCGTGCGCTTCACCACCGCGTCCGGACAATAAAGCCAGCAGATGTAACATGAGGGACGCTTATTCCTGCTGGGAGTGCACTTGCCATGATCGATCTCCGGCCGCAGCGTGCGCCAGTCCCCGGTCCGACCACCTTCGCCTTTGCATAATTTGGAATGAGCGTGGGTAAAATCGTCTTTTTTATGTTTGCTATCCATTGCGTTTTTCCGGAATTGTTAATGCATCCGTTATCAAATGAGCCATCCCAATCTTCGAGGTTGGGAGCTCTCACCGCCGCCGTGTCAACCCGGCTTTCTTTCCCCTATCCACGATTCGCTTTACGAAATTCGATTGTGCAACCAATCAGGCGCAAGCAAGCTGGCATTCATCCACGATCATGGTGCCTTCGTAAGCGAGCCAGGCACCCCGAATGTTCTTGTCTGCCGCTTGACCCGGAAAATGAAGGCGCAGGGCCTTTTCAATGCTATCCATGCTGATCAGGCCGGTGGCCCGTGAAAACCCCCCGAGAATGGTCGTATTGAAAAGCACTGCTCCCGACACAATCAGACCGGCTTCTTTCGCCCAGTCGGTAGCGTTGGTCGTGGCAATGTTGACGGCCGTGTTCAGCTGAATCGCTTCAGGCAGCTTACCGGTGTTGACGATCACGATTCCATCCGGACGGATGCCGGAGGCCACATTAACCACCTTCAGCAGGGTTTCATCCAAAACGACCACGATATCGGGATATTCCACCAGCGAAAAGGTTTTGACCGGTTCCCGGCCAAATCGGTTCGAAGCTATGACCGGGGCCCCTCGTCGTTCCGCCCCGAAAAAGGGGGCCGCGGTCACCCCTTTGTAGCCCTCGTAGTAGGCTGCTTCCGCCAGGATCATCGCTGCGGTGACAGCTCCCTGCCCGCCGCGTCCATGCCATCTCACCTCGATATACTTTCGCTTCATCTTGATTTGTTCCCGCCTGTTATCTTAGAATGACACAGTAACGATATCACGCCCGGCAATTCTCCTCTCACGGGACATCCGGCCCTCGCCGTGGGGGCTTAAGCAAAAATTTTCTGCGAGGCCGGAATCGCTCTATTTGAACTGCGCTCACGTTTAATATCCGGTTGCCAAACTTGAGTCAACAGGAGAAAGCGCCTTGCCGGGCGACGAGCGAGGGAATGGCAGCCTGTTTTGGTTATTCCTCACCGGTGCGGCCGCTATTATGGAGTCACATCATGTTCCGGATTAAAAGCCTGCAGCAACGCCTGGCGATCTTCCTTCTGCTTCCGGTGGCGTTGTTGCTCTTTGCCATGATTTCCCTTGGCTTCAGCTATGCGAGGGAGAACCTGCTCACAGAATGGCGACAGGTCGCTATTCTCCAGTTGGGGCGGGCGGCCCATGCCATTGACATGCGTTTGAGTCACCCCAAGGAATGGTTGCAGATGTACCTGTATATCGGCGGCGATGATTATTCGGAATCCGTGCGCGAGCGTTTGGTGGAAGGCCTGAGAGAGATGGATGGGGTGGCGCGTGTCAATGTGGTTTGGTTCGATCAAGGAATTCCTCCTCCTGAAGCGGGTGGCCGGGGCTTTTCCCGAGGTCAGGGAGGCCATGGCATGGGGATGGGGAGCAGCAGGGGAGGCATGCACTTCAGACGAACCGGGCCCATCGAGATTTCGTCTCCGCGTTACGATTCCCTCGTCGATCATGAGACGATTTCATTGACGGCGGACCTTACGAGAGAAGACGGGGAGATTTTTGGTAAGCTCGAAGTGGCCATTCGCTTTGACTATCTCGTTGAAGATGTCAAATCCTCAAAATGGTGGCAGAGCGGTAAAGCTTTTCTGGTTGATCAGACGGGGAAGGTGCTCTTCTGTAATGATCCTGAGCAGCGCAGACAACTGGGGAACTCCGACGATCCTCTGGAACGGGCGACCCTGGAGGCCATGCAGCGAAGGCCTTTCGGCACGCTGTTCGGGCAAGGTCATCCACCGCATGAGGTGAGCGGTTTTTTTAAACTGAGAGAAGCCCCCTGGTCTATTGTTGTCATGGCACCCGGAAAGGAGCTCCTCGCTCCCATTCTTCGCTTTCGAAATTACTTCTTTGCCGGCGGCGCCGTTTTTTTCCTTTTCATCCTCCTGCTGATGCGGCTGATTACCGGGCACACGGTATCCTCCATTAAGGCGGTGGCCAGGGCCGCCGAAAAGATTGCCACCGGGGCCCCCACGCCGCACTTGCCGGTGAAGACACAGGACGAGGTGGGACAGTTGATCGAGAGCTTCAACACCATGGCCCTTCAGCTCGAAGAGCGCATCCGGTTGAAGGAGGCGCTGGACCTGGCAATGCAGGTGCAGCAGAGCCTCCTCCCGAAGGACGCTCCGCAAACCGAAGGCTTGGACATTGCCGGCAGGAGCATTTACTGCGACGAAACGGGAGGCGACTATTACGATTTTCTGGAGTTTTCCGAGCTCGAAGGACGTCTTGGTGTGGTCGTGGGCGATGTCGCCGGCCACGGTATCGCCGCTGCCCTGATCATGGCCACGGTGCGGTCGCTCCTCCGCAGCCGGGTAACGCAACCGGGTACTCTTTCCGAGATAATCACGGACGTCAATCGCCTGCTCTGTCTGGATACTTCCCAGACGGCAAGCTTCATGACCCTCTTTTTCATGCTGGCGGACCGTGTCAACCGCAAGATCAATTGGGTGCGGGCCGGTCACGACCCGGCAATCATCTATGACACCGCGAGCGACCTCTTCAGCGAACTGCGTGGCAGCGGCATCGCCCTGGGGGTTGATGAAACCCTCGTTTTTCATGAATACGAATATGGTGGCTGGGCTGATGGTCAAATCATGGTCATCGGCACCGACGGCATTTGGGAAGCGGAGAACGATCACGGGGAGATGTTTGGAAAGGACCGCCTGCGCGAGCTCATGCGAGAACGCCGAGACGATTCCGCGCAGGAAATTCTGCAGACCATCACCGAAGCCCTTACCGAATTCCGTCGAACCGCACCGCAGCAGGACGACATAACTCTGGTTGTGGTCAAAACTGAATCCTTGCCCAGGCACATCTGAGCTCGAAGTCTCTCTGAGCTCGAGGTCTCAAAGTTCCCATTTGCTTTCGTGTGAAGATTATTATATTGTGTTCGAGTGTCTGAGGAAGACGGGCTTGATCTCAATATTTACGAATGTTAGCCAGAACTCGAGAGGAGAAGGGAAGATGACGGAAAAAAGGGAAGTTTGTCACTGTGAAAAATGTGGTAACGAGGCAGAAATGACCGTAACGTGTGAGTTACTCGAGGTTGAAGTTGCGCCCAAAGTGGTCAAGAAGCAGGAAAAGCAGCATCGGGTGTGTTCGGTATGCGGCAATGAAGCCGATATGATCATCGACTTTGGCGAGTAGCGAAGCCTCTTTTCTGCCATCACTTTATATTTTGGGCGTCGGAAGAGCAAACCCGGCGCCCAAAGTGTTTTATCAAAAGTCCATCCCCCCTGATAGGGCGGTCCTGCCTCGCTCATCGGTAATCCTGTAGACCTCAAAAGCCAGAAAGCGGTCTGTGCCTGCGGGTGCGGTGGTCAGCAATTCAAAGACCCGGACGGAGGGAGGAGTGAGCATATGGTGGCTCTCAAAGGGGCGATGCCAGGGTCTCCTGGTTAGGCTTGCTGCTCCGGTGTCTTTTTGCTTTTGCTTTTCTTGGTCGAGCTGGGCTTTTTTTCTTTCTTTGGTTTCGTGCTTTTCTTTGAGGTGCTTTTCTTTGCCGTGCTCTTTTTTGCCTGCCCCTCCTCGGTCATCTGCCCCGAGGTTCCCTGTGCTGAAACACTGATAGGAACTACAAACGTACCTGCAGTAAACAGAATTGCAACCAACATCGATAACATTTTTTTCATCCCAAACTCCTTTTCTGTAATTCGTTAACCCTCGCCCCTTTGAGAGTGTAACGGAAATGGTTGGCTGCATACTTATTCTTGAGGCAAGCGTCTGTCTAGCCGGAAAACCCTGATTATCAGCGTCGAAATGCCTGATTCTGACTTTCGGAAATCCTGACGGGGGATTTCGGATGTCGGATTTCGGATGTCGGATTTCGGATTTGGGATGTGGGATGTGGGATGTGGGATGTGGGATGTGGGATTTCGGATGTCGGATGTCGGATGTGGGATGTGGGATGTCGGATGTCGGATTTCGGGTGTGTGATGTGGGATGGAAATTTGTGATGTTGCTTGTCGCAAACCCTGATGGAGACGAGCAGACCTGCGTCATCTCCAGAGAGCCTGAACGCAGGGTGGCAAAGTCCCTGGCAGGCTGTCGGAAATATCTCGCAAAGGCCCACTGTCCGTCATTCCGGTGAAAACCGGAATCCAGGCTCTGCAAGGCTCTCTGGACCCCGGCTTCTGCTGGGGTGACGTTGAAAGCGGGTATTTCAACACCCGGCTAAGGTTCGGTCGATTCACCGAAGTCCCTGGTCCACTGTTCGATTTCTTTGTAAATGGAGCCCTTCGGGTAGAAGTCAAGAGCGCCCATCTGCTTGATGCGGACCATGTCTTCGTCGGGCAGGAAGCCGCCGGCGGTGACCCGGATGTGGGAAACTCCATTTTCATCCAGCAGTTTGAAAAGCCGGGCGAAGTCTTCAAGGTTGGCTCCCGGCAGGGTGGTGATCCCGATATGATCAACGGCTTCCTGGATTGCCGAGGCGACGATCGCCCGGGGATCTTGAAGATCGGTGTAGACGACCTCAAAGCCGGCCTCGCTGCAGGCACCGGCAAGTTTGAGCATGGCGTTCTCATAACCGCTGCCGAACCTCGCAATCAAAACCCTGAGCTTTCTCCTGGCCATGAGCTGGTCCTTTCAAATTGATTGGGTAATGGGCTGGTCTGTTGACTGAGAAAAGGCGGTGCGCCAACGTTGCTATCAGGGTGAGAATTAGTCGCGGGACGGGCAAAAGTCAAATATTTCCGCGCAGGAATTCCCGCACTTTCGAATGTCACGCAAACTCACACCTGCCGTAACAAGACTGTAACAATCGCCTTTTAAACTCTTATCGAAAGTCGCGGTGCGCCGGGTTTTTGAGCAACATTTGGGAGCATGACAAATAGCAAACGAGAATGGAAAGGTATAGAGGAGTGGCATGATGAGAGCGAAGTGGCTGGTTTTGGCTGCAGTATCTTTGGTATGTTTGATGGCAGGCGGCGCCTCGGCAGGGACGATCCGGATGGATGGGTCGACGACGGTGTTGCCGATCGCACAGAAGCTCGTGGAAGCTTACATGAAAGAACATCCCGAGGTGAACATCAGTGTCTCCGGAGGCGGCTCGGGGAACGGGATCAAAGCACTCATTGACGGGACTACCAACATTGCCAATAGTTCCCGTTTTATGAAGGATGAGGAGGTCAAACTGGCCTTCGAAAAAGGGGTCTATCCGGTGCCTTTCGCCATTGCCTATGACTGTATTGTTCCTGTGGTGCATCCCGATAATCCCCTTACCGATATTTCCATGGCCCAGCTCAAGGCGATCTACATGGGTGAGATCAAGAACTGGAAGGAAGTGGGTGGTCCGGATAGAGAAATTGTCGTCATCTCACGGGATACTTCATCCGGTACCTATGAGGTGTGGGAAGAGAAAGTAATGAAGAAGGAACGCGTCTATGCGGGGGCTCTGCTGCAGGCTTCCAGCGGGGCGGTGGCGCAGGCCGTTTCCAAAAATAAGAATGCACTCGGCTACCTTGGCATCGGTTACGTGGATAAGAGTGTGAAGGCGCTCACCGTGAATGGTATCCAGGGGAATGAGGAAACGGCGCTCAGCGGAAAATTTCCTGTCTCCCGTGCGCTCTTCATGTTCACTCAGGGATGGCCGAGTGGAGACATCCTCAATTTTATCAACTACGTCCTCAATCCGCAGAAGGGGCAGAAATTCGTGCACGAGGCCGGATTCGTTCCGTTGTATTAACGCGATCAAAACGAGGATCGAAGGCGGAGAAAAACGGGGGCGGGGATAAACCCCGCCGCTACAGGGTATGGGGATGGTGGTGGTCAGGCGCGTTAGGGGCGGACTTTAAGTCCGCCTGAGCAGGTTTGAATGACGGATACTGGCGGTTCTCTCGCATCATAGGGCAGGGAAGGCAGCGTGAAGGGTAAGTGAAGGTGAAAACGCACCAAACCGGAGACAAGCTCATTGGTCTGGGATTTTTGGTGATAGCGTCCATTTCTATTCTGGTGCTTTTCATGATCCTCGTATTCCTCTTTGTGGAAGGCCTGCCCATACTCAAAAAAGTGTCCGTATGGGGTTTCATTTTTGGACAGGAATGGTATCCCACCTCGTCACCTCCCGACTTTGGCATATTTCCGTTGTTGGCAGCTTCTCTTGCGGTCACCTTCCTCTCCGCGCTCATGGCCATCCCCCTGGGAGTCATGACGGCCATCTATCTTGCTGAAATCGCTTCGGCCCGGATTCGTGAGATCATTAAGCCCGTCGTTGAGTTATTGGCGGCCTTGCCGTCAGTCGTCATCGGCTTTTTTGGCATGGTCGTGGTGGCTCCCTTCTTACAGGATACGCTTGATCTTGCGACCGGATTGAACCTTTTTAACGCCGCGTTGATGCTGGCTTTCATGTCGGTCCCCACGATCTGCAGCATCTCCGAGGATGCGATTTACAGCGTCCCGCGGGAACTGAAGGAAGCCTCGCTGGCGCTGGGGGCCACGCACTGGGAGACCATCCGCCGGGTCTTGGTTCCGGCCTCTTTATCGGGAATCAGTACGGCCGTTATCCTGGGGATGTCTCGCGCCATCGGTGAAACCATGGTCGTGCTGATGGTAGCAGGCGGGGCGGCGATGATCCCGACCTCCATATTCAAGCCGGTGCGGCCCATGCCGGCGAGTATCGCGGCGGAAATGGCCGAGGCCCCGTTTCGCGGAGATCACTATCATGCGTTGTTTGCGATCGGCATTGTGCTTTTCCTTTTTACCCTGTGTTTCAATCTGGTGGCGGATCACATTGCCCAGAAACACAAGCAGGTGGGGGCGGCTACCCTTTGACAAGGCTGGCAGAAATGGCGCTCATGGACTCTCAGCCCGGCAGTGCTCACGGTGACCTTTCGCATGAAAGCGACAAGGCGGGCTCGCAAGGCAAACATGGCAGCAATGTCCTGGCGGCATCGCAGAGTGGATCTCTTACCCGCAATCGTCGCTGGGTCCAGGCCGGCTTTTTCAGCCTGTTCCGCATTGCGGCCATGATCAACGGGCTGGCCCTTTTCATCGTCGTTGCTTTTCTGCTCGTGAATGGCTGGCGTGCCATCAACTGGACCTTTCTCAGCCAGATGCCCCTGGATTCCATGACCCGGGGAGGCATCTTCCCCTGTATCGTAGGCACCTTTTTCCTGAGCTTTGGAGCCATGATCGTGGCGTTTCCGTGGGGCGTGGCGTCGGCGATCTACCTCCATGAATATGCACGGCCCGGAACGATATTGCGTGTGGTCCGCCTTGGGATCAATAATCTTGCGGGGGTGCCATCGATTGTGTTCGGCCTTTTCGGGCTGGCCTTTTTTGTGATCTGGTGCAATCTAAAGGTAAGTCTGCTGTCCGGCGCTCTGACGCTCGGGGCGCTTATCCTGCCGGTCATTATCGGCACGGCCGAGGAAGCTCTGCGGGCGGTTCCGGCAACCTACCGGGAAGCGTCTCTCGCCCTGGGGGCCACGAAGTGGCAGACCATCTACCGCGTGGTTTTGCCCGCGGCTTTTCCCGGGATGTTAACCGGATGTATCCTTGGCGTCAGCCGGGCAGCGGGAGAAACCGCGGCCATTATGTTCACCGCCGCCGTATTCTTCACGCGCCAATTGCCTTCCTCGTTCTTTGATCCGGTGATGGCGCTGCCGTATCACATTTACGTCCTCGCCACTGCGGGAACCCAAATTGAACTCACCCGCCCGCTCCAATACGGCACGGCCCTGGTGCTCATCGCCCTGGTTTTCAGTATGAACCTGATTGCGATCTTCTTTCGCGCCCGCCTGCAACGAAGGTTTTGATGTCGGATGTCGGATTTCGGATTTCGGATTTCGGATGTCGGATTTCGGATGTCGGATTTCGGATTTGGGATTTCGGATTTCGGATTTGAGATGTGGGATTATTGAGGTTTCATCATTGCTGAGGCTTGGGAGATTTGGTGCTTTTTCCGGTTGCAACAAAGATGGATAGCAATTCATCACACTCCTTTTGCATTGGCTCCAGGACATCATGAGCGAGCAAATCCATTTCGGCCAACAATTCCAGCCAGTACAAGGTCTCATCTGCTTCCTGTTCGACGATTCCGATCTTGGAAATGAAATCAGCTCGGGATCGAGCTCTGCAAGCTTCCCTGTAATTCGCTCCAATGCTTGTACCGGACTTCAAGAGCTGATAGCCGACTACGTCGGTTGTTCTGTTCTTCGGCAAAGAGGCTACCAGCTCGATAACCTTTATAGCGAACTCTTTAGTGCGCCTCCGAAGGTCCTCCCTATTCATGATCTGCTCCTAAACCTCCGTTCAAATTCCCCGTTTTCCATACAGAAATCCAAAACCAATCTGACACATCCCACAGTTGCGACCCGATATCCAACATCCCACATCCTCCATCCGCAATCCGCAATCCACCATCCACCATCCCCAATCCGAAATCCGAAATCCGAAATCCCCAATTCATTCCTGGCAATGGTGCTTGATGTTGACTCCCTTGTTGATAAAGATGACACTCTCGGCAATGTTCGTCGCCTGATCGGCAACGCGCTCCAGGCAGCGGGCGGCGATGATCGTTTGCACTGACCTTTCCACGGCCGGGAGCTCTTCGACCATATACTCCAGGAGATCCTTAAGGACTCTGACATTCATATCATCGGCGGCATCGTCCATCTGGCAGACCTCCATTGCCTCCTCTGAGTTCTCATTAACAAAAGCGTGAATAACAGTGCGGAACATGTCGAGAGCAATCTGTCCCAGCTGTTCCATGGCCGGATTGGGGGGCAAGGGCGGTCTGCTGCTCAGGAATTGCGCTCGCTGCGCGATGTTGACCGCCTGGTCTCCGGTCCGTTCCAGATCCACCGCAATCCTCATACACCCGACGATAAAGCGCAAGTCGCGGGCCATTGGCTGATCCAGGGCGAGGAGGCGCAGGGATTGCCTGTCGATGTTGACTTCTAACATGTTGATCTCCTGATCGCCCCCGACAACCTCATCGGCCAGTTGCATGTCACGTTCGAGAATGGCTCGAATGGACTTCTCCAGAGCCCTTTCCGACAAAGCAGCCATCTGCAGTATCATCATTTTGAGCTCTTCCAATTCCTTATGAAAACGGCTATCCATTTGCTAGACTCCTAACCGAAGCGGCCAGTGATATAATCTTCGGTCTGCCGAATCTTGGGTTTTGTGAAAAGGGTTTCGGTTGCATCCATCTCAATAAGCTTGCCCATGTAGAAAAAAGCCGTGTAATCGGATACTCGTGCAGCCTGCTGCATATTGTGCGTAACGATGACGATGGTGTAAGTCGCCTTAAGTTGATCAATCAACTCTTCAATTTTCTGGGAGGCGATGGGGTCAAGCGCCGAGGCGGGTTCATCCATGAGCAGGATTTCCGGTTCCACGGCGAGGGCGCGGGCGATACAGAGGCGCTGCTGCTGGCCCCCGGAAAGGCTAAGCGCAGAACCATGGAGCCGATCCTTGACCTCATCCCACAAGGCTGCCTGCCGCAGGCTCTGTTCCACGCGTTCGGCGACGAACAGTCGATCCTTGACTCCGTTCACCCGCAAGCCGTAGGCTACGTTTTCAAAGTTGGTCTTCGGAAAAGGGTTCGGCTTTTGAAAGACCATGCCCACCCGGCGCCGCAGGCTCACCACATCCACTTTCGGATCGTTGATGTTCTCGCCCATCCAAGATGATTTCGCCCTCCACCCGACTGGTTGGAACGAGATCATTCATCCGGTTCAGGCAGCGCAGGAAGGTGCTCTTGCCGCAACCTGACGGGCCAATAAGAGCGGTCACCTGATTCTCATAGAAGTCGAGAGATATATCCTGCAATGCATGAAAATCACCATAATAAAAATCGAGGTGCTTTGCTGCGATCTTCACGAGCGTATTCATTTCCTTATCCTTAGTTTTAAAGCAGTGACCAGTGGCTAGTGCACACGGACATAAGTTCGTGCATGCCCCCGGTGGGCAAAAAAAACCTGCCCACCCTACGGAACCGGGAACACTGTAGGGTGGGCACAGGTTCTCCGTGCCCACCGGAACTGGCTACCGATTTCCGCCCAAGTGTACTAGCCACTAGCCACTAATCACTGCTCCTCCGCGCTCACCAGAGTGAAGGTGAATGTCGCGCCATCGGTGTGACCGGGGTTAGGGCTCTGGACCCAAATCTGGCCCCCATGATTGAGGATGATGTGTCGGCATATAGCCAATCCAAGACCAGTATTTCCCAGATCGCTGCCGCGACTTTTCTCGATTCGGTAGAATCGTTCAAAGATTCTCTGCTGATGATATTTCGGAATGCCGGGTCCATCGTTGCTCACACTGATCGTCACAGTGTTGCCTTCCGCGTAGCCATCCACGGTAATGGTCCCGCCTTCGGGGCTATAGCGGATTCCGTTTTCGAGCAAATTCCGAAAGACTCTGACGAGTTGGTCAAGGTCAGCCGAGACGTAAACCAGCTTTGCCGGTATATTGCTTGCCAGGCTTACGTGCTTGGCCTCAGCGAGGGGAAGGCAAGCCCTCCACGCAGCCATCAGGGCTTCCGTTGGGCTCACCGGGACCGGTTTGAGACCATCCCGCCCGGCTTCCATCCTGGCCAATTGGAGCAGGTCGTCCACGATGCGCACCATGTGATTGGTGTTCTTGAGGATCACTTCCAGGAAAGAAGAGAGCACTTCGGCCTCCGGTTGAGGTTTTGCCAGCAGCGTCTCGGTATATCCTTTGATGGAAGTGAGGGGAGTGCGGAGCTCATGAGAAACATTGGCTACAAAATCCTGGCGCACCTTTTCGAGCTGTTTCAGGCGGCTCATGTCGTGAAAGACGACCACTGCCCCGCCGTTCGCATCCTGGTCCGGCAAGCGAACGATGTTGACCTCAAAAGTGCGGTCGTTTCCGATGAGAATAAGCAGGTACTGAGGAGGATAAGACTGCTGATACTGATCTTTTGAAGCCAAAATACGATCACAGGCTTCCTGAAGCTCCAGACTGAGAACAACTTCAAGAGGGCGACGCCCCAAGACCTTTCCTGTGCGCCCAGCAGCTCGGAAAGAGCGCGATTGACACCTTGGATCCTTCCTTTCGAATCCAACACCATCACCCCGTCCCGCATCGCATTGAAGACGGCATCGAGCTCTTGTCGCTGCGCTGTCAAGGCCAGAAACCGGCGTCCCGTGTTTTCTGCCATGCGGTTGATGGTGTCCGCCAAAGCATACAACTCTTCGCCGGGTGTGAAATGGATGTGCTGCCTGGTGTCCCCTTCGCCAATGCTCTCCACGGCCTGAGCCACTGAGCCGAGGTCTTTTTTGAGTCTGCGGATCAAAAAGTGACTGAGCCATGCCGCCGCGACGAAAGCCAGAGGAACGATTAGAAAAAAGAGATTTCTCAAACGCTCAACGAGGCCTTGAATTTCAGCCACGGGGGCGGCAACCCGGATGACACCGGCGGGAATTCCATCTCTTGGTTGGATGCTCCTCGCCGCAAAAACCTGCTCGCTCCCCGTAATCTTGCTGAAGCGAGTCATGAAGCCGATCTCGTCATGCAGTGCCTGGGAGATTTCCGGGCGACCTGAAAAGTCCTCCAGGTCTTTGATCTGATCAAAGGGAACCATTGAATCGGCCAATACCTGCCCGTTGTAGGCGACGTAAGTCACGCGGAGGTTGAGGGGTTTGGCAATTGCCAGAATCCACTCCTGCAATTGTTCGGGATTTTGAAATTCCTCGTGCTGAGCCATCAAGGAACAAACGAGATTCAGTTGCTGGGTCAGGTTTTGTTTTACCTCGTTATGGATGCCATAGTGCAGCTTTGTATAGGCATACCATGAAGGGAAGATGAGGGTGAGGGCCAGCAACCCCCAAAGCGAAAGGATGAGGATCGTTCTGAAAGAAACACTATCGCGCATCACCCGGCCTCGTGAATTTCATGTGGGCAGACGCCCGCAAAGCATAAAGACGATCCCTCGGGTTCCAGAGCTCATACACTCAGCACCCAGCACTCAGCACCCAGCACTACTTCTTCCCTAAACGATAGCCGACACCGCGCACGGTCTCGACCCAGTGAGAGTAAGCGCCGAGCTTCTGGCGCAGGCGCCGCACGTGGGTGTCTACGGTTCGGGCATAACCTTCGAACTGATATCCCCAGACTTTATCAAGCAGTTGCTCGCGGGTCTGCACTTTTCCCCGGCTGCGAACGAGTTCCACCAGCAGCTTGAATTCGGTCGCGGTAAGCAGGATCTCTTCGCCATCAGTGCTCACTTGATGCCCTTCGAAGTCGATGCGAAGCCCTTCATTTTGCCAGACCGACTTCCGCCATCGGTTCTCCCGAGGAGCGGCGCAAAATGGCGCGGACACGCAGCATCAGCTCCCGAGGACTAAAGGGTTTGACCACATAGTCGTCGGCCCCCAGCTCCAAACCCACAATGCGGTCAACCTCTTCTCCCCTTGCGGTCAGCATGATCACCGGAATGTTCCGGGTTTCCGCGCTTCTTTTGAGTTCTTTGCAGACTTCAAAGCCGTCGAGCCCTGGAATCATCAAATCGAGCAGGATCAGGTCGGGAAGGCGCTGCTTGGCCATGGTGAGGGCTGCGTAGCCTTCCTCGCAGGTCAGGACCTCGTATCCTGCAGCCCGAAGATTATAAGCCAAGAGCCCGAGAATATCGTTATCGTCTTCCACAACCAGGATGCTGACTTTGGACATGCTCCACTCCCGATGAATTCAACCATGCAAAGGGACCATGCCTCGATGACGCATTCGTGACCGTAATGTTACAGCTCAGTTACATTGTCTTCTGATTCGGCAAAAAAGGCAATTCGTTCCTGTCACGAAAATACCTCGAAACCGAAACACTCCCGTCAAAAGAGCGGTGTTAAAAGCAAGCGTGACACATTCCAATGAGCGAAGGACTTAACGATGCAAACACTCAGTCTAAACAACGACCTCTTGAAGGACATTTTCAAGTATGCGAAACCACTGGGGCATAACGAAAAGCCGGCCAATCTGAATCTTGGTTTTGGCTTCCTATACTATGGCCTGGTAAGGGCGCTGCGCCCCCGGCATGTCCTGGTGATCGGCTCCGGCTTTGGTTTCAGCCTGGTCTGCCTGGCCCTCGGGCTCAAGGACAATGACCAGGGCAGCTTACTTTCGTCGATCCCGCGTATTCCTTGTTGAAAGACGGACCGTTCAAGACCATCGGCGGCACCGGGAAATGGAGCGATCCTCAAAAGGTGCATGACCATTTCAAGCTCTTTGAAGTTGAGGACTTCATCACCCACCACAAGCTGAGAAGTGATGAGTTCTTCCCGTCCTATGCAAGCCTTCGGCTTCCTGAAATTGATGTTGCGTTCATTGATGGCAGTCATGCTTATAAAGACGTCAAGTATGATTTCCTCAGGACCTTGGAGCATTCGCACAAAAACACCTACATCTTCTTACACGACACCCACATTTACATTCGCGAAATGCTGCACCATGCGGGTGTCAAACGTTGGCTGAAAATCCTGAAAAGGGAAGAGGAATTCTTTGAGGTCATCAATTTTCCCTTCTCTTCAGGCGTGGCCCTGGTTCGAGTGATGCAAGACACCGTATGGAAGTATACGAAATAAGAGCTTTCGCAGGCATCTTCGTCGTTTCCGGACTGTTACTTGTTCTTGGTTTCGTTTATTGGCGTTACGTCTGGTTCTTTCGGAACCCCCCCAGAAATCCTCCCCCCGGAACGGGAATCCTGAGCCCGGCAGACGGCACGGTCGTCTACGCCAGGATTGTGGAACCCGAAGAGGACGTGATCACCGATCAAGCGGGGCGCCAGGGTTTCGGTCAACGACATCGTGCGCGAGCACCTCACCCTGAGGAAAGTCTTGATCGGGATCTTCATGAGTCCTTTCGACGTCCATTTCAATCGTGCGCCCCTCTCCGGGCAAATCCAGTTCATCCGTCATTATCCCGCCGTTAAGAAAAATGTCCACATGGGATCGATGCATTTGCGCACGGTCTTGAAACTCGCCCCCCTCTCCAAAAACAGTCTGCATATTGTGCAGAACGAGAGGACCATCACGAAAATTGACGGAGAGTTCAAGGGAGACGCCCTCTCCTGCTATGTGATCCAAATCGCCGGGGGGAGTGTCCGAGGGATCGATAGTTACTTTCGGGAAGGGGAAAAAGTTGAACGAGGAGCGATCTTCGGGATGATCCGCATTGGCTCCCAGGTGGATCTTATCGTTCCTCTAAAGGAAGGAATGAAAATGAGGGTGCATCCGGGGCAAAGGGTGCGCGCCGGGGAAACGGTGCTCATTGAATATGAAAAGGATACTAAACTATGAAAGTCGATCTGCACGTCCACTCCAAGTACTCGAAGCGGCCCGCTGAGTGGATCCTTCAAAAGCTCGGCTGCCCTGAGAGTTTCACCGAACCTTTTCAGGTCTACGGATCGCCAAGGAAAAGGGGATGTCACTGGTCACGATTACCGATCACAATACCATTGCCGGCTGCCTGGAAATCGCCCATCTCCCCGATGTCTTCATCAGCGAAGAGGTGACAACGTATTTCCCGCAGGACCGGTGCAAGGCTCACGTCCTGGTTTACAATATCGACGAAGAGATTCATCACGAGATCCAGAAGGTGCGGGAAAGCATCTTTGATCTCGTGGCTTACCTGCACGCCAAGGGGATCGTTCATGCGCTGGCGCACCCCCTCTTTGCCGTCAATGATCGCTTGACCATCGAGCATTTCGAACAGTTCCTGCTGCTGTTCCGGAACTTTGAACTGAACGGGGCGCGGCATGACGACCAGAACCGTCATTTGCAGTACATCCTGTCCGGTTTGACACCAGCCGATATCGAGAGGCTGGCGAACAAACATGGCATATCGCCGCTTTTTGAAAGACCGTGGCAGAAGCACCTCACGGGAGGTTCCGACGATCACAGCTCGCTGAATATCGCCCGACAATATACGGACATAGCCATCACCGGCAACGCGGATGAGTTCCTGCGAGCGATTGAAACCGATCAGACAAGGATCGTTGGCCGCCCATCGACGGCGCAAACCATGGCCCACAATCTCTATGGCATTGCCTACCAATTCTACAAGAATAAATTCAACCTCGAGCGCCATGTGGATAAGGACATTTTCTTGAGGTTTCTCGATCGTTTTCTCCAGAACGATCAGCAGGAAAGCGGTCTGTTCACAAAGCTCTACTCGCTCTGGAATCACCGCAAACGGCCCAGGAACAATGGCGCGGCGCCGCACCGGGTGCAGGATGTGCTGCGTCATGAAACGCTGAGACTCATATGGGACGACCCGGAACTCATGGACATGGTCAAAAATGGTGGCAACGGCGGAGCTAACCCTGACAACAAATGGTTCCAGTTCGTCAACCAACTCTCAAACAAGGTGCTCGCCCATTTTGGTAATCATATACTGGACAACCTTTCCGGGGCGAACTTGTTCAAAATGTTCCATTCCCTCGGTTCCGCCGGCGCCCTCTACGCGGTCCTTGCCCCATACTTCGTGGCCTTCTCGATGTTCGCAAAAGAAAAACAACTTTCTGAACAAATCCTGGAAAGATTCACGAGCGGGCGACTCACCGGGCAGGCGAAAAAGCGAAGGCGTCAGGGTGGCTCATTTCACGGACACCTACTATGATGTAAACGGCGTTGCGCTTACCCTGCAACATCAGGTGCAAATGGCCCTGAAAACGAAGAAGAACCTGACGGTGATCACGTGCAACGCCGAACATCGGCCCCATGGCAAGGGAGTGCAGAATTTCCAGCCGGTCGGCGTGCAGGAGGTGCCCGAATATCCGGAACTCAAGCTCTTTCGTTCCCCCATTCCTGGAAATACTCAATTATTGCTACGAACAAGGTTTCACCCAGATCCATGCGGCAACTCCCGGCCCCATCGGACTGGCGGCCCTGGCAATCGCACGCATTTTCAAGCTGCCCATTTGTGGGACCTACCACACGGCGTTGCCCCAATACGCTCAATATTTGACGGGCGACAATACGATTGAAGACCTCGTATGGCGATTCACCATGTGGTACTACGAACAGATGGATTACGTATATGTTCCTTCGAGGAGCACCGCTCAGGAGTTGATTCAGAAGGGGATCCGACCTGAGCGGATAAGGTTTTTCCCCCGCGGTGTCGATATCCGGCGTTTCCACCCGTCTAAACGAAACCCTCAGTTCCTTCGCGATCGCTTCCAGATCGGTGACGGGATGAAATTGCTCTATGTGGGCCGCATCTCCAAAGAAAAGGATCTTCCGCTCCTGGCAGAGGTCTTTAAAACGCTGTGGAAGGCGCATGAAGAATTGCAGCTTATCGTTGTTGGAGACGGACCTTATCTCAACGAACTTCGGGAAAGCATGAAAGGCAGTCCTTGTGTATTCACCGGTTACCTGGAAGGGGAGGACCTTGCAACCGTCTACGCCTCCTGTGACCTCTTTGTTTTCCCGAGCACCACGGATACCTTCGGCAATGTGGTCCTGGAGGCCCAGGCTTCAGGAATTCCAGTGGCCGTTACGGACTCGGGCGGGCCGCAGGAAAACGTTATCCCGGAAAAAACCGGTCTCGTAGTCGAAGCGCATAATGCCGAAAGTTTGCTGTATGCGATTCGCTGGTTCATCCGCAGTCCCCTCTGCCGGAAGCGGATGGGCGAGGCTGCCCGGCGCTATATGGAAGACCGCTCCTTCGAAAACGCTTTCGACGAAACCTGGGAAATGTATCAGACCGGGCACATAGTCCCGGAATGCTCGCTGGATGAAGCCGTATGAACCGCTTACTCTCCTATTGCTCGCACTGACAATCATCACATTTATCACATCTGTCAACAAATCTTCACAGAGCCTTCAACTGATCTTCATAAATCACCTCTAGGATAACCATCCAGATGGGAACTCTTCTGAGCCTCACCCCTGAGGCTGAGTCGAGTGGGGGGAAGTCCGACGCACCAAAAGATCCCTCCCCCCTCTCGGCTCTCTTGTGGGAACGGCTCAAGGGAAGTTTTCGGCATACCAGATAGAAAGAGGAGGAAGGATCTGCATAGTATTGACAAGGGAATCACCACAAGTGATCGTGCGGGGGGCATGAATCCAACGTGGTGGGAGACTGAAGAGCTTATGCGATTCGTGCACGAGCAAGACTCAGTGGTAACTTTGATGCCTCAAGCACAACATTGGAGAGGGTGATCATGGCGAAGATTCTGGTGGTGGATGATGAGAAGCATATTCGGGAATTGTATTCCCTGGAGTTGGTGAGCGAGGGATATGTCGTTGAAACACGAGCATCTTGCGTCAACCTCCTCCGTGACATAGAGACTTCAAAGCCCAATTTGATCATTTTGGATATCCGCCTGGTTGATGACGATGGGTTGGAGATGCTGCTGGAGATTCGTGAACACTATCCCGACGTGCCAGTCATTATGTGCAGTGCGTATGACTCATACCGATACGATGCCAGGACCATTGCCGCAGACGCCTACGTGGTGAAGTCTTTTGATCTCAGCGAATTGAAAATGAAGATAAGACGAGCGCTCGAGGGAAAGCTTCCGGCGAGTTTGACCCTTATGACGCAGTTTGGTGAGGTCAGAAATGGCAAGGCGAAGGGGGCCGAAAGATTGGCGATCAGAAGGGGTACAGAATGTACTGGATTGCAATAATGGTCACGCTTGTCGGTGGGATCGTTGCAGTGGCGGCTATCGTGCATAGGTCAGCAAGGAGCTGCGATCTATACATGCCGGATTTGGAAGATATCCTTTAGTCGAGCGTGCCCTGGTGGGGGTGTTGTCACCTCAACCGTGCCATCAGGATGGGGCTGAACTCGATACATCCGCCCATCTGTTTGCCTCCGGCAGCGCTGGGAATGACTTCCTTCCTGTCAAACTTGGAAATGGCTTCCAAACCGTGATTCTGAGGAGCCCTCCGCAGTGACTCCGCCAGCGATGGCAGGCGCGCGGTGGTTGCGACCCTCTGCATGCTGTCTATTTTTTTGTCACGTGCAATGATTTCGGAATACCCAAAAACGACACTCTCCTGAATAGAGTCGCTGGCGATTTTGGAAAGGCAGAACGGCTTTCCCCGCGCATGGCGATATGCTCACCTGCATTCTCCATCCCCCTCCTGGCTAATTGTCCGTGCCGGCAGTTTTGAGCCTCGGAGGCGCTGTCGTGAACTCTTCGCTTGAATGTCACGAGTTCGTAACAGTTGCCCTCTATTCCCGTACAGACGCGCTCAAGGTGCACATTCAAAACTGGAACAGAAGGAAGGAATCATGAAGATCTTCTGTTTGGGTGGGGCTGGCAGAATCTGCCGGGAAGCCGCGCTCGATCTTGTGAAATTCGCTCGAGTCGATCGCCTGACGATCGGCGACCTTGATCAGGAAACAGGGCAGGGCGTGGTAAGATGGCTCAATGATGAGCGTGTTGACTTCAAGAGAATCGATATCCTTGACCGTGCGAGTGCCATTGCAATCATGCGTGGCTATAACGTCGTCGTGGACGGCACGGCCATATCACTCAACGGCCGGTCTACTGCCTGCATCGCCGAGGCGGGAGCGCACGGCATCAATCTGAATGGTTTCGGGGAAGAGTACCAATTCGATCAAAGGTTTAAGGACAATGGTCGCATCTTTATCCCTGGTTTTGGCATGACCCCGGGAACGACGAACATGATGGCAAAATACGCCGCCAGTCGGATGGATACCGTAGAAACCGTCCGCATCAGCCACGGGGCCTTTCGACCAGTGGCCTTTTCCGCGTCTATCGCAGAAACGACAACTTATGAATATGATCCTGACCTTCCGGGCCGTGTGGTGTATGAAGATGGGCAATTCATCCAGGTTCCTCCTTTTGCACGACCCCTGGAGGTTGAGCTTCCCGAACCCTACGGCAAGCATGTTCAGTACATCATTCCCCATTCCGAAACGAAGACCCTGGCAACTTACCTTGCCGACAAGAAGGTCAAACTCATCGAGGTGCGGGGCACCTGGCCCGCGAAGAATATGCAGTTGATCAAAGCGCTCTATGAGTGGGGATTTTTGCGCAACGACAAGGTGAAGATGGGTAACGCCGAATTTGGCATTATGGATGCCATTGCAGCTTATCTGATCCAGGCCCCCGAAGGGAGAACTGCCGAATTATGCGGATACGCCCTCCATGTGGAAGTGGTCGGAAGCAGGGACGGCCAAAAGATCAGGCATGTCCTGTGGCATACTCACCCGGCATCGGATGGTTCGGTGACCGGTTGGGAGGGTCTTCGCGCCTATACTCGCTGTGTCGGGATTCCTCTTGCCGTCGGGGCGCATTTGATCGCTCAAGGGAAAGCGCTGGGGTGTGGTGTGGTTATTCCAGAGTACGCTTTTGAACCAACTGCAGTATTTGAAGAACTTAGGAGGAGGGAGATTTTTATCCATGAGAGAACTGGCGCTTTTGATGCCCATGCGTCACGGCGGGAGTGACGACAGGTGAAGCATGGTTGATCAATCGCCCGACTCTGAAACGAGTCATCATGGTCATTTGTGCTGTGGCGCCGCGGCCGGGGGCCGGTGGCAAGCGACAGCAGCGTTGATTGGTATTTGTTGAGGACAGCATGAACGAGAAATTCAGGGAGCATTCCGATGCCAGTTCTAAATCGCAACATACCCTATACAGGTCGCGTCCAGGCGGTCGTTCTTGATTGGGCTGGGACGGCTGTTGACTATGGCTGTGTTGGTCCGGTCGCCGTGTTTGTTGAGGTGTTCCACGATTTTGGGGTCGAGATTACCATTGCGGAAGCAAGAGCGCCCATGGGATTGATGAAGAAGGACCATATCCGGGCGATCTGCGGCATGGAGACCGTTGCGGAAAGGTGGGAGAGGATCCGTGGACGCCAACCGGGGGAGGATGATGTCGAAGCGATGTATCGCCAGGTGGAACCGCTTATGGAGTCAATGGTCGCCCGATATTCCGAGCCTATCCCCGGGCTGATCGAGGCCGTAGCAGCCTTCCGCCTCCAGGGGATCAAATTAGGCTCGACCACCGGCTACACGCGCTCCATGATGGAGGTGCTCGTTCCTCTTGCAGAAGCGAAAGGATACCGGCCTGATGCAACGGTCTGCCCATCGGACGTTCCCGCCGGGAGGCCTTACCCATGGATGTGCTACCGGAATGCTATAGATCTTGAAGTCTACCCCTTTGCGGCCATGGTCAAGATTGGAGACACGTTGCCGGACATCCAGGAAGGATTGAATGCCGGGATGTGGACTATCGGGGTGACCAAAACGGGAAACGAAATTGGCCTGACCGAAAGGGAAATTTCGGTTTTGACTTCTGCGGCTCTCAAAGTGAGGCTTGAGAAGGTGGAGAAGCGGTTCCAGGACGCTGGTGCGCACTTCATTGTCGAGAGTATCGGGGAGTGCCCGGCCATCATTGAACAGATCAATGCATGCCTGGCCCGAGGCGAGAAACCTTAGAACGACAACGATACTTCGCTGCACTCCTTTCGGATGAGAGGAAACGCATTTTTGAGAACTCTTTTAGATCCTTCGTATGGGAGCATAACCTATGAACACTGATGATTTGCCCGATAATCCCTATATTTTGCTCACTCCTGGACCCCTTTCAACGACCAAGGCGGTAAAAGCGGTCATGCTCCGCGACTGGTGTACCTGGGATGACGACTATAACAGTATTGTTCAGGCGATCAGACAGAAGCTTGTCAGCCTCGCAACGTCCGCCGAGGGATATACGTCGGTCCTGATTCAGGGCAGTGGGACGTTTGCGGTTGAGTCCGTGATCGGCACGGCCGTGCCCCCAGGTGGGAAACTGCTGGTTCTTGCTAATGGTGCGTACGGTCAGCGCATGGCTCAAATCGCGACCCGTCTGTGCATACCGGTAACGGTTCTCGATAGTGGTGAGTTGGACCCGCCCGGTCTGAACCTTCTGCGAGATATGCTGCAAGGCGACAAAGAGATCACGCATGTTGCCGTGGTCCATTGTGAGACGACCACGGGCATGCTCAATCCTGTGGATCGAATCGGCGAGATCACAAAGTGTTTCGGAAAAGTCTATATTGTCGACGCGATGAGCAGTTTTGGGGGCATTCCCATTGAAATGGCCGATATCGGCGCCGATTTCTTGATCAGCAGCGCCAATAAGTGCATTCAGGGGGTGCCTGGCTTCGGCTTTGCTATCGCTCGCCACGACCAACTTGAGAAAACGAAGGGAAGGGCCAGGTCCTTGAGCCTGGATTTGTACGATCAATGGGACACCATGGAGAGATATGCCGGCAAGTGGCGCTTTACTTCTCCCACCCACGTTGTTCGCGCTTTTGCGGAGGCTTTGAAAGAACTCGATCGCGAAGGTGGAATAGAAGCGCGTTACACTCGCTACCGGCAAAACCAGAGTCTCCTTGTCGAAGGGATGCAGGAACTGGGCTTTCGTTGCCTCCTGCCCCGTGAACACCAGTCACCGATCATCACCTCTTTTCTCAGCCCTGAACATCCGGCCTATGATTTCAAGCGGTTCTATGAAGAGTTGAAAGCCGGAGGATTCGTTATCTATCCGGGCAAGGTGACATCAATGGACACTTTTCGGATCGGCAGCATTGGCAACATCGATGTCAAGGATATCGAACGCCTGTTTGTATCGCTGCGAGAATCAATGTATTGGACAAAGGGCTTCGCGCCTCGCGGGATTACGTCCGAAAGCCGGGGAATGGGAGAGAGGGAGTCCTTGAAGGCCTTGCCGGAGGAAAGTCCATCGGTAAATCATCTCGGGTCACACAAATATAACCCTTCCTTAACAACTCCGTAACAATCCAGCTTTACATAGCTACCTATGAGAACACGAAACAGACACGTAACCCTCGATGAGCATTGTTGAGGGAGGGGCGGCGCCGGAGAAGAAGAGGGGTACTGGCTGCGTTGAGCGATGACGAGGACAAAGGAGTCACATGCCCAGACTGCGGATCGGATGCTGTTTACCGTTATGGCATGACCAAGCATCGAAAAAGGCGTTTTCAATGCCTGGTGTGCAAGAGGCAGTTTTCCTTCAACAGCCTGAGGCGCAGTATTATGAATAACCCCATTTGTCCGCACTGCGATGAGCCAATGCACGTCTACAAGCGAGAGAGTCAAGGCATAAGATACCGTTGTTCCAACTATCCTTATTGCAGAACGTATTTCAAGTCGACAAGGGCAGAGGAGGATCGAAATTGAGCTATTATGTGCACAGCACTCCCGGCAGGCTGCGCGTTAAGATCCCTTCCGTCAAAGGGAGCCCGAAATTTGCCAATGATGTGGAGGGGATTCTCATGACCATTGAAGGCATAGACTCAACCGCCGTGAACACGCTTACCGGCAGTGTCGTCATCAATTATGATAAAAAGATCGTCAGTTCCGAGGCGGTGCTCAGCATTCTCGAGAAGAAGGGATATTTCGAGATTCCCAAGGCAGTCCCCAATGATCGCTATCTCGAGGAAGCGGTCTCCAAAGCGGGTAGTGTGGTCGGCAAGGCTGTTCTGGAGGTGCTGCTCGCAAAAGCGTTTGAGGGATCTGCGCTGTCGCTGTTGACGGTCCTCATTTGATGTGAATCCTGAGATACCGAAGATCCACGATGAAAAGTGATTACCTGCCGACGGAAGATATCATCGATACCGTCATCAATTTGGCGCCTCACGCGGAAATCTGCCATCATATCCCGGGCAGGATTCGCCTGAAAATCACTCCTTCGGGTCTAGGCTTGATTGAAGGATCCGGGATTGTCCGGATCATTCGTTCAATTCCAGGGGTGATGAAGCAACGCATCAGTTTCCACTCCAGGTCAATTGTCATCGAATACGACCGCAAGCGAATACCTTATGACCTGTGGGAATTACTGGGACAAATCAGAGATAAACCGGAGCTGGCGACGGTGGCAACTCATCTCATGCGGGTGTTATGGACTTGAATAAGGGTGAGTCAAACGGTTGTCCACAGCAAAGGAAACCTCTTTCCCGCCTCCTGAATCAATGGACACTCGGTGCGATTTGGCGTCTGTTTTGTGACGATTCAAACGACACTATTCCTGATTGGTCGGAGAACCAACCCCGGCGCACCGCCTTTTTCACCATCTCTTAACATCATCTACGCAAAACCGTCATTATCCGATGCTAGAAGCTTTAACAGTTTGGGCACCGGGCCATAAACGCGCCTCAGAGGCGCCTTGCCAGTTGCTCTCGCACAGGGGGTGAAGGCTGGAACACTGGCCCGTCTGTGCACGCGGAGACAAACCCCGACCCTGCCCGCAGGCTGAGAGCCTCTCGTGGGGAAGGATCGCAAAGCTCTACCCCAACTGGGTGTCTGTGCCTGGGAATCAGTCAGAGTAAGGCCTCATGGGGACTTACATACCTGTGGTGGCCCGGGGTTCGGAACATGAAGACCGTGTTGCTTCAGTCGAAAGCGGAATTGATTTCTCACCTGTTCACTTCGGATGATGGAGGGTGTAACTTGGATAGCAGAATTTCGCAGTCTATGGAGATGGAACTCAGCATTGATCCCGAACCTTCACGCTATCGAAAGATGTTTCGTTTTGCAGCGCAACCATTGAACCGCCTGCTTTGCCTTGAGCGGGCAAACAACTCTGTCATTCGTTTAACGGATGACAGTGGCCAACCCCTGGCCGACAGGGTGCTGAGTCGCCTGGGGATATCCTATGGACTCCTCGATCTGGACCCCGCCGGATCCCAAAACCGGGCCACTGATTCGGTCGGGAAACACCCTTTCGGAGCTTGGCGGGCCTGGTTCTTGCTTCCATACTCCAATCCATAAGACCGGACACGAAAATCCTTGCCAACTATCTCCTCCGGCGAATAGACCTGCCGGGCTTTCGGGACATGTTTATTTTTGTTGATCCTTTCGAGGGACCCGGCCGGATCAGAAGGAATGTTGGGCCACTTAGAGCAGCCTTGCACTGGCTGCACACCGGTGGGGTGCTGGGCGTTTTCCCTTCCGATGAGGTATCCCACTTTCATTTGAGAAGGAGACAAATCACTGATCCAAGATGGAACCGTTCCTTGCAGGAATGGTGAGGCATAACAAAACTTCGGTGCTCCCTTTCTTATTCGAAGGGCGCAACAGCATCCTCTTTCAGCTCCTGGGACTGTTCCATTTCCTCACCTGAGGACCGCAATGCTGGCGCGAGAAATGTTCAATAAAGGCGGCAAGGAGATCCGGGTTCGCATTGGAAAACCCGTTCCCTCCGAGAAACTCAGCAAGTTCAGGGACGACGACGAAATTGTCGCATACTTGCGCATGAGAACCTATATGCTGGGCAATTACCGGGACGCGCCGCGCCGAATGGGCCTCCCGAAAGTGCTGAGACTCATGAAAACGCAATTCTGTCGGGCAATTGCACCGCCGCGGGATCCAAATCTCGTGCCTGGTGAGGTGAAAGCCATCCCTCCGGGACAAGTACTGGTAGACACAGGTTCATTTAAGGTCTTCCATGCAGAATCCAATCAAATCCCCCTCCTCTGCATAAATCGGGAGGCAGCGAGAAATCACCTTCCGTGAGGCAAATGAAGGCACCGGTAAAGCCATAGACCTTGATGAGTTCGATGGTCACTACACCCATCTCGTCTTGTGGAATAAGGATGCGAATGAACTCGTAGGCGCCTATCGCATCGGCCTGACTGATAGAATCCTGAGAATATATGGATGCCGTGGGCTTTACACGAGCAGCCTTTTCACCTTCGCTCCTCGCTTTCTACAGGAGATAAGTCCGGCAATGGAACTGGGCAGATCATTCTTGCGTAAGGAATACCAGAAAAGCTATCAGCCCCTCATGCTTCTGTGGCATGGAATAGGCAAGTACGTTTCATCCAGGCCACAGTACAAGATCCTCTTTGGACCTGTCAGCATAAGCAGTCATTATCAACGTATCTCCAGGGATCTAATTGTTGCTTTCTCGAAAAATCACCATCGAGGAGAGCTTGCTCAGTATGTCAAGGGCATGGTCCCGAGAAGAGCAATCTGCTCACGAAGCGGCTTGGGCTCAAATCCACCTCTGGGTTATCAACAACGTCCAGGATTTGTCGGAACTGATTTCGTGCCTTGAACCAAGCCATGGGGGCATACCCATCCTGCTCAAACACTACTTGAAGCTGGGCGGGAAGTTCTTGGGGTTCAGCATCGATCCGAGCTTCAGTAAAGTCATGGATGCATTGATCATGGTCGATCTTGCGCAGACCAACCGGACCCTGCTGGAGCGATATATGGGTAGAGAAGGGGCCGATTCCTTCCTGAGATTTCACAACCTGGTCTCCTATCGTGCCTGTGCTTGAGCAATTCTGGGGGGCATGGGGATGAATTGGTGGATCCGGGTCGTCGATAAATGTCGATCAATAGAGTGAGCTGCATGGGTGTTTTGAGTAAAAGCTCACACCATAGAGGGAGCATAATCTTCATGCGTCATTCCGGTGAAAACCGGAATCCAGGCTCTGCAAGGCTTTCTGGACCCCGGCTTTCGCCGGGGTGACGCGTTAAGATGGTTTTTCAATAGTCTGCTAAATGCAGACACCCCGTCGGTGTGGTGTTGCGCCAAGTGCTCGAACCCGCGGGCAAAGGAGAATAGAAATGGTCGGTAAGAGCGACGCAAAGGTCATTCTGGTGGTCATTGAAGACCTGGATCCAAATGCCATTGAGGAGACTCGAACACCAAACCTGGAGGTCATGATAAAGGCAGGATCAGCAACCATGGAGGCGGAAGTGGAGAATCCTTCGCCCCGGATGCTTCCCTTCTTCAGCATTCTCACCGGCAAGAAACCGCCAAGGAGCGGGGCTGTTTCGAACGGAGCGGCGGTGATCTCCGAAGCCAAGTACAGCATCGCCAATCTCGCTCACATGCAGGGTCGCTCGACTGCCGTCTATTACAATAGTGCGCAATTCTTTAAGTTTATCTACTACGGAGCATTCGATCACTTTTGCTCTCCAGGGCCTGGAGCCATCCGCGATGATGCTTACCGCATCGTTAAGTTGGCCGCTAATGACATTATCTCCTTCCAACCCGATCTCTGCCTTCTGCATTTGGGGTGCGCCGGGCACGTTGGATACCGGGCGGAAATCATGAGTCCGGCAAACCTCGAGCATGTGGCTATGTCGGATACAGCGCTCGGTGTATTGCTGAACTCGCTAAGCCTCTTTGGTCTCTTTGGCCAATACCACATAATCGTGACCGGCGATTTTCACGCAGGTCAAGCCGCTGAGGAAAACAACTTCCAAAAGAGCACCGTTCCCTGGGTCGCTTTTGGTCCCAAAATCAGGCGCGGGTGTTCCATCTCGCATAGGGTAAGTGTTCTTGATACGGCACCAACCATCGCCAAACTCATGCATCTGCCACAACTCGTGTCATGGGAGGGGAAACTCGTCGAGGACATTATTCTCGACCAATTGGAGACAGCCGACCTGAAGGAAGTCGCTTGAAGAGAAGGCCGGCATGATGAAGGATGTTTGGAGAGGAGACTGACAACGGGCGGTCTTTCGAAAAGGCTTTTGACCAGACCTGGGGAATGCACCAGGCCAAGCACGCGGAACCGGAGTGTTCGCTCGATGAGGCGATATGGGGTGATGAATTATACCCGGATGTCATGGGTAACAAACACCAGGGGAGGAGTCTGCGCATGCCCAAAACCTATGTTTTGGATACCAATGTACTGCTGCACAACCCATCCGCACTGTTAGCCTTCGAGGAAAATGATGTTGTCATTCCGTTGGTAGTCATCGAGGAAATCGACAATCAAAAAAAGCGACAAGATGAAATTGGAAGAAATGCCCGGCTCGTTTCGAAAGAACTGGACAGCCTGCGGGGACAGGGGCGACTCTCCGCGGGCGTAAGGCTGGCATCCGGGGGGAAAGTTCGAATCGAAGTCAATCATCAGAATATGGTTAAGTTCCCCGGCGGTTTGGATGCCACGAAGTACGACAATCGAATTCTTGCCGTGGTCCTCAACCTTAAAAAGCAGAAGAAAGGTCCCGTCATTTTGGTCACGAAGGACCTGAATCTGCGCATAAAAGCCGATGTCATAGGCATCGCTGCGGAGGACTTCCACAATGACAAAGTTGATTATCATCACCTGTACACCGGTGTGGGTGAAATCCACGTCAGCACCAGTGAAATGGATGCCTTCTTTCGCAGCGGCCGGCTGAAGGCGAATGGAAGGTTCCAAGGACTGCCCCACCAGTTCTTTCTGCTCAAGAACCATGACAATCCGTCTCAGTCGGCGCTTGCCCGACACTTCGAGAACACCCTCTGGCCTCTGGTTCACGCCGATTCCGTCAACTGGGGCATTAAAGCGCACAACAAAGAACAAAGATTTGCCATGGAGCTCTTATTGAATGACCACATCAAGATTGTGTCCCTTGTTGGATGCGCCGGGACGGGAAAGACCCTCCTTGCCCTCGCCGTGGGGCTGGAAAAGGTCATCGAAGAGAATGCTTACAGCAGACTCCTTGTCACTCGTCCGGTAACGCCCATGGGCGATGATCTCGGCTACCTCCCCGGCACAAAGGAGGACAAACTGCGTCCCTGGATGCAACCCATTTACGATAATCTTGAGTTTCTCCTGCGAGATTGTCAGGATTCGCCCGACATGCTTCAGGACTGGACTCGACGGGGAATCCTGGAAATGGAACCTTTGACCTATATTCGGGGACGCTCGATTCCCAAGCAGTTCGTGATCTGTGACGAAGCTCAAAATCTTTCTCCCCACATGGTTAAGACCCTCGTGACTCGCGTCGGCGAGGGGACCAAGATCGTTTTCACCGGCGATCCGGAACAGATTGACCATCCCTACCTCGACGCAAGCAGCAACGGCTTGACCTATCTCGTTGAAAGGCTAAAGGGAGAAGGAATTGCCGGTCACGTCACCCTGGTCAAAGGTGAGCGCTCAAAAGTGGCGGAACTGGCAGCGAAATTGCTATGAGTCTTGCGCAAAAAACAGCCTTTGATTATTCCACGATCAACCTTTGGGCTTGTCTGAATGCGCTTACGGTCGATATAGTGATTGCGGCATCTTCCCTGTCTGGTTTGCCGCCCCTTCCAGATCCCACAATTTGGGCCTTGAGCTGATGATGAAGAGCGGGAAGGGTGCAAAGCCGCAACCAGCAAGAGCGAGGGGTGATCCTGGGCAGCGCTTGTGATTCATCTCTATCAGAAGTCACGCGACCTTTCGCCACTGTAGGGTTTCGGTCTTCCTCTTGCACTGAATGCATACGGTCGTCATGGGGTGAGCCTTCAATCGGGCAAGACCGATGCTTTCACCGCATTCCGCACAGATGCCGAAATCTCCCCTGCTGATCCGCTGCAGGGCAGTATTGATCTCAAATACTGATTTGCGGCTCCGATGCTGCATTCGTATCATGGCCTCCCAGGCCGATCGGTTGGTGGTCGCATCGACCTCGTCCATAGGGTCCCTGTTATCACCCTTTTCGTCCAGGTTTGACAGCGCGATCACGATGCCACGTTCGACTTCAGTAAGGTGGGCATGTAAGATCTCTCTAAAGTATTCAAGTGTTCCTTCATCCATGAAATCTCCTCCATTAACTGAAAGGGAAACAGTCAGACTGCTCTTGCCATAAGGCAAACAACCGTAGTGAGCATGGCGTAGTTGGGTTTCAGGAAAATGCCAAAAGTGTGAAGATTGTATGAACTCCGCAAGAGGTTAGGTTATCACGAAGGCAGAAACTGCTCGCCCCGCCCCCCTCAAGGCCAGAGTGCACCGAATGTTTTCTTCCCTGAAACAGGAATGCCATCTTCATGGCTTAGCCTTAAGATCGTCTTCTCCGTGATGACCGGGATGGAGCCGTTGGCACCGGGGTTGAATAACGGCTTGTGAATGATTAGAAGGCCTGACTGCATAGAAAGTTGATGCTTCTGGGTATTTGAGAAGGAGAAATCGTATGAATGAAAATGTCAACCCAGAGGATCTCTTGCCGGAAGAATGTGCAAGGAAGATTCTCGAAATGAGCGGCGTCAAGTTTGAGCCTGAGATCGCCGCTGACCTGTGGGCAAAAATCCTTCAGCACAAGTGGCTCTTGTCGGAAAAGGTCGGAAGAGACGTCGGATTCCGGACCGCATGCATAGATTTTCTGGAAAACATGGAACAGGCCCTTGATGAATACATGACCTACAAGCGGCGGGATATCCTCATTGAGATGGGGGCTCAAACGATGGGAAGAGAAGTCTGGGACACCATCTCTGACTCCCAACCGCCCAAACAGCTTGTTCAGCGAAGGATCATCCTGCCGCTGACGGAAGAGGACATTTCCAGAAAGCACGGGGTGACTCCTCCCAAGAGCATTATTTTCTTTGGTCCTCCGGGGACCGGGAAGACCCATTTCGTGAAGGCGATAGCAGGGATCCTGTCATGGTGGTACGTGGAGATTGCCCCCAGTATGCTTATGGAGGATGGCACGGAGAAGGTGGGCGCCAACCTCAGAAGAGTCATGGAAAAGGCGCGAAAACTTGAGGAGGCCGTTATTTTTATTGATGAGTTTGAAGAACTGGCGGCCTGTCGTGATCATGCGGATCGCCTGGACAAGTCCATTACCAACGAATTTCTGAAACAGGTCCCGCTCTTCAAGAATGAAGCGAGCAAGGTGTTGCTCGTGTGCGCCACCAACTATATTCGACAGTTGGACCCCGCCTTGCTCCGACCGGGCAGGTTTGACTGTATCATTCCGGTCGGTGGCTTAAATGATGACGAGCGAAGAACTATTCTGGAATACTATCTCTCCAGGTTGAATACGGGTGAAATCGATATCGATCGCATCGTTAAGGAAACCTCGAGGTTCACTCCTGCCGATATCCAGTACCTTTTTGAACAGGTGGCTCAGTTTGCCTTTGAACATGAAATCGCCAGGAAGGAGGACCACAAGGTCACCACCGAGACCATTTTTCAGATCATGCCCAAAGTCCGTCCTTCGTTGACCGATGAAATCCTCGAGGAGTTTGAGCGAGACAGCCATACCTATGCCCGTGTTTGAGGGACCATGCTGAGCGGCCGTCCAAAATCGCAGACTCACTTATGCCGGCCTTGCCTCAGTTCAAACGCTCCAACAACCATTGGGTTGCCCGTCGATAGTCTTTGGTGAGTGTTTACCGCAGACGTCGTTTTCCCGACACCCCCCTTGTGGTTGGCGAACGAAAGGATCCTCTTCATGCTGTTGCCTCCATGCCGTCGGCCTCTCTACGTGAAAGAATCACCGCCCTGCTTCAGGACGATACCTGAAGCTCACATGAGCTTCGGGAATGCTCCCTGGATGCCCCCGATGATGAACTGAATGCCGAGGGCCAGGGTGATGAGGCCGAAGATCTTCGACAGAACGTCCATGCCGGTTTCCCCCAGGAGCCGGATGATGGAGGTGGAGTAGCGGAAGGACAGATAGATGATGAATGTCATGCAGATGATGGCGCCGAAGAGGTTGAGTGCCAGCTTGCCGGAATGATGAAACTGCTGGGTAAAGAGGATGACCGTCGACATGGTTCCGGCTCCGGTGGTGAGGGGGATCGAAATCGGGATGACCGCCATGGAAATCATTTTCGAGAAGGAGGATGGACCCGTGGCCACGATCACCTGTCGGGACGAGTTCATCATCGCCAGGCCCGTGTTGACGAGAAGGAGTCCTCCGGCGATCCGGAACGCGCTGATGCTGATTTCGAAAAAGTTCAGTATGGTCATTCCGGTCAACATGGCGGTGATCATGGTGATGAACGAGGTCATTGTAGCGATGAAGCAGAGCTTGTGCTGTTCCCGAGGATTCAGCCCCTCGCAGAGCTCCAGATAGAGAGGAATCGCGGGAATGTTGTTGGCGACGGCGATAAGACCAAGGAGATAATGTTGAAAGGAAAGCTCATTCATGAGGAACATCCTCCTCCAGTAAAGCATACGGAATGATCACCATCGCATCGCACTCCACTCAAGTTCCTGATAACAATAATACCGTTACTGTCCCCGGTTCACAATGCTTTTACAGTGCGGTCCTTCATTCTCTCCGGAAGCGTTGCTCGAAAACGGGCCTTGAGCGGTTAGGCCTTGGCTTTTGGCAGCGGGAGGAAATACCATGCCTGTGCTCGGAAGCGTGCTATGCTATTGTCGAGATGCCGCATTTCACGGATTGATGTTGCCTGAACCTGGCGGCTGACAGCTTATCGCCAACCGTTTTCGATTTCCATGCGAACCCTCAGGTGAGGCAACCATGAAAACGGAAAGTTCCTCAACCATACGCGTCGTTCATCAGGTGCGGGGCCGCGCCCGGCTGGCCGTTCCCGGTTTGTACCGATCCGGAGCAGTGGCCGGGCATTTGAACCAGGTTCTCACCCGCTCCCTTGGAATCAAGCGTGTCTCACCAAACGCCGTAACAGGAAACTTGCTTGTCCTGTTTGAGGAACCCCACTCCATAGCCACAGTGCTTTCCCTGGTTGCCGGGGTGATGCGGGAATTTGAGAGTCCCCGGCCTCGCGATACGCTCCCGGGCCCGTCTGACCCGCTCAGTCCGTCGCCCGGTGAATCGCTGGAGAAGACGGAAGAGCTGCTCATTGCGGGGGAGAAGGAAGGCGCGCATCGATTTCCGGATGAACCCCTGCGCCCATGGCACTCCCTCGAGCCGACTCAGACGGCCTCGTACTTCGGCACCTCTCTTGAGTGCGGATTGACTCACGCTGCCGTCCGGAGCCGACAACTGCAGTATGGTTCGAATGCTCTGCCGGGAATGGCCGCCCGCTCATTTCTTGCCATTGCGAAGGCTCAGATGATCTCCCTGCCGATCCTGCTCACTGGAGCTGCAGCAGGCCTTGCCGTGGCCACCGGAAGGGTGGCCGGGGGACTGCTGGCTTTGGGGGTGGCTCTGGTGAACGCTGCCGTGGGTTGTATCACGGAATATCGAGCGGAAAGGTCACTCGAAGTGGTGAAGCAAGCGGTCCAATTGCAGGCCGTTGTTTTTCGCGAAGGCGAGCTCAAGACAGTTCCATTCGACGAAGTTGTCCCCGGCGAGGTGATCGACCTCCAGGTTGGCTCCCGCGTCCCCGCCGACGCCCGCGTCATTCACACCAACGGTCTGAGTGTCGATGAGTCGGCCCTTACCGGTGAGAGCGTCCCCGTCGTGAAATCCGCTGCGAAGCTGGAGACCGCAGACAGTGCCATGATCCAGCGGCGCAATATGGTCTATCGCGGGACGTTGGTGGTGGAAGGCAGTGGCCGCGCACTGGTGGTAGCCATCGGTGAAAATACCGTTTTGGGAAAACTCCAGGGATTCCTGGGAGAAGTCTTTCCCCCCGAGGCCCTGGTTGCAAAGGACATGAGGCGGATTGCCCGGCACCTCATCGTGCTGGGATTCGGCACCTCTATCCTCAGCCTGGGCATTTGCCTGTTGCGCGGACTTGGTCTGCTGAGTGCTCTCCGCGAAAGCCTCTCCCTCTTTGCCGGAGCCCTCCCGTCGGGGCTTTCAACCCTTGCGATCAGCGCTTTTGCCCTGGGACATCGAGAAATCAGCCGCAACCGCGTGCTGGTTCGACGGCTTCGGGCCCTCGGAAGTCTGGCCTCGATACAGGTCGTCTGTTTTGACAAGACCGGCACCCTCACCCGGAACCGCATGACCGTGACCGAGCTTCATGTCGGCACCAGGCACGTCTGGGTGGAGGGTTCCGAGTTTTTCGGCGCGGACAGCAGACTGCAACCGCTTGCCGATCCCGATGTCGGATGGCTGATCACCCTCGGGGTGCTCTGCAATGAAGCAGCCCTCGTCGAAGAACGCGGGCATCGATCCATTGAGGGCTCATCCACGGAGCAATCCATCATCCGGTTGGCCTTGGATGCCGGCTTTGATCCGGTTGCATTGCGTTCCCGGTATCCGCTCACCGACATTGCCCATCGCACAGAGGAACATCATTTCATGGTCACCACTCACCGGTGGACGGAGCAGACCACCCTACTGGCGGTGAAGGGAAGTCCCCTGGAGGTGATGGAGCGGTGCAGCCATATCTGTCGCGGGGGTGCCGTCGTCCCCCTTGAAGAGAGCGATCGTCATCGCATCGAGATGGAAAACTCGATGATGGCCGGCGGCGGTTTGCGCGTGCTGGGGGCAGCCTGCCGCTGGGAAGAGGGAAATGCAATGCGGGCGACGCTCAATGACGAGCCCGGACTGGCGTGGGTCGGGCTCTTCGGCTTGGAGGATCCACTCAGGGAAGAAGCGAAACCTCTCATCGAGTCCCTTCAGCGGGCAGGCATCAAAACCGCCGTCATAACCGGCGACCAAAGCCTGACCGCCTATCACATCGGAGACAAGCTGGGGTTGAGTGGTGATGGGGCCTTAAGCATCCTGGATGCGACCGATTTGAACCAGCTCAGCGCGGCAGGGTTGCGCAGTGTGGTAACCCGGGCCCATGTTTTTGCCCGCTTGAGTCCCGCCCAGAAGCTTCAAGTCATCCAGGCTTATCAGAGTGAAGGCTTGAGTGTCATGATGGTCGGTGACGGGTTCAATGACGTTTTGGCTTTGAAGGTTTCCGATGTGGGCGTTGCCATGGGCATAGAGGGAGCTGATCTCGCCAGGCAAAGCGCTGATTTGGTGCTGGAAGATGACGACCTCAGAGCCGTCATGGCAGCCATTGCCCAGGGCCGTTCCTTTTACCGCAATTTACGGGGGAGTGTGCGCTATTTGCTCACCACCAGCCAGACCGATCTCCTTCTGGAACTATCGGCCAGGACCGGTTTCCTCAACCAGGGCGCCGGCCTCGGACATGCTTTCTGGACGAACCTGATGTGCCTTTCCCTGGCTCATGAACCCGCTCTGGAAGATGCCGGCCGACTGATGACCCCGGATGGTCGGGAGGGGTTGCTGCAGGGGCATGAGGTGGGAGATGCCCTGTGGGATTCCGCGGGCATCATTGCCTGCGCCGGCGCTGCGGGCGGTTACGGGATGCTGAGATATGGCGCCGGGGAAGATGCCGGCCGTTTGTTCATGCGCAGTGCCACCATCAATCAACACCTTTTCGCACGATCCTGTCGCGAAGGGCACGAAGGATACGGCCGGGGTGAAACCTTCCAACACCCTCCTGCATCTGATCGTCGGCACAGCCATCGGCACGCAGCTGGCAGCCATCCTGTTCCCCGGTCTCGGCGTGTCCCTGCGGACATTCGCTTCCTCCCTGGCCGACGCCGCTGTGTTGGGTCTGGCCGGTCTCTCCTCCAGAGCACTCCTCACCGCAGTGGAAAACAGGCGGAGACTAGAAGAGATTTGACACATGGATGTCACGGAATGATCATGATTACGCAATGTTCCAACCCTAGAATGAATCCTGAATCGAATCCCGTAGCATTTGATTTCCTGAAAAACTTGAAATCCGGTGAAGCCGAGAGGAGTGTTGACGCTGAAAAAGGGAATGTCAGTTGCCAGAAATAAAGTGCTCCATTTTTCCAAACGAAATGGGCCGGTGGATGATGCCATAGACACGCTGATGGGACTGGTGGGGGATGTCCGGCATCCTGAGTTTGTGCGCGAGATGATCCTTACGGCCCTCAAGGCGGGACAAGAGGACCCCGGAAGGGCGGAACTCAAGCTGATGACGTCGACTCTCAAGGAGTTGCGCTATACCGCGAAAGTATTCAGCCGGTACCGGGGAGTGAAAAAAGTGACCATGTTCGGTTCCGCCAGGGTCAAGCCCGACACCACCACCTACCGGATGGCTCGATTACTGGGCGAGAGGCTCGCACAGCAAGGGTACATGGTGATCACCGGCGGGGGTGGGGGTATCATGCAGGCTGGAAACGAGGGGGCCGGGCCGGAGCACTCATTCGGGGTGAACATCTCCCTGCCTTTTGAAACAGAACCCAATTACATCCTTCAAGGAAGTCCTCGAAGCATCACCTACAAATACTTTTTCAACCGGAAGGTGGCTTTTATTAAAGAAGCCGATGCCGTGGCTCTCTTTCCCGGCGGCTTCGGCACCCTGGATGAGGCCATGGAGGTGCTCACTCTGGTCCAAACCGGCAAGTGCCCTCCCATTCCTCTGGTGCTGGTGGATGAACCGGGCGGCACCTACTGGTCCCACTGGAAGCGCTATGTCGAGACGGAACTGGCGGCAAGAGGCTATATCAGCCGGGACGACTTCAGCCTGTTCGACCTGGTGCAATCGGTGGAGGATGCGGTTGCCATCATTGATCGCTTCTACCGACGCTACCACAGCCTGCGGTTGGTCGGGGAACGGCTGGTCATTCGACTGACTTCAATGCCGCCCGAGGAGAACGTCGCTAAATGGAGAGAAGCGTTTGAGGATATTCTGAAGCCATGCGGCGAGTTGTTCCTTTCTCAAGCCCTGCCCGAGGAGGCTGATGAGCCCGATATTGCCCATCTGCCGCGCCTGGTGATGGATTTCAACCGGAGGCATTACGGTCGCCTGCGGCAGCTGATTGATGCCGTCAACGCTGGGTAAAGGAGCCCGCCTCGCCCGATCATGACTTGCTTCCCGGGTTGATCGGGTCAGTCTCCGCCTTATTCTCGATGCCGTGCTTTTCATTGATATCCACTTCAATTGTTTCTCTTCTCCTATATTTCACTTTCCCGACACACTGCCGAAACCTGATTCGTGAAGGATAACTCCTGCTTCAATATCTCAAATGATCCACTAAGCCCGCGAAGGAGGTGATTTTCACTTGAGTGGTCCAGGATCAATCTCCTGCAAAGGGGAATGAGATGCCCAAGGGCATAAGAACGGGATTTGAAGTGCACCCCCGAAAAGGCCGCTTTCTTTGGGCGCCGCCGTGAGTTCTTTGCGGAAAAGGGGCGACCCGAGAGGTGGTTAGGTTTGGGACGCTTTTTTCAATCCACGCATGTCAAAACAGGAAAACAGAAGATGAAAGGAGAGTAAAGTGAAAATCATGCAGAAGTTCTGCAGCATTTTGGCAGTGTTGGCTATCTTCGGGTTGTGCGCTTTGCCGGTGTCGGCCGAGAGTCAACCCTCCACGGAGTCGTCGTTGAAGCTCCGGTTCCACAAGAACAAGCAGTTCAAGATCGTGCAATTCACGGACACACAGGATGACCATGAAATCGACCCCAGAACGGTGGCTCTCATGGAGGCTGTTCTGGACGATCAGAAGCCGAACCTCGTGGTCTTCACGGGGGATAACATCAACGGCGGCCCCAAGGCCTCCGCCGATGTGGCTAAAGCCATCGAGAATATCATCAAACCGGTGGAAGACAGGGCCATCCCCTGGCTGGTCACTTTCGGCAATCATGATGAAGACCATCTGGCATCGACCGGTGTAGACGAAGCTGCCATGCTCGATATTTACATGGCCTATCCGCACAACCTGAACCGGCCGAGCCCCAAGGGGTCGATGGCACGGGCAACATGAACGTTTTCATCAATTCGTCAAAAGGGAACAAACCGGCTTTCAACATCTGGGCTTTGGACTCCGGCCGTTACGCACCGGACAAAATCGCCGACCAGGTCCTCCAAGAAGATTTTCTCCTGGGATGGACCTGGATGCCTGACTGGGATTGGATCAAGCCCAGTCAGATCGCCTGGTACCGCCTCCGGTCGGCAAGCATCGAAAAGAACCAGGGCAAGAAGATACCTGGTCTCATGTTTTTTCACATCCCCCTTCAAGAATTCCGAACCATGTATGAAAACCACCTCCATAAGGTCAACGCCGGCTTGGCGGATCAGCATGGAGTCATTGGTGAAAGACATGAAGACGAATGCCCCGGGCCTTTCAACAGCGGCCTGCTCTCAGCCATTCTCGAACGCGGTGATGTGAAGGGGGTGTTTGTCGGCCACGACCACGTAAACAACTATGTCGGGAACTATTTTGGAGTGGTTCTGGGATATTCGGCCAACACGGGATTCGGCACCTACGGGTTGGAAGGGACCGAGAAAGACCGTCTACGGGGAGCCCGCGTTTTCGTCCTGGACGAACGGAACCTCAGCACTTTTGATACCTATATGGTCTATGCCAAGGATTACGGCATCCAGTAGCAGCTACTTCACGACAGAGTGAAGACACACGTCCAGCGAACGGGTGAGGCGTGCCTCCGGCACCCTCACCCCGGGTTCAACACTTCTGCAACCCTCTCCCTTCGTCAACCACCTCACAGGAACCGTAACAGAACGTTCACTTGCTCTTAACATGATCGTAACGATTTCCTGCAAACTTTGATCTACCTTGTGTTGCAAGCGTGTTCAGGAGACAAGCTTTTATTGTGGATTTCAGAAGTGAGCTTAAAGGAGACATTTTGCGATGAAGAGTCTGTCAAAGTTAAGGTGTTATTCACAGTTACTGTTTTTGGGGTTGTTGTCGGTCGTGTTTTGGAGCGGCGTTCAGGCGGGCGATGCCGGCGCGGCGTACCTCGTCAAGCCTTTCACCATTGCCGTGCTGCCCGATACGCAGGTCTACTGCGAGGAAGAGGAAAATACCCATCTGTTCGAGCGGCAAGTTCAGTGGATTCTTGACAATGCAAAACAAAAGAACATCGTCTTCATGAGCCATCTGGGTGATGTGGTTGACAACGGCAGGGATGTTGATCAATGGAGTCG
>CAWEHK010000040.1:0-33898 GCA_963808625.1 uncultured delta proteobacterium
GTCTCGATACCCAAGCGCTTCCTCGAAGTCGAGACCTGGCGGGGAAGGATAGACGGGGTTTACCTCGAGGCACTCAGGGACGCTTACGCCGGAGCGATCCTGGCCCTTGCTCACCAGGAGAGCGAAGCCGACCATTAGAGAGGACCATAGATGTGCCTGATTGGAATCCCTTAGAGCGTGTCTAAAAGCACTGAATTAGAGTCCTTGTCGTCATTCCCGCGGACGCGCGAATCCAGGTTTTTTAAACTTTCTTACCAAGCGCTGGTTGGCGGTTGGTCCGCTACGGAAGCTTTGCCCGCCAATCCATAGGACCTGAGCACGTGCACCTGAACGGAGAGCTCGCTCCTTGATGCATGGCGGCTGAGAAGAAGACCATCGATGATACAAAGAGTAAGCAAAGTCTTATCCAGCATTTGGGCGGCGGAGAGCGGTCCATACGGACTGCTGATTTTATTGTTCGGCACGATCTTCGTGCTGGCCCCGCTGCTCTCGGCGCGGATGGTGAGACCGTTTATCCCCGAGATCGCCTTTGCCCTGATCCTTGTTGCGGGGGCATTCAACGTCAGTTCGCGGGCCTCCGTTCGGGGGTTCGCCCTGGCCATCGCGGTATTGTCGGTGGTCATCAACAGGCTGGCGTCGGCGTCCTCCGAAATAGCGGCTGCGGCTGCAGATACGGTGCTCGCCACGGGGATGCTTGCGGTGTTCACGCTGCTAATGGTCAAGCGGTTTCTTATCAGGGGACGAAAGCCTGCGCATCGTATCGCCGGAGCAGTGGCGGTCTACCTGCTGCTTGGACTCATCTGGGCGCGCCTCTACCAGTTCGTGGAACTGGTGAGCCCCGGCGCTTTCCGGGTTCCGGAGGGTGAGACGGTCAACGGTGCCAGCCTGACCTACTTCAGCTTCGTCACCCTGGCGACGCTCGGCTACGGCGATGTTTCGCCGGTCCACATCGTGGCGCGCGATCTGGCCGTCCTCGAAGCGATCATGGGCCAGCTCTATCTGGTGATTCTCATTTCCCGGCTGGTGACCGAAGGGGTGGAGAAATCGGGAATGGGACAGGACGGTTGAAAACCTGTGGCTCTCCCACCACTAAACTCGTGGATTCCATTTCAAGCGGCTCGTATTATCAAGCTCCCCGCCTGCAATGAGCAAGATGGGGACTCTCGTCCCCGTCCTCTCCGATCACCCGATGAGTGGGTCATGGTGCGGGTGAGCTGTATCCCACCCGCCAAAACAAAGATGACAGACTTCTAGAAGGCGGCTGAGATGCGCAGCCCGCCGAAAACATGCCAGTCCTCGCTATCCCAGGAGAGCAGGCTGATTTCCTGGCTGCCGCTGGGGCTGAGCGGAAAGGCATAGCCGATCCTGGGTGAGAGGGTGACGAATTTCCAGACCGGGATATTGAGAGCGGCAAGAGCCTGGCCTGACATAAAGCCGGAGAAGGCTTCCTCCGGATCGGTCGGATCAGGATAGGAACTGTTGTCGAGGGAGTTTAGGTAGAAGAAGCTCACCCCCAAATCCGTGCTCATCCCGTACCAGGGGAGCTTGAAGTTGCGCGAAAGATCGAACTGGATGGTCCAGCCGGGATTGTGCGACACCTCGCGGTAGCCGATGACCCCGACGTTCAACCAGGGAAGGGCATAGGAGAGACCGGCATAGACTTCGACGCTGTCGGGAATGTCGGCTTGCAGGGTGCGGTCAAGGCCGTAAGCATAGTATATGCAACCAACAGTTCCACTCAGCCCGCCATAGATCTCTCGAGAGTAGGTGGCAGTGAAGTCCGTCTCGTTCCATTTAGCCCCTACGGACGGGTTATTCTTATACTTGGAATCGGTGTCGAAATTCCCCCAGAGGTTGATTGAAAAACCCTTGTAACTAACAGTCATCGACGGCTGTATGACCGCACTGTCCTGGCTGAGAGCAAAGCCCCGCCAAACGTACTGGCTGAGCACATCAGTGTAGCCGCTAAAGCTGGGCCGGTCTGCTTCTCCCTCAGCTTTAACCGGAGCGCTATAGAACATCACCAACAATAGTGCTATGGTAACCGATAACCCGATTCCTGCTCTTACCCAATGGTATTCTTTCATCGATCCAGCCACCTTAAGTTAGAATTCAATTATGGTCGCACTTCAGCGCGTACCTTGTGCTTCGGTACAACGCTTCGCAGGGTATCGAATCTGTGTTGCTGGTCGGTTGCACTCGGCTTATTCCAACCGTTCACCCCGTCAAACCTGTGGTACCTGCTCTCCTCACTTGGGGCTTCGGGTGTTGGGAACGGTCTTACCCACCATTTCCCTCACAATGGTGAGAGTCTCCTCCGCTGCTTCCTTGGGCGGCAGGGCGGTATCGGCGATATTGCAGACCAGCCTCGTCACATCGTGGTCAACCTTCTTTTGCGTCCATACCTTGCCCTTGAGAACCGTGATATAGACTGAGTAGGAGTGATGCGTGGTGCCGGGCCGCTCCCCGATGATATGGAGAATGCCTTTGAACCGGTTGGGGTCTGAGTTTTCAAATAATAGCTCGCCGATCTCATACCCCGCCCGGACCCTGCCGCTGGTGACGACGATATTCGTTTCGTTCACCTTGGCGCCAGCGTCCGTGAGCAACCTCGTGATCTCCGCCAGATAAGGCGCAAGGTGGCCATCATCCATGATGGCCTTGGCGTTCAGGCCGTCGGAGATCACGATCTGGGCATTGGGAGGATTCGCTCCCCATGAGCTCCTGAGCTTTTCCAACGCGGCAATGGATTCCGGGCTCAGCTTTTCACCCGTTTCCGGATGAGTAATATAGTTCTCTCGATTGGTGGACAGCGTGCGGGCCAACAGCACATTGGGGATGGTCTTGATGAATTCGGGGTTGAGCTCAGTCCACAGCGATACCTTGGCATCGTCGTAGTAGGACTTGACTTTCGCTTCCAGTTGCGGATTGAGGTCCCAAAGATTCTTGCCGTGGCCGATGGCGAGATCAACGCCTCTTGCGTCAACTTCTTTTATTTTCTCGCGTCCTTCGGCATAGATCTCGTCCACGGAACGTTTATCACCCTTGGCCAGGCGATACTGGTAGTACACCCAAAGAGGATCGCCGAAGTGCTCGGTGTACTGGTCGTTTTTGTCCACAATCCCGATCCGTTTATAAAAATCCCACATGGCATCATTGACCTTGAAACCGAATTTCTGCCGCAAACGGACGTGATCCTGAAACGCCGTCGTGAGATAGCTCAACATGGGGTCATTCTTGGTGGGCAGGCTCATCAAGTAAGCTGGATTGGCCGGCATGATCTGGTCCTGGCACCAATCCAGATCATCCAGAGTAACCGACATATGCAGCGTCGAGCAGATGTCGAGGCCAATCGTCAGGCCATGGAGCTTCCCCATGGCGATATCTTCCAGGCAGACTCGCACCAGTTGCTCCCGGGTCCTGAAAACCTCAGGCCCGATGAACCCGGCCACATCGTTCACATGCAGCCAGCCCCCTTTGGGCTGCACCTTGTTCAGCTCAACCTGCACCGCGCGGCTGAAACCGTACTTCCGGGACTCGAGCACCATCATATCGACGCCATGGGCCGCGCCATTGGTAAATTCGGAACCCTGACCGGTCTCAAAGTAAAGCCCGTATTGTTCCCCTTTCTTCAGTTGGGCATATTTCAGGATCTTCTCGACAGTGATATCAAACGTCTTGTTGCAGCTATCCGTTCCGGCAAGGCTCTGGAACATGGTTGCGACCGAGCCCGGGTGTCTTTTCGCAACCTCCGCCTGGACGTCGATGTGGGCGAGCACGCACCAGGGGATGGTGTCCTGGAGCTTGAAGGTATCGACCACATCCTTGAGCGCCATTTCCACCGTAGCGACGCTCGTTACCTGGCTGTCAACGGGGTTGGTTCCGATCACGATGTCGCCCGTGGCATAGGAAAACGCGTCAAGCACCTGCCAGACCACATCATCGGGATTGTCGGTGGGTGAATTGGGCTGGATGCGGGCGCCCAGGTAGCCTTTTGCTCCCAGGTTGGTGCCCGGCATCGGGTTGAATATCTTTTGATCAATCGTGATCAACTCTTCATTAGTCATCAGCTTGGGCACGCACCCGATGGTGTCGCTGGTGAGGCCAAACATGATGCCCTTTATTTCCGCCTCGGGCTTGGTCAGCAGAAATTCCTTCAACTGTCCCATGGTCCAGTCTTTGATCTTGTCGTACTGGGCCTGGTCAGTGCTCTGCCAGATCAGCTTCTGCAAGTCGTCCACCAGCAGGGGATGCTCATAGAGGTCTTTGATTTTCGTGTTTGCCAGAAGGGTCCGAGCATTCTGCCGGGTCGCTTCATCAATGGCGCCCACCCCAATGGTCAGGTCGCCCTCCTTGAAGGCATTCGAGGCACCGATCACTTGCTGATAGAGGGCCTGATCAAAACCACCTTTAACTCGGGTGACATACGCGAAGACGTCTTCTCCCGGCTTTGCCTCCTTGATCGCAATGGCCTCAGCAGCGGAAGCCGTCTTCGAAGCAAGCGTAACACCCGCAAGGGCGACACCGGCAAGTCCCATGATTCCAAGGAATTGTCGCCGGTATATTCCTTCGTATCCATTCGATGACCTGGCTTTATCCATGGCTCCATCCCCCGTGAATTATTGTTCTCAAAAAACAAGACCGTTTCAAATGTGACATTCGTAACAAAGCCGCGAGGAGCAAAACGCTTGCCTCCTCAGAAATCCCAGAAAGCGCGAATCTCTTCGTCGCTAGAATTCCATGTTGCATTGCGCGGCGGGATCGGCTCTTCGAAGAATTCCGGGAGGCAATTACGCTTGTTGTGCATCCGGCAGCAACATTGAAATCATGTTCCGTAGCAAGGATTTTCCGGCCGGGGACTCGCCCCTTGCCTATCATCATGCTGATACGATATCGAGCATTTATCATGTTTATGATCGCTTGAAATATTTTCTGAAGTGTGTAAGGAGGCAAATCCAGGGAGGATACAAAGACCGTTGCTATCCAACAAAACAGTACGTATCTCGGGTCACAGGCAATAAGCGTTCGGCCTTAAAGGATGCGTCTCAGTGAAAATCTTTATCACCAGAGGGAGGATGTGTCCATTGGACCTTGGTCCAATGGGCCTTCCCTTCACTGTTTTATGCTCCATTCCTCAATGAAAAACATATTCGGGCAGCACACAGCAACCCTCTCAAGGAAACAGCCAATGATACACACACCTGCGGTACAGGGAAGATGATAGCACGAGAGAATAGTGTGGTCAATTACGGATGGACTGGCGAGCGGCCGGTGGTAGGCTCAAGGAAGCAGATTGCCGTAAGGCCTTGAGGATTTTGAACAAAGAAGGTTCGATCGACATGGCGCCCCCATGGGGATGCGCGCCGTGTTTACGCTGCTGATGGTCAAGCAGTTGCTTATCAGGGGGCGTGAGCCGTTGCAACGTATTGCCGGCGCGGTGGCGATCTACCTGCTGCTTGGACTCATCTGGGCGCGCCTGTATCAGGTCGTGGAACTGGTGAGCCCCGGCGCTTTCCGGGTTCCCGAGGGTGAGAGTGTCAATGGTGCCAGCCTGACCTACTTCAGCTTCGTCACCCTGGCGACGCTCGGCTACGGTGATATTTCGCCGGTCAACATCGTGGCGCGCGATCTGGCCGTCCTCGAAGCGATCATGGGCCAACTCTATCTGGTGATTCTCATTTCCCGGCTGGTGACCGAAGGGGTGGAGAAAGCGGGAATGGGACAGGACGGTTGAAAACCTGCGGATCTGCCACCGCCTCAAGCGGGTGATCGCTCAACTGACCCAGGACCCTTACATGATGCGTGATTTTAGGGTTGCAGGATCTTCTTCTCGTACTTACTTTATACTTCTTGTAATTACACCATAATCTTGATTCAGCATCGGAGTCTCAAGCGCTCAAAGCTCTTGTTCTCGTTCCTACATAGGCGACACCGGTTGTTCTGATCCGCGGGGGGGAGCCGCGACTTTATTCCAAAGGTATTATAGTGGTTAGGGTAGTTAGCAGCCGGGCGGAGATGGCTCACCGGTTGTCTTTTTTCAAAGAGTATCATGAGGATTATTAATCAACAGTTTGAAGGGAAAGGAAAACCATGAGGAAAAAAGCAATTCATTGGCAAATTCTGGGGTTTGTTCTGGTCTGCGGCAGTGTTCCTGGGAAGCTCTACCGCAGGGGCCGCTGCATGTGCGCCCAAAGTCGACAATTTCATCTTCTTTGTGGATCAATCCGGCTCCATGTACGCAACCTACGAAAAGGCCGGGGCGGTTAAAATGAAGGTCGCAAAGCAGATTCTTGCCGACATGAACGCCTTGATCCCCGAAGTGGGGTATAAGGGCGGCCTGGATCTTTTCGCCCCGTTCCAGGAGCTTCGAGCCCCGGTGGTCTACAATCGCGCTGAATTAGCGGCCGCCATTAAGACCATCAAAGACCAACAGGCAATCTACGGCCGTCAGACACCGATGGCCCCGGGCATTCTCAGCGCCGAAGAGGCGGCGGTGCTGGCCGGGTTGCAGGGAAAGACGGCCGTCATCATGCTGAGCGACGGCAAGTCCAACGTTGGCGGCGATCCGGTCTTGGCAGCGAAAGAGGTAGCTGAAAAATATCCCAATGTTGTCTTCCATGTGATCTCCTTTGCCCAGCCCGGTGTGAGAGATTCGAAGACCATCAAGGGCACGGGCATCGATCAGGCAAAAGAGAAAAAGGGAGAGGCGATCAATCGGGCAATTTCTCAAATTGGCGGTGGAATGTTCGTTGAGGCTTCGAGCCTTTACCGGAACAATGCAGCTATGCAGCAGTTCGTGAACAACGTGTTCTGCACTGAGCCGAAACCAGCTGCGGTAGTTGAGCAGAAGGTCGTGCTGAGAGGGATTCAGTTTGACGTCGATAAGTCCATTATCAAGCCCGAATTTCAGCCCATCCTCGATGAAGCGGTGTCTTCGCTGAAATCCAAGCCGGACGTCAAAATCGTAATCAACGGATACACGGACAATACCGGCACTGCTGCTCACAATATGGGGCTTTCCGAGCGGCGGGCCAAGGCCGTACTTGACTACTTTACCACAAAAGGAATTTCGGCGAGCCGGATGCAGGCCGTCGGTCATGGCATGAATGATCCCATCGCGGACAATAACACGAAAGATGGTCGAGCGCTCAATCGTCGGGTAGAACTCAAGGTCGTGCAATAGCCTTGATTGAATAGCCCTAAGTTCCCCTTTCATAAAGGGGGACTTAGGGGGATTTTCAGACAGCCACTAAGGGGGCCGAAAAACTCAAAGACGGCACGGCGGTGACCATAAGGCCCATCCGCGCTACGCCCGCACCCAGCCCTCGGCCTCCTTCAAGGAAGATGGAGAAAAGAACTCGATCTCAGTGGTCCTGAAACCTTTTCCGACGAAAGCAAGGGCCTCAACCTTCCAGCGCTCATCGCCCACAATCGCCATCCTGGCGATGTCATTTCCGTGGGCCAACAGAAAATCAACGTCGCTCCAATCGACCCCTTTCTCCCATCCCTGGAAGTTCTCGACGATCGAATGGCCTATGTTTCCCCACCATTTCCCGCGAAACCATGACACAGTCAATTTTTATGCCGGTTCGCTTGACACGGACGATCTTTGTGGTATTCCTGCACCGTCTCAGGTAACCTGCGGGTCAGCACCCCAATGTTGGCAAGGCGTATCTCACCAAGGAAAGGAGTTTTCATGAAAAAGCTGGTTGTTGTCGTGATGGCCGTCCTGTTCACCCTGTCGATGGGGGCAATGGTTCTGGCCGAGGAGAAGGCTGCGGTGGAGAAGAAGGCCGCGGCCAAGAAGCCGTCAGTAACGAAGGAACGGACGGCGCAGGTGACCGCCACGGTCGAGGCCATTGACCTGGAAAAGCGGATCGTAACCTTGAAGGGTTCCAAGGGGAACATTTTCGACCTCAAGGTCGGGGAGCAGGCCAAGAACCTGCCCCAGTTGAAGGTCGGCGACCGGGTGACCATGACGTACTACGAGTCGGTTGCGGTCAAGGTGTTCAAGAAGGGGGAGGTACCCCCGGTCCAAGGGAGGACCGAGGGGGTGATGACCGCCGAACCCGGTCAGAAGCCTGGCGGGGCCGCCGTTTCCCAGGTGACGGTGACGGCCGCGGTCGAAGCCCTTAACAAGAAGAAGCAGACCGTTACCCTCAAGGGCACGGATGGAAAGTCCGTCACCGTGAAGGTGAAGGACCCGAAAAATATGGAGAACGTGAATGTGGGGGACGAGGTGGTGATCACCTATTCCGAAGCCCTGGCGATCTCCGTAAAGCCGGCAAAGAAGAAGTAGCCGGCGAGGGCCGCGGCAACCAATGAACGGGGCGGGAAACCGCCCCGTTGCATTGGAAGCGCGTCGTGGCGGGAAGCTCTTCCCCTTCCGGTATACCGGTATAAATGTTCACCAGGTCCGGCGGACGCCTGTCCCACCTCCTGATACCCAGGGAGCGTCCAGGCGACTGACAGCATTGTGCTTGCGCACGGTGATCAAGGGAGCGAGCACCAGGTGTTGCTCTGATTTCAGTTGCTTTCTATCCGAGTCATTTTTGTCGGCTTGTCCGACCCCTGCTTATAATAGACCTCGTTGTCCTTAGCAGAACGCTGAAACCCATCAGCTTGATTCACGAAACCGACGTGGTAGAATGCAACCTCCGGCATCCGGGGTTGTGGAAACACCTCCCCTTCCCTCATCTGAAAAAACCGAAAACACCTGATCCGGGGCCGGTTGTTATTGAATCAGCGAATCATTGGGGCGGCGGCGGAGGCGACAGGAAACTCCCGGATGACTCAACATCATGGGTGTCTACCGAAGATTACCTGCAGGAATGCCAACAACGGTTGCGAACCAAATATAAGGGGAAAACTTCGTGACGGACATGAATACAGCCACGGAATCCATCCTGCTGGTTGACGATCAACCGGCCAACCTACAGGTGCTTTTTCAGACGTTGAAGAGCGTCGGGAGCAATCTGCTCGTTGCCAAAAACGGCGAGACGGCCTTGGCGATTGCCCAAAAAGCGCGTCCGGATCTCATTCTGCTCGACATCATGATGCCGGGAATCGACGGCTTTGAGGTATGCCGGCGCTTGAAAGCAGATCCAGCCACGGAAAAAATTCCGGTCATCTTCCTCTCGTCGCTGGACGAAACGGCGGATAAGGTCCGGGGGCTCCAGTTGGGTGCGGTCGACTACGTTTCCAAGCCCTTCCAACCCGAAGAAGTCATTGCGCGGGTCAACACCCACCTGACCATCCACCGGCTGAACCTCGAGGTGCAGCATCAGAGAGATCAACTGGAGCACGAACTGCAGGTCGTTTCGCAACTCCAGCGGAATCTTCTGCCTGAACGGCTGCCGCATATCGATGGCTTGAAACTGGCCGTGCATTATGAAACCAGCCGCTACGCCGGCGGCGATTACTACGATATCGTTGCCCTGCCGAACGGCCGTTGGGGTTTTCTGGTGGCCGATGCGGAAGGCCACAGTGCGCCGGCCGCCGTGATGATGGCCATGACCTGCGCCCTGTTTCGTTCGGGTTCAACCGGTGAGGAAGAAGCGGACCGCATGCTTACCTACATCAATGAAAACCTCTGCAAAGTGAACAAGGAAAGCTTTGTCACCGCCATTTATGCCGAATACGACCCCCGCCGCAGGACCTTCCGCATCTCCCGCGCGGGGCATCCCCTGCCCATCCTTTACCGGTCTCCTGAAAGAAAAGCGCTCGAACTATCCTGCCCGGGCGTCTTTGCGATGGGATTGGAGGCTTTTCCCGAAGTTCCGGTAACCGAAGTAGCACTCGAGCCAGGGGACTGCCTGCTTCTTTACACGGATGGGGTGAGTGAGCTCTTCAACGAAGCAGGAGAACCCTACGGGGAAAAGCGCCTGCTGCGCCAAATCGAAGCGGCCTCCACGGATGACCCTGAATTAATGCTTAAAGGGATTGTCGAAGATTTTGCGGGCTTCGCGGGCGGTCGCCCAGCCGACGACGATCAGGTGATGCTGATGATTGTGAGCGAGAGGACACTTCCGTGAAACGAACCCAAAGGCCCAAATCTACGAAAGACGTCGTCAACAGACAGGATGCTCGAGATAAATCAAATCCAGATGAGAGCACAGCCTATTCCCTGGCTGATCTTCTCGATTTCGAGCAGTTGAGCCAGATCCTGGAAAATTTCTGCGATGCCGTTGGAATTGCCTCGACCATCTTTGACCTGAAAGGCAACGTATTGGCTTCCGCACGCTGGCGGAGAATCTGCAGCGATTTCCATCGGGTTGATCCCCGAACTCGTGCTCGCTGCATGGAAAGCACCTCTGAACTCGCGGCCGATCTTCAGGAAGGCAAGCCTTTCTCGATTTACCGCTGCAAGAACGGCATGACTGACGCTGCCTCGCCCATCGTAATCGAGGGCAAACACATGGCCAATGTCTGTGTAGGGCAGTTCTTCCTGACCGAACCCGATAGGGGCTTTTTCCAAAAACAGGCGGAGGAATTCGGCTTCGATACGGCAGGTTACTTACAAGCTCTCGATCAGGTTCCCATTTTTCGCGAGGAAGAACTGCCCGCTCTTCTCGGTTTTCTAACGGGCTTCACCCAGCTGGTGACATTCCTAAGCCTTGAGCGGATTAGAGCCAGAGAAGCAGAAAAGGTTAGTGAGCGGCGCGCTGAGGATGCGGAAGAGGCCAAAGCAGAACTGACGCGTTACAAAGCGCATCTGGAAAACATTGTGGAGGAGCGAACGGCTGAACTCAGAGATTCTGAGGGGCGCATAAGCCTCATCCTCCATTCCGTGGGCGAAGGCATCTTTGGGGTGGATGCCGAAGGCCGGGTCAGTTTCATCAATGAAGCTGCTCAACAGATGCTCGGATACGTTTTCGACGAAATGCTCGGGCAGCCGGTGCACGCCTTGATCCACCACTCGCATGCCGACGGGACGCCATACCCCGGGGAGGACTGCCCAATGTTCCATTCCTTCTCCCGGGGCGAGACTACCTCCCGTGAGGACGAGGTGCTCTGGCGCAAGGACGGTTCTTCTTTTTACGCGTCCTATACAACTGTGCCCATGCGCATGGGCGATACGATCACGGGCGCGGTCGTGGTGTTCCGCGATATCACCCGACGCAAGAAAATGGAGCAGGAACTCATCGTGGCGCGGGACCGGGCGGAGGCCGCCACGCGAGCCAAGGGCGACTTCCTGGCCAACATGAGCCACGAGATTCGCACGCCCATGAACGCCATCCTGGGCATGACCCACCTGGCACTTAAGACCGATCTGACACCGAAGCAGAGAGACTACCTCAACAAGATCCACGTTTCAGCGAACTCCCTCCTCGGCATCATCAACGACATCCTGGACTTTTCCAAGATCGAGGCAGGGAAGCTGGATATGGAATCGGTACCTTTCGACCTGGATGAAGTCATGGACAACCTGGCCACTCTGGTGAGCGTCAAAGCCCAGGAAAAGGAAGGGATCGAAGTGCTGTTCAGCACGGCTTCGAATGTGCCCCGGTCTCTCGTGGGAGACCCCTTGAGACTGGGCCAGGTGCTGATCAACCTGGCCAACAACGCCATCAAGTTCACGGAACACGGCGAAATCGTGGTTTCAACCGAAGTGGTCAACCTGGGGGAAGAGACGACGGAAGTCAAGTTCGCGGTGAGGGACACGGGCATTGGTCTCACCGAGGAACAGCGGGCAAGGCTATTTGAGGCCTTCAGCCAGGCCGACACCTCAACTACCCGGAAGTACGGAGGGACGGGGCTGGGGCTTACGATAAGCAAACGCGTGGTGGAAATGATGGGCGGCAAGATCTGGGTTGAGAGCACGACGGGTGTCGGGAGCACATTTTCATTTACGGCTGTTTTCGGTCTCGGCCGGGAACAGGGCGGCGCCCAACACCTTCCTCCGCCCGATCTGAGAGGCATCAGAGCGCTGGTGGTGGACGACAACCTGACCGCGCGGGAAATTTTCCGGGAGATGCTGGAGTCCTTCTCCTTCGAAGTGACCCTGGCGGCTTCGGGTGAAGAGGGGCTGGCGGAAATCACGAAATCGCTTGACGGCCGTCCCTATGACCTGGTGATCATGGATTGGAAGATGCCGGGGATGGACGGCATCAAGGCCTCGCAGCGGATTAAGCAGGATTCGAGGCTGACTCGCGTCCCGGCCATTATTCTGGTGACGGCCTACGGCCGGGAAGAAATCATGCAGCAGGCCGAGGCGGCCGGGCTGGACGGCTTCCTCATCAAACCGGTGAGCCCGTCGGTGATGTTCGATACCATCATGCAGGCGTTTGGCAAGGACGCCCCGAGGGAGTCGCGGCTGGGCGTTGACAAGGATCAGGCGGCGGTGGCGCTGAAGGGCCTCGCGGGCGCCCGGGTGCTGGTTGTGGAAGACAACGAGATCAACCAGCAGGTGGCGATGGAGATCCTCGCCGGTGCGGGTCTCGATGTTTCGCTCGCCAACAACGGCCAGGAAGGCGTGAATGCGGTGCTGGCGAACCGCTACGACGCGGTTTTGATGGATGTGCAAATGCCGGTGATGGACGGTTACACCGCCACCCGCCACATCCGTCGCGACCCGCGCTTCAAAGATCTGCCCATCATCGCCATGACCGCCCATGCCATGACGGGCGATGAGGAGAAGAGCATGGCGGCCGGCATGAACGATCACGTCACCAAACCCATCGACCCGGCGCAGCTCCTGGCAACGCTGGCAAAATGGATCGCTCCTCGGGAGCTATCTCCCGCTGAGGATCTGCACCCGGCGACGGCCCATGACAAGACCACCACCGAGCATCAGCCAGGCTCGCCAGCGCCAGCCCGGGCACGCGCCCCGACCAGCACCTCTACCAGGAACGAGCAACCATTAACCAGGAACTCCACGCCGGGAAGAGCAGCCGTTTCCGGATGCTCTTCCCGGCTTCGATCTGGCCGAAGGGCTGCAGCGCCTCCAGGGCAACAAGGCGCTCTACCAGAAACTGCTGTTGAGTTTCACCACCGGCTATGAGCAGGCGGCCGATGACCTGCGCAAGGTGCTGGACGCAAACGATTATGGCCGGGCACACAGCCTGGTTCACAGCATCAAGGGAGTCGCGGGCAATTTGGCGGCGCGGGAGCTCCACGCCGCGGCATTGGGGCTGGAAAAGCTGCTTAAACACGCGGATGAGAAGAATCCGCCGCCACCGGAAAGCATCAATGAAGCACTTACCGTCTTCGAGGAACAACTGGAGCAGGCGCTGCAAGCCGTCCGCTCCCTGCCGCTCGCAGAGGGCGGGCAAAGCCCAGCGCCACCAATTGAGCCGGTCGCAAACCTGCCGTCCGAAGTGGCCAAAGAGGCCGCCGACCGCCTGCGGGAAGCTGCCGACATGGGGGATGTGACCAGCCTCATGGCCATTGCCGATGAATTCTTGTCGCGCTCCGCGGAATTTGCCTCCTACCATGCAAAAATTGCCCAGCTGGCCGACGACTTCGACCTCGACGGCATCCTCGCCTTGGTCAATGATCTGCTGAAAGAGCAAGGAACCTGAGCGGGCAAGGCCCACCTGAAAGATGGTGCCCGCCAATTTGCCGACAAAGGTCCACGGCTACGCCCTCCTCGAAGTGAAATCCGCGGACTCCTCACTCCCCTTGCCAGACAGCGTGGTGTCTATTGGACCATGATTCAATGGTGACAAGGGGCAATATCGGTGGCCGGATCACCAACAACCTGAAGGGACGAAGGTGCGACGTTAAGGGGCCAGCTCAGATGGTCCATCCCGCCTCGCCTTCCGATGAGACACAAGGAAACCTGCTATCTGAAACATGTTGCTGACTTTCCCCTTTTGGCCTATTCTTGCACCGGCGTTTGCCGTGGAAGATGGTGAACCGTCTTAACCACTTGTCGTGAGCCTGCTCGGTCTGGATTGAGTGAGGCTTTTTCGGATCTCGTCCCGTACCTGATCGAGCAATTTCACCCAAGTAAAGCCGTGCCCGTATCTTTTGGAGTATTCCCATCAGCCGTGCCTGAGCTGTCAGCCATTGCTCAGTTTCTCTGTATACCATGCAAAATGTAATGGTGTCAGGAAATGGGAGAATCACCTTAGCTTTCTGGTTATCATCGGAAATGGCGAGATAACCAGAACTACACAATTACTTGTTGGGTAATATTAATCAGGAGTAGAGGAAGACAAAGAATGAAAATTACACAATTGGATATTGAGGGTTTCCGTTCTCTTCGAAAGGTAAGCTGGTTTCCTGGCGACCTCAATGTGATTATTGGTCCTAATGGGACTGGTAAATCAAATTTGCTACGTTTTATGGAGTTAATTTCCATATCGTCGCAAGGCAGATTGGGGAAGTATATTCAATCGTTAGGTGGAATGGACCCGATAGTTTGGGATGGGACCGCTGCTTCCATAAAGTTTGTTCTTGAATCAACACCTGAAGGTGGGGATTTAGGCCCTGAACATTACGAGCTTGAACTGGCACGGCTTGGTCCTGGGAGTTCATATAAGGTTGAAAAAGAACTTTTAATAAACTCTCATAAATTAAGGAGGGGGATTGAAAAGAAACCGTTTAAATTTTTAGAACGTTTTTCAAAGACTGCTGTTATCTTTGATGAAAAGGAACGGACCTTTACCACACCGGAAGAGTTTATCTCAGACGAGGAGAGCCTTCTTTCAATAACATCTGGACCATTCATTAATAATCACTTCATTCCACCATTCCAAAGGGGACTGGCTTCTATCGCTGTTTATCATGATCTACATACCAATAAGGATGCCTCTGTTCGTCAACCTACTATTTCTCGCATGGAAAAGCGTGTTGATCCTGACGGACAAAATCTTATATCGGTCATGCACACGCTTTACACAGGCGATCGTGATTTCAAGAAAGACATAAATTCTGCCATGCAGGCTGCATTTGGCGATGATTTTGAAGAGTTAGTTTTCCCTCCTGCGTCTGACCAGAGAATTCAAATGCGGATTCGTTGGAAATCACTGAAACGAGAGCAATCGGCTGCTGAACTTTCAGATGGAACGCTCCGGTTTTTATTTTTGTTAACGGTCTTGGCAAGCCCATCACCAGCCCCAATTATCGCTATTGATGAACCCGAAACTGGTCTCCATCCATCAATGCTTCCTCTGGTTGCGGAATATGCAGTTGACGCGGCCACTAGATCTCAAGTCATTCTTACTACGCATTCTCCTCAATTCCTGGATGCTTTCGTAGGGAATAGGCCTACAACGACGGTTGCAAAATGGGAAAATGGTGAAACCATATTGCAAACATTAAAAGGGGGAGAGCTTGACTATTGGCTGAAAGAATATTCGCTGGGGTCTCTTTTTAGATCGGGTGAATTGGAGCAAATGGGATGAGATTTATTCTTTTCGTCGAAGGTTATACAGAAGACAAGACATTGCCAAAATTCTTGAAAAAATGGCTTGATCCAAAATTAAATAACCCTATTGGGATCAGAACCGTTCGCTTTGAAGGATGGCCTGAGCTAGTAAAAGACGCTCCTCTAAAAGCAAAAATGCATCTGAACAGTCCATATAAAGACGATATTATTGCTGTGATTTCATTATTGGACCTTTACGGTCCGACCTTTTATCCTAATCATTTAGAAGGATGCAATGAACGTTACGAATGGGCAAAACAGTATATCGAAGAGAAGGTAAATCATCCAAAATTTTTTCAATTTTTCGCAGTTCATGAAGTTGAGGCATGGCTTCTGAGTCAACCAGATCTCTTTCCCTTGAAAGTCAAAAATGCATTCGCCAATAATATTCAAAAGCCAGAAACGGTAAACTTTGATGAGCCGCCGGCAAAATTATTGGAACGTCTTTATCCTTTGCATATAAATCGGTCATATAAAAAGGTGGTGAATGGTAAAGAACTTTTTGGAAAACTCGATCCGAACATCGCATATCAAAAATGCCCAAAACTGAAAGAACTTCTGGATAAGATGTTGGAGTTGGCCCAACAAAAAAATGCAGCGGACGGCGAATCCGTGGGAGCGTGAGAGTAAGTGGTGTCCTGCTCACACTTGCCGTTACTTTGCGCCGCCGCTGATTTTGGTGTTAGCCCCACTGCTCGCGGACTGATGCCCGTTCACAGGATGTTTTATGTAAGCTTTTGAGATCATCAGTGAGATAACGGGCATCGAGACCATCGCTACCGAGAGCTCGATTGATGAAATCTCACGTCTGCGAAAACATTACGGTCAGGGCCGCTGACGAAAACTCAAAGGTGTTGCTATGATTCGGCTTAGGAGCGGTCGAGTTCGCAAAGCCGAGCTTCACTGGTATGAAGCACACGGCCTTGGAAGAAAAGAGATAAAACGGAAACGCTATTTGGAATAATGGAAGCAAGGATAAGAAGATGAGCACGCCCAGATTTGCCATTTGCATTGACAACTCACACTACCCAGCCTCTCTGGAGTTGCACAAAGTCTATCGTGCAGTCTTCGATGAGGATGCAGAGAGGGACGGGGATCTTCGCGTCATTGACGAGAGCGGCGAGGATTACCTTTATCCGGCAGATTACTTCCTCTTGGTCGACTTACCGCGCGATGCAGTCGCCACTCTAGACATGTCATTTACACGTAGTACGCAACAACCCGGCTAACAAGGCCTGGAACCGAAGCCCGGGAAGCGTGGCGGCATCCTCTCTGGGAAACGGTGAAACGGGGTCGGCCCAAGATAAGTACTTGGCACAACCGCAATTGTTCTTCCGTAACTCGCGATAAGTCCCTGAAATTACAGGACCAGTTTTCCCAAAATGCGCTCATTTTGTGGCACATAGCGGGTGCCACCACCAATCGAAAGGTTGAACGGCATCGGACTATGATGATTTCCTAACCTGCCACTTCTTTGCTTGAGGGTCTTGGAAGGCTCGTCCCGAGTGGGAGAAACCAAGGCTTCCGGCGCCAAGTCGCCCAGGAAGATTTCGCACCCTCCGCTGCCATCATGCGCGCCTGAGCTGCGCCGAGGCCGCCTGATGCACCACTGATCAGCGCCACCTTGCCGTTAAGTCGATTTGCCATGTGAGTGCCTCCCTTGCTGGATTGAAGAAGAATAGGCAACCGGTAGCCTCGGATGCTGCCTGCCTTCCAGCCTTCCGATGAGATACAAGGTAATCTGCTGTCTGAAACCTGTTGCTGACTTTCCCCCTTTGGCGTATCCTGGTGCCGGTGCTTGTTGTGGAGGATGGTGAACCGTTTTAACCACTTGTGTGAGCCTTCCCGCTCCGGATGGAGTGAGGCTTTTTCGATTTCGTCCCGTAGCTGATCGCGCACCTTCACCCTGGTACAGCCGTGTCCGTATCTTTTGGAGAGGACTCATGACAGGGTCATGGGTCCGCAATGTTGCCGCCATCCTATCGGCCGGATTTAGCGCAGAGAACCGTGGAATCGTCACAAGAGGCGGGAATGCGCCCATCTTCTCTACAATCCAGCAAATGGAAATCACTCGAATGGGATCGGAGGGTCTATGAAAAGATTATTCATGGTGGTGGTTGGGTTGATGTCCCTGATGAATCTTGGCGGGTGCGGCTACAATACCATGCAGGCAAACGAAGAAGCGGTCTTTGCTGCGTGGGGGGATGTGGAAGCCGCCTATCAGCGCCGGGCTGACCTGATTCCAAACCTGGTTGAAGTGGTCAAAGGGTATGCAAAGCATGAAGCCGACACCCTGACGGCCGTAACGGAAGCTCGTGCCAAGGTGGGTTCCGTGCAAGTTTCCAGGGAGATGCTCGGCAACCCCGAGGCCTTCACCAAGTTCCAGCAGGCCCAGTCGGAGTTGTCGGGAGCCCTGTCACGCCTGATGGTGGTGGTGGAGCGCTATCCCGACCTGAAGGCCAATCAGAACTTCCTGGACCTTCAAAATCAGTTGGAAGGGACCGAAAACAGGATCAATGTGGCCCGAGTGCGTTATAACAAGGTGGTGCAAGAGTTTAACACCAGCATCCGGATCTTTCCCAATTCCTTGACCAATTCCATACTCCTGCACCTTACCCGCAAAGAACCGTTCAAGGCCGACGAGGGAGCCAAAACGGCACCGCAGGTTAAGTTTTGAGGTCTACAAACCCCATGAAACGGCTTAGCCTCATAGTGATCTTGTTGCTTCTGCCCTGGGCGGGGTATTGCCTGGATGTTCCGCAGTTGCGCGGCCGCGTCAATGATTATGCGCAAATGCTGACGCCCCAGGCGGTCGCTAACATCGATGCGAGTCTGGCGGCATTCGAGCAGGCCGAATCCACTCAGGTTGTGGTTCTGACGATTCCCAGCCTTGCCGGCGAGACTCTGGAGGAGTTTTCCATAAAGCTCGCCGAAGCATGGAAGATCGGGCACAAAGGACTGGACAACGGGGTGATTGTGCTCATTGCAAAACAGGAGCGCAAGATCCGGATCGAAGTGGGACGGGGGCTGGAAGGGAAGCTCACCGATCTCATCTCCGGCCGGATCATCCGGAATGAAATGGCGCCCCGATTCAAGCAGGGAGACACTGAGGGCGGCATCATCGCAGGCACCTCTGCCATCATGGCTGCCGTCAAGGGTGAATACCAGGACAAGGCAGGCGATGTCAAAGAACAAGCAACGAATAAACCCCGCATCGTCGACCTCCTTATCTTCCTGGTGGCCGGGTGTCTCGGGATGGGGGCCATGTCCAAGATCCTGGGAGCGCTTCTTGGCACGGTTGGCCTGCCGGCCATCATTCACCTCTCCTATCCTGGTTTTACCTATCCTGTGCTTGCCCTGTTTGGCATCGCGGGTTTCGCCGGGGCATTGCTGCTTGCCGAGATTGGCAATCTGTTGCGCGCCGGCGGTGGCCGGGGCGGTGGCCGCCCTGGAGGCCGGGAGCTCTACCTTGGCGGCGGTTCCGGAGGCTATGGCGGATTCTCGGGCGGCGGTAGCAGTTTTGGTGGCGGCGGCGGTGATTTTGGCGGCGGCGGGGCATCGGGAGGCTGGTAGCAGGAGGCTTTGCGGCAGATATGAGACCCAGAAGGACTTCAGATTTCTTCAGTGAGTCCGAGAAGGCTGAAATCAACAAGGCTATCCACGCGGCCGAACGAAGCACCTCGGGAGAAATTGTCGTCATCGCGGTCGAGGAGAGCGATCCTTATCCCGACGCAACGATCGTTGGGCCGCTCTTGCTTTCCGGATTTGTTGCCCTCGTGATCTCCATTCTCATCGGAGTCGTGGACCATGCCTCCGATTGGGGTCACCTCCCGAACACCGCGATGCACTTTTGGGAATTGGCTCCTGAGATCGTTGGCCACATCACCATCTGGTCCTATCTTCCCATGCTGTTTGTCGGCTTTGGGCTCTTTTGGGGTCTTTGCAAGATGTACCCCCGTTTGAAGCTGGCATTCCTTGGAAGAACAAGGATAGAGACGACCGTGCGTCAAAGAGCGGTACGGGCCTTTTTTGAAAAGGGCCTTTACCGGACAAAAGATGAAACGGGTGTCCTCATTTTCATTTCCCTTATGGAACGCAAAGTCTGGATTCTTGGTGACCGGGGGATCAATGAGAAAATACCCGAGGATTTTTGGAGGGCACTCGCCACAGAACTGGCTTCCGGGATCAAGGAGAACCGGGCCTATGAAGCGTTGCGCTCCGTCGTTGCCAGGTGCGGCCAAGAGCTCCAGAAAAGCTTCCCGATCAAAGCAGATGATGTCGATGAACTGCCGGATGAGGTGATGACTGACGGCGACCCGGATCTACCGACGAACCGAGGCTGAGCACCACTCATGAGAAAAGAGGTCAGTCTCCGGGGTGCCGCCGACCTCGCTTGTCGTCATCCCATTACTTTATCAACATGAGGCTCCGCACCGGGAAGAAGGTAATGAGCGCCAGGGTCACCAGGAGGATGGCAATGAACGGAAGGGAGGTATCGTAAAAATAAATCACCGACTTCTCGAATCGCAGGCTGGCGATGAGGAGGTCCATCCCGATCGGCGGCAGGGAGTAGCCGATGTGGAGATTCGTGAGAAAAATGATGCCCAGATGCAGCAGGTTGACATCATAGCTTTTGGCAATTGGAACAAATGGAAATGGCCTTACTAAGACCGGAGGTCGAGAGGGCATGTCAGAGCTGTAAGAGGCCAAAATAGTTCCGTCCGAAGCCGAACGGTCGAACGGTGTCATGGCAGAAATATATGAATCTCAATGACATAATGGATGCAATCCACAAAATCACGTGCGGATCAGTGATCATGCCGACGAAGAGGCTGAAGCCGATGAGCTTACCTTTGACGAAATCTATTTCTCGGTTCTGCATGGAGAGATCATTGAGGATTATCCGGATGACAGGCCGTACCCAAGCTGTTTAATATACGGTATGACTTTCAGTGGAGATCCTATCCATTCTGTTTGGGCTTATAATGAAGAAAACCAGTGGGCGGCGCTGGTTCACGGTATATCGGCCTGATCCGGATCTATGGATTAATTGGCGGGAGAGGAAAAGAGCATGATGCCATTTGGAAAATGTCCGGTCTGTGGTGGTGAAATGGTGGCAAAGGAAGTGGAAAAACTGCTGCGTGGTGGTGTCAATACCGCAGTCCTAAGAGTTCCGGCCGAAGTGTGCCTGCACTGTGGTGAACGGCTCTATTCACAAGAGGTCGTCCGCTGTTTCGAGCGAATCAGAGCAAAGCTAAAGCGTCACGATACTTCCGATTTTCAGCCCATAGGGCAGGCCTTTCACGTAACAAACTGCAACTTTGAGAGTATCGCATAGAAAATTCAGAGCACGTATCATCATCTGCCGCAAGGCCGCTCTTTTTGCCCCAACCAATCATTCGAGCCGCCGCCGAACCACGCCCGGAGTATTGCCTCAAGTCCTCGGCCGGCGCTGCTCAATTCTGCGATAGCCCCACTGCTCGAGGACTGATGCCCGTTCACAGGATGTTTTATGGAAGCTTTTGAGATCATCAGTGAGATAACAGACATCGAGACCATCGCTCTCGAGAGATCGATTGATGAGGTCTCACATCTGCGAAAACATTACGATCAGGATCGCTGACGAAGACTCAAAGGTTGTTGCTATGATTCGGCTTAGGAGCGGTCGAGTTCGCAAAGCCGAGCGTCACTTGTATGAAGCACACGTTGGCCGGCAGCGACTTCGACAAAGCCGTCGAGCAGGTCAAGCGGATCGTACAGCGGTCGCCTGAGGACCAAGCGGGTGCGGCCCCCAAGCGGGTCCGCCGTTTGCGCAAGCTCAACAACAGATGAACATGCTCCACCACTTTGAGCTTAATACCGGACAGTTCCGATTCATCCCGCGCCGAGGCAGCGGAGCTAAGAAACCGCCCAAGAATAACTTGCACCCATTTCAGTCCTTTTCCGAACCACGAAGAACACGAAGAGCACCAAGTCATTTCTTCGTGCTCTTCGTGTTCTTCGTGGTAGAAGAAGGCCTTTTATCTTTGGACGCCCCCTAAGCATAGCTCCGCATAAATGGGTATCCGAATTCCGGTCGTCATGCCCGCGAAGGCGGGCATCCAGGGTTTGTTGCTGGATTCCCGCCAAGAGCATGCGGGAATGACGACCGGGGGTAATGGACACTTTATTCTGCTGTGCTGTACTAAGGGCACGTATACCCCCCGTCGATCACCAGGTCGGAACCAGTCATAAACGAGGACTCGTCCGATGCGAGGAAGACTACGCCATGGGCGATCTCGTCGGGTTTGCCGAAGCGTTTCATCGGTACCAGGGAGAGAAGGGGCTCCCAGGCCTCCCTGGGCACCGAGGTCTCGAACAGGTTCGTGTCAAACATGCCGGGGCAGACGGTGTTCACGCGGATGTTCTTGCCGACGAGCTCGATCGCTGCCGATTTGGTCATCAGGCGCACGGCTCCCTTCGTACCCTGATACGCCGTTGAGATACCGGCACCCACGATGCCATAGATGGACCCAAAGTTGATGATGGATCCACCCCCTGCCCGTTCCATCGCGGGCACGACGGTCTTCATGCCCAGCAGTACGCCAAGCTGATTGACGTTGATGATGCGGTGGAAGTCCTCGACCGAGTGCTCCGTCAGCGGCTTGTGTAGATAGATGCCGGCATTGTTCGAGAGCACGTTGACTTTGCCGAATCGCTTCTCAGCCGTGTTCACAAACTCCGTCCAGTTGCTTTCCCGGGTCACGTCCAGTTGCAGATAATCCGCATCACCGCCCTTCGCCGTAATCTCGCTCGCACAGAGTTTTCAGCGGCACACAAAATTCGCTGCCTTCCGGCGCCAAGTCGCCCAGGAAGACTTTCGCCCCCTCCGCCGCCATCATCCGCGCCTGAGCTGCGCCGAGGCCGCCTGATGCGCCACTGATCAGCGCCACCTTACCGTTAAGTCGATTTGCCATGTGAGTGCCTCCCTTGCTTGGTTGAAGTGATCGTCATCTGAATCCGGCGGCAACGCTGGCGTCACTGATAATTCCTTCCTGTCAGCTTCCGCCGGATTTTCTGCCAGTTCCGCACCTCCCGAGGGCAGGATTGAGAACGCTGCCCATGCTGGCTTTCCTGCCATCTTCGTGGTTGCTCCGCCTTCCATCATTTCCATCGTCGCGACGACTTGATGACGATTTTAGATACTAATATTATACTTTGCAAGTAGGCACCTTTTTGTTGTATAGTAAGCTTCTGGAAACTATTCATCCAACTCTGAGAAAAGAGGGCTTGCATGAAATGGGACGTCTATAACGAACATTGTCCGACGAGGATCGTGCTGGACCGGATTGCCGACAAATGGACCGTCCTCATCGTCGGTGCGCTTGAGCCCAAGACGAAGCGGTTTGGGGAGTTGCGACGGGAGATCGGCGGCGTGTCTCAAAAGATGCTGACCCAGACGCTTCGAGGGCTTGAGCGGGACGGCCTCGTCGCCCGCATGGTTTATGCCTCGGTGCCGCCGAAAGTAGAGTATTCTCTCACCGCGCTCGGCCGCACGCTGGTGCCCATGCTTGATGCGATACGCGGGTGGTCGGAAAACAACATCGAAGATGTTTTGAAAGCTCGGGATGCCTACGATATCAGGGCTGCGTCCGAGGCGCCCGACGAATGACCGTTGCTTAAACCGTCCCCATGTGGCCGACGGGGACGGTCACATACCATCGGCAGCGTTCTGGAACTATCTCAAAATGGTCAAAACGCCTTTGGTTGCCATTCCGGCGAAAGCCGGAATCGAGGTGTTGCTAAGGATTCTGGATCTCGGCTTCGGCCGGGGTGACTGGGTAAGCCAGTTTTGAGCTCACATTCCGCACCCGTTGAGTCATGAGAAGGCGAATTTCAGGATGAAGTTTTCTCCTGATGGTAAAAGCGTTTGCAGACGATCAACCGTTTGGTGCCGACACCGATCGAGGTCAAGCCTGGCGTTATCGTTCTGGGGCTTTTACTGGAGACATGCACGGGGCGGTTGCTTCTCTATCGTTCAGGGGATTTCTACGAGGCCCGATACACGAAGGTCCTTTTGGGAAAGGACCAGTTCCGGCAAGCGCGTTCAATGGCAACACGGTAAGTCGGGTGGTCTTGTGGGTCAACTTATCTGGGCTTTTTCCCACTCCCTGGTCAGGCCGTAATCCTGGACTTTTTGCCTGAGCCAATCCATGTCCAGTTCGTCGGGGGACAGATCGAGAACCCCGATAATATCTTTCAGATGCTTGTCGGAGCCTCCCTCGCGGTAGAATTCCAATTTGCGCAGGATCACGTATTCTGGAGGAGCCAGCCAAACCTGTTCCCCGCTGATTTCGAGGGACCTTCGATGGGCCATGGCCCAATGGTGGAGAGGGTCTCTTCCCACCGTGTAGATGTCCGCCCGCAATCCCGTTTCGTGATGGATAAGGTTGAAGTGGCCCCGCAAAGGGCGTTTGGCCTCGATCACGAGGTTTTCGAGGGGGGGGCAGTAAAAGCCATCGGACGGAAAAGCTTTGGTTATCTTAGCAACCGTTTTTGCTGTCACTCCGAGCACAAGATCGACATCATGGGTCAGCCGCGGTTCACCGTAGATGACGCAGGCTACAGACCCGGTGATCATGTAGGGGATGGCTGTCCGGTTCAGCCTCCTGATGAAGATCGTGATGAGGTCAGGTTCCGGCATACATGAAAATCTCCCTGACCGTCCATCGGATTCGCGCTTCGGTCCAGTCCGGATGCCGGGAACGGAGCCAAGCCTCCCGGCTCCGCCTGGCAAACCAGTACAGGTCATTGGCCAGGGCAAACTTCCGATCGGGGCTCATCGACTTGTAGATGTGCTTCTGCTCCGAAAGCATAAGACTCTACGCTCCTGCCTTAATCCATCCTCATGTCAGGCCCCACTGGCCCGTTTCCTCAGGCCGTCCTCGCTTGCCAAACTTGGGCAGACGACCTCATCTTGAATGGATTATCTCCTATCAGATTCCGTCCCGTAAGTCATCATCCCCGAGGAAACATCGATCAGTAATGCCTTGCTAAACAGAAGGCGATTATTTTATCAGCATGAGGCTCAGCGCCGGGAAGAAGGTAATAAACGCCAGGGTCACCAGGAGGATGGCAATGAACGGAAGGGAGGCATAGTACAAATAAATCACCGACTTCTCGAATCGCAGGCTGGCGATGAGGAGGTCCATCCCGATCGGCGGCAGGGAGTAGCCGATCTGGAGGTTCGTGAGAAAAATGATGCCCAGATGCAGCAGGTTGACATCATAGCTTTTGGCAATCGGCACAATGAGCGGCACGACAATAACCAGGGCTGAAAAGATGTTGAGCACACAGCCCACCCCGAGCAGGAACAGGTTCAAGATAAAGAGAAAAGCGTACTTGCTTTCGACATGGGTGCGCATGAAGCTCAGGATCTTGTTGGGGACCTGCTGGTCGATGAGGAAGCTGTTGAAGGCGAGCGATGCACCCAGAATGACCACAATGGCGCCCACCATAATCACGGTTTTCATAATCGTGGAGGGCAATTCCGCCAGCTTCACCTCCCGATGAATCACCATCTCGACAAGCAGTACGTAAATGGCCGTAATTGCGGCAGCTTCACTCAACGCCAGGTAGCCGCTGAAGATCCCGCCCAGGACCACCACCGGAAGAAGGACTTCCCAGACTGCTTCGCGCAGGGCGGCGAGGACTTCGCGGAAGGCGAACTGGGCATGAGCGCCCGTGGTGCCGGAACGAATGCCCTGAACCATGCTGTAAAGGGAGAGCAGGACCAGCATGAGCGCTCCCGGCACAACCCCTGCCACGAAAAGGTCTGCGGTATTGACGTCGGCAACCATGGCATAAATGATCAGCGGGAGGCTGGGGGGAAGAGCAGTCCGAGGCTCCCGCAGGTGGTGAGGAGCCCGAGGGAGAATTTCTCCGGGTACTTGTCGCCAATGAGGGCGGGTAACATCAACCCTCCGAGGGCGACGATGGTAATTCCCGAAGCACCGGTAAGGGCCGTGAAAAAAGCACAGGTAATCAGCGAGACAATGGCCATCCCTCCGGGCGTTCTTCCCATGAGGGCGGTGGAAAGCCTGACCAGCCTCGCGCTGGCCTGGCTCTCCCCAAGCACATAGCCGGCGAAGGCAAAGAGCAGGAGGGCTATCAGGATGGGACTGGAAGCCAGACGGTACATTTCGATGATCACTGCCGCAAGGTCAATGCCGAGAGCTTGAAAACACAGGAGTGCGGCAGCGGAGATCACCAGGAACAGGGGCGCCCCGGAAAATGCCACGATAATCAGGCCGGCGGTCAGCAGCAGAGTCATTCGTTCAAGTCACCTCAGGTCGCAACTTTCATCAACCATCAACCATCAACCGGTTCTAAAGTCCTTCGTTCAGGTCACCTCAGGTCGCAACTTTCATCAACCATCAACCATCAACCGGTTCTAAAGTCCTTCGTTCAAGTCACCTCAGGTCGCAGCTTTCATCAACCATCAACCATCAACCATCAACCGGTTCTAAAGTCCTTCGTTCAGGCCACCATGGTCCGCGCTCAGTTCGGCAACGAGCTGATATCCAAATCTCAGCGTCATGATCGCGAAACTCAGGGGAAAGACGGCTTCCAACCACCAGTTGGGAATGTCAGCGAACGCCATGGTGCCCGAGCTCATTTCGCTCTGTAAAAAGGTGATCGAGGCATACAGGAGGATGGCCGAAACCGCCGTGGAAAAGAGATTGCTGATGATGCCAAGGACCCGGGCACTCGCCGCGGGCAGCAACTTGGGAAGGAGGTCAATCTGGATGTGCTTGTTTTCCGCGGCAGCCCGCGCGGCCCCGAGCAAACTGACCCAGAGCACGATTTGCCGCAGCAGGGAGTCACCCCAGATGAGACCGGTTGAAAAAAAATTCCGTAGAACAATCTGGAGAAATGAAAAGACGACAAGGAAGATAACCAGCGAAGCGATCAACCACTTTTCGAGCGCTCCGACCCATCGGCTCACCTGCGGTATGCTGTTGTGAAAGTGAGACTTCATTGTTTTCCGCGAGGTTGCGCCCGGTATTCAGCGAGTTCCGCCTGGATCTTCTTATAGGTAGCCATGGGGAACTCCTTGGGCCCGAGGTCGGCCATGGCTTGATTGCTGAGTTCTTTGAAGTCCTTGAGCTGGCTCGGGTCGGGCGTTACTTTTTTCACCCCGCGCTTGAAGATGACTTCCAGGGCGTCAGCATTGTCTTTTCTGGTCTGCTCCGTGACCCGCTGCAGATACTTGGCCGAAACCTTTCTGAGGGTTTCCTGAAGGGGGGCGGGAATTTTGGCAAGGAACTTCTTGTCCATCACCAGGGCCCCGCCGACGTAAGAAACCGGAGCGTCGGTGAGGTATTTGATCTGGGTATACCACTGCGTGATCAGAGCATAGTAGGGCGAATTGTAAACGACTTCGAGGAGATTGGTCTGGAGGGCCATGAGCACATCCGGAGCATTGATGGCGACCGTCGACACCCCGACCTTGACCATGATCGCCTGCAGCATGGGGGCGTTGGATTTGCCCCAGACTTTCTTGCCCTTGATGTCCTGCAGGCTGGCGATTGGGGTGGTCGACATAAAATAGAGAAAACCAAGTTCCGGCCAACCCAGGACCTCGAAGCCCCGCTCGCCGAACCCGCGCTTCAGGTCGGGTTCGAGCTTCGCCATGATATGGTCGACCTCCTGGTAGTTGTCGAACAGGAAGGGCACGAGGAAGGCGCGCAGATCATGGTTCACGTCGGTAAGGGCGGAGGTGGTAAAGGCCGCCGCGTGCACCATGCCGATGCGGAGTTTCCTCAGAACATCCTCTTCATCACCCAGGACGAAGCCCGCGAACAGTTTGAAGCCCACTTTACCGCCGGTTTCTTTGAGCAGCTCAGCGTTCATCTCGTTGAAAATCTGCATCATCGAGCTGTTTTCCGGCGCCATCGTGGCCAGTTTGATCTCGTACTCGGGCTCCCCTGCCGCACGCGCCGCCGGGACCGAGAAGAGCACCAGAAGACAAAGCAAACCGAGGATCAGGACACAGCACTTCCTCGGGACCAGTTGTGCGCGGACTGGCAGCGCCGTTAAGATGGACTTCCAAAGTATTCCTCCGTCTTCGCCATGAGTTTTTTCGCTTTTTCTTTAGCCAGGGTATTAGGAAGGGTGAGCTCCGGGACTTCATCCACGGGGGCGGCCATGACCTCGCGCAAGGTCGCTTCAAAAAGCTGACGGTCTTTGATTCCGACGGCATAGTACTGAGCGAAGAGGACCTTGCCGGCCAATACCTTGTTGCCGCTTATGGCAAAGGCACGATCAAACTGTTTCTCTGCTTCCGCCAGTCCGCCCCCGAGAACGGGGGCCCGAACCGCGAGATAAACCCCCATCAAAAGGTGCGGCCCACCATAGTTGTAGGTGTCATCCAGGGCAAGGACCCGGTCCAGGGTGACCCCGAAAACCGGCAAATCCCCGACGGCTTCAACATTGCCGAGGTTGCTGCTGATCCATCCGGCCCAGGCGCTGGCAGTCCAAAACAGCGCGGGCACATCCTCTTTTTTATATCGCTCCAGGAAAGCCTTGAACTCATCGAGATTTCCTGCCGCGGCCTGGCCAAAATCTCCCCGGTCCGAAAGGGCCCGGAAGCCGTAGAGCTTGGCCTTGCGATAAAGGGCTTCGGCCGTTTTCGGCTGGTCGTCGGCAACAAACATCGAAGCATAAGAAGCGTAGGCCTTGCAGCCGGCGACGAGCAGTTCCCGGTTGTTGGGATAGGCTTCGATCAGACCATCCACCAGCATGAGGTAGGCAGGAGTGCCCTCTCTGACGATCGTGGCATCCGTCTGCCTGCCCGCTGCCTGCGCCACGTCCTGAAGGGTGAGGGCGACGGCGGTCACCCGCACCGACTTGGCCGGGACACAACCGGTGCAGGAGAGGACCAGCACCGCCGAAAGAAGAGAAAAGAAACGGGACGAAGCCGGGTAAAATCGGATCATTTTGCCTCTGCTCATGTCACGGGGTTCGTCAATGAAGGCCGCTCCGTAACCGCCAGATCACGGGAAAAGTTGAGGGCTTATAGATAGTTGCTGGATCACGGTTTGTCAAGCCAAGAAATCGGCACCAGCCGCGCCGGCACCCTGTCCGCAAAACGACGAACAAAGCAAGGCATCGCGACCTGGCAGCTCTCGTCTTTCTCGGTAAGCAGGGCATCACCACGGGAGGAAACGAAAGGAAGAGGGCAGTTGGTGGCCGGCGCCGTGAGCATCACCTCGCTCAGGCCGACTCCTCCTCGTCGTCCTGAGAATCAGCGGTGAGCGGCTCGAGTTCCTTTTGTCTGATATCAAGCCGCTTCCAGCGCCCCCTGTCGTTGATGAGCTTTTCCATTTCCCGCCGCACTTCCGTCTGGGAGATGAGTTCCGAGAGCAGGATGCGCTTGTAGCTTATGCTTCGCAATTCGTTTTCCAAAAATTCATCGCGCTCTTCCTTGAGTTTGAGGTTTTGCTTGAAGAGCTTCTCTTCAAGGTTTTCGTTCTCGATCAGCAAGCCGATGAACATGTCGGCGAGCCTGCTTCTCCTCAAACCCATCATGCCGATCCCGGCGGCCTTCTGCCGGTACTGATCCAGCTTGCCTTCCAGGAAAGAAATGCGCCTCAGCAGTTCGGCTTTTTCTTTTTCGAGCTTTTCCTTTTCATTGTCCCAAAAGTTCTTCAGCGCCTTCTCGATGGACAGCATTTCTTCTCGGTCATTGACGCTCTGGGCTGCATATCTGACAACCGTCTTGCGATACCCAAGGTAGTACCCCATCGAGAAAATGAGCAGCATACAGGATGCGACTGCAAAGATCTGGTATACAATTGGTGGAATCATCGCTATACAGGACCTCTTCTCAGTAGACTATCTGCACAAGCTCGCCATATCCTTTCCTCTCACCCCGAGCATACTGAGCGACCCCTGAGGTTGCGGCGCATGGATCTTAAACATAATTCCGCCCCCTCTGCGATACTTTATGGTGAAAATGGAAAACGATCTCGGCAGCCAACGCAGCCGCATGGTGTTTAGCTGAGCCGGCTGATTTTCACCGCGCACAGCTTCCCGCACATGGTGCAGGCTTCGCGATCCTGAGTCACCTGAAGCCGCCGCTTGACCAGGACAGGATCAAGCGCCTCGGTAATCATCCCGTCCCAATCCAATTTCTGGCGGCATTCGGACATCCGGCGGTCGGCGTCCATGGCGCCGGGAAGTCCCTTGGCAATGTCTGCCACATGGCCCGCGATCCGCGCCGCCATAACCCCGGCATAGACATCCTCGGCATTGGGCAGGCCGAGGTGTTCGGCGGGAGTTACATAGCAGATATAGTCAGCGCCCGCAGCACCGGCGATGGCGCCGCCGATGGCGGCGACGATATGATCGTAGCCTGCGGCAATATCCGTCGGCAAGGGTCCCAGGATATAAAAAGGGGCCCCGTCACAAAGCTTTTTTTGCAGGAGAATGTTTGCCTGGATCTGGGGCAGCGGCACATGCCCCGGCCCTTCAATCATGACCTGGACGCCCCGGTTGCGAGCCCGCCTGGCCAATTCTCCCAAAATCATCAGTTCCTGCAACTGCGCGCCATCGGTGGCGTCGCAGATGGTTCCCGGACGAAAACCATCGCCCAGGCTCAGGGTAACGTCATACTTGTGGGCAATCTCGAGGAGATCGTCAAAATATTCATAGAGCGGATTTTCCTTACCGTTTTTGCGCATCCAGTGCATGTGGATGGAACCCCCACGACTCACACAGGGCATGATCCGTTCGTAGGATTCGAGCCGTTTTACCGCGACCTGGGTGACGCCGCAGTGGACCGTGATATAATCGAGCCCCTCGCGGCACTGTTTCTCGATGCTTCTCAGGAGCTGGTCCCCGTCCATTTCGTCCAGAGCCTGATGCCTTGCCATCATCTCGGTTGCCAGCGTATAAATGGGGACGGCCCCGACCGTTACCGGCGAGTGTTCGAGGAAAAACCGGCGAAACTCGGCCAGATCGCCCCCGGTGGAAAGATCCATGATCGAGTCCGTCTTGGCATCCAGGGCCGCTTTGAGTTTTTCCGCTTCCATTTCCATGCTGCAGCATTCGCCACTCGTTCCCAAATTGGCATTTACCTTGGTTTTCAACCCCGACCAATAGCCCGGAGAATGGGAAAGGAATGGTTGCGATTCCTGGGCAGGACGGCCCGGCCCGCCGCAATCAAGTCCCGCAGTTCTTCGGCGCTAACCGGCTCGTCCCTTAACCGCTTCCCGCATCTCTTCCGTAACGATACCCGCTTTCGCAAAATCCAGTTGTGTAACCATAACATCCTCCACTTCGTGAGCTGGCGCGGGGAGCCTTGGCAATGGCTGTGAGCAACGTAGCCACTTGCCGGAAAATAAAAAAGGCCGTTTGGGAAAACGGCCATCCGACAGCTACCTTGTCGCGTGCCGATTCCTCCGCCAGTATTAATCTGGATCAGGTTCCAAGGGTTTGATCTCAGCCCTCATGAGGAGAGCACCCCTTCGGCTATAGAACCTTATTCTTATAATGCATCCCGAAGATGCTTGTGAAAATTTACCCTATAAATTGGGAAAAAGCAATCTACCGTATCGACTTTATGGGCTTCATTGATCTTACTGATCGCTCCTTCAAAGAGACGGAGCATTCTATCGATCAAGCGGTGTTCCCACATCATCGGGCCAATGGGTTTCATAAGGAATCTTCTCCTTTCTTCGTTGTGATCCGTGATAGATAAATGAATGACACAGATTCTAACGGAGGAATACATGGCGACGCTCTTCGAATCCACACTGATCCAGCAAATGTCTCTGGCCAACCGATTCGTGCGGTCAGCAACCTGGGAAGGAATGGCCGGTGAGGATGGATCATGCACCCCGAAGCTGACCCAACTGATGGTCCAACTTGCCCGAGGGGGAGTGGGACTGATCATCTCGAGCGATTCTTATGTGAGCAAGGAAGGGCAGGCGGGACCCTGGCAGCTGGGGATCTATAGCGACGAACTGATCGCCGGCTTTTCCGAGATGACCAAAGCGGTACACGAGGCAGTTGGAAAAATCGTCATGCAGCTTGCCCATGCCGGGATTCTGGCCAATCCTGCTTTAACGGGTCAGCCCCCCAAGGACCTTCTCCCTTTGAAAAGGTTCCCACCAGCCAGGAAATGAACCATGAAGCGATTCAGAAGGTCATCGAGGCCTTCGGCCAGGCGGCCCTTCGGGCACAAACAGCAGGCTTCGATGGGGTTCAAATCCACGCCGCACACGGGTTCCTGCTCAGCCAGTTCCTCTCTCCCTTTTTCAACAAGAGGAGGGATCATTACGGCGGGAGCATCGAAAACCGGGCGAGATTGGTCCTGGAGGTTTACCAGAGGGTCAGGGATAAAGTTGGAAACCATTTCCCAGTAATGATCAAACTGAATTCAGAGGATTTTTTGGAAGGAGGCTTAACGGTTGGAGAGATGGTCCGGGTGGCATCAATGCTTGAAGCCGTTGGCATTGACGCCATAGAGTTGAGTGGAGGTACCCTTTATTCAGGGGAATGCACTCCGGTCAGGCAAGTGAAACCCGGTTCCGAAGAAGCCTATCACCTGGACGGGGCAAGAAAATATAAGAGCGTGTCTAAAAAGTTTACACTGGACTCGGGGTTAGACTTCTGATAAGTCAACATGGGACAACCCTAGCAATGGAGGAGCCTATGTGTGACACAAGCCAACCGCGGCAGCCGTATTCCAGTGACTTGAGTGTGAATGAATGGCAGTTTCTCAAACCGCTGGTTCCCATGCCTAAACATGGCGGGAGACCGGCCAAATACGAGCGTTTGGAGATCCTCAATGCGATACTGTATTTGGTGCGCTCCGGTTGCGCGTGGCGTCTTTTGCCACATGACTTCCCTCCCTGGCGGATCGTCTATCACTACTTCTCGTCATGGCGCCGTGATGGCACATGGACACAGGTCCATGACGCACTACGATCCCAGGTGCGCATTGCCGAGGGACGGGAAGCCGAACCAAGTGCAGCCATCCTCGACAGCCAATCGGTCAAGACGACCGAAAAAGGGGGCTCCATGGATATGATGCCGGCAAGAAGGTCAATGGCCGCAAACGGCATCTGCTCGTAGACACGCTGGGGTTGGTTATTGCCGTAGTCGTTCATGCAGCCAACATTCAGGATCGAGATGCGCCAAAATACTCTTCTCTCTGATACGCGATGCCTATCTGCGTATCCGGCTCGTTTGGGCCGATGGGGGATACGCTGGAAAATTGATCGAGTGGGTCGCTTCTTTGCGAAACAGCAACTGCCTCCGGTTGGAGATTGTGAAAAGGTCCGACGCAATCAAAGGCTTTTACGTTCTTCCGCGCCGCTGGGTTGTGGAGAGAACCTTTGGCTGGTTGGGACGTCATCGGAGACTTTCCAAAGATTATGAGTACCTGACTGAAACCAGTGAAAACATGATCCGTGTCGCCATGATCAAATTGATGGTGCGGCGACTCGCATCCGGCTGACCTTTTTAGACACGCTCTTAGACTTTTTGGGATCCAGGAGAGACTTTGTTGTCCCACGTGCTCCCTGCCCAAATCCAGAAAGGAGAAACAGATGGAAGGGCTCATCATGGAACTGGTTCTGGATAAGGCGAGGCACTTCGTGGAGGAGGCTGTAGCCTTTTACCAAAGGATGCCCAAAGCCATCGCTTTAGCCGAATTCTCCAGCCCCCAAGGACGCTTTATTAAAGGCGACCAATATGTCTATGTATTGGATTCCACCGGGGTAATGATCGCCCACCCGGTCAATGAGAGTTTTGTGGGCCAGGATTTCTATTACGTCACGGATATTGACGGCAAGAGCTTTATTAAAGAAATCGTCGATATCGCCAATGCTGAGGGTTCCGGCTGGGTGGAATATAAGTGGCTCGACTACATAACCAAAACGGAACGACCTAAGCTGGTGTATTTTGAGAAGACCCATGGGGTGATCATTTGCAGCGGGATCTACGGGGGCAATCCGGCCTCCGGGATGCTGGAACACCCACCGGATGAAGATACCTTTCCTGCCTCATTCACCGATATTTTTCCAGCAAGCGACCTGGCGATTGACACCCAAATGGAAGATCACGAGGTTGAGCTCGTTCCGGATGACGTCAAGCGCTTTGTCGAGAAGGCAGTAGCGTTTTACCGAGTAAACGGCAGAGGGGTCGCTTTGGCCGAATTCTCGAACCCTCAAGGTCGTTTTGCCAAAGGCAGCCAGTATCTCTTTGTGCTGGACTCCACCGGGGTGATGCTGGCCCACGGGGTAAATACAAAATATGTCGGCAAAGATTTCTATCGCATTGTGGATTCTGACGGGAAGACCTTTATCAAAGACATCGTTGATCTCGCCAATGCTGAGGGTTCCGGCTGGGTGGAATATAAATGGGTCGACCCCGTAACCAAAACGGAGCGACCCAAAATCGTGTATTTCAAGTGGACCGATGGCGTCATCATTTGTAGTGGTATTTACCGGTATTAGGAGTCCCCCAAGA